>JBGQFF010000001.1:0-83907 GCA_041496745.1 Gammaproteobacteria bacterium
AGACCTTGCGTTGAGCACCCGCGTCTCTGCGTTCTGCAGAGGCCCGTGCGATAACTTGCTTAACGGCGATTGAGCGTCCAGTCGAACGCGCCGTAGCGCAGCTTGATGCGGCCGATGTTGCGGTCGGCGCGCTCGAACGAGGCGTCGTCCAGCCGGCGCAGGACGAATTCGAGCACCCCGCGCTCGCCGCCGAAGTCCAACGCGTACCACTGCAGCAATTTCGGCACCGCCACCACGCTGCCGTCGCGCTCCACCTGCGCCATGCGCCGGATGTACAGCACGGCGGCTTCCTCGAGCTGGAGGTCCAGCTTGCCGCCCTCGAAGACGCGAAACGCCGGCGACGAGCGCGAGCCGCGGAACAGGGCGAAGTGCAGGCGCTCGTCGAAGGCGATGGGCATGTAGGCGAGGCGAGGATCGTCGCGCCTCATGGGCGCGTGCAGCCTGCCATGCGCCGGCACGTTGCCGCGCAGCAGGCCATGGTAGATCTCGTCCAGCGAGAACGGCTGCCCGAAGATCCTGAGCCGCGGCCGCTCGAAGAACGCTTCCATGTCCCGCTCGACGCCGGCGAGCTCCAGCTCCGGCGCGTCGCGCAGCACGCCGGCGTTGAACACGTTGATCCAAAACGCCATTTGCGCGGCGATGCGCACTTGCTTGGGATCGAAGGTCTCGAGCTTGGCCAGGCAGACGGCGAGGTGGCCGCGCTCGCGCGAGGCAGCGAGCGCCGCGTAGTCGCACGCCAGTCCCTCGGCATCGAAGTGCGCGGCCACCGCCGCAAGCGCCTGCGGAAGCTCCCGGTCAGGCTCCATGGGTTAAGCGACGCTCAAGAACCACAGCGAGCTCGGCGAGGCCGCGCGGGTGGCTGGTGCGCGGATAAGGCGGCTTCGGCCAGGCCCAGCGCGGTTCCGGAAACAGTGCGCGCATCGCGTTGATGTCGCAGTGGTAGGGTGGGCCCTGGATGGCGCCCTCGGCGGCGCCCGGCCGCAGAAACTGGACAAAGAGCGCATACAACCGCCCGCCCGGCGCGAGCCAGCGGTGTAACTGGTCGGCGTAGTCGCGCCACTGGTCTGGATACAGCGCGCACAGGCAGGTCTGCTCGTAGATCGCTTCGAAGGCTCGATCCGGCTGCCAGGCGAGCGCGTCGGTCTCGATGAGCGTCGCTTCAAGGCCCGTCAGATCAAGCTGCTTGCGCGTGCGGTTGAGCGCTTCGGACGCGTAGTCGAACGCCGTCACCTCGAAGCCCGCCGCCACGAGCACGGCGACCTCGTAACCCGAGCCGCAGCCGGGCACCAGGATGCGGCAGGGCTTCAGCGCGCCGGCGGCGAGCCAGGCGCCGAGCTGCGGATTGACTTCGCCCCGGTCCCACGGCGTATCGCCCGCGGCAAAGCGCTTCTCCCAGAATTCCCTCGTCGGTCCGGCCATGGTGGTCCGCCAATCCTATATCCTCGCGCGCACGTTCCGCGAGAATGAAGCCGCGCATTCACTTCGACCCAGCGCTCCCGGTCACCCAGAGGCGGGAGGAAATCGCGCGCGAGGTCGCCGCGCATCCGGTGGTGATCGTTTGCGGCGAGACCGGTTCGGGCAAGACCACCCAGATCCCGAAGATCCTGCTCGAGATGGGCAGGGGCGACGCCAGATACATCGGCCACACCCAGCCGCGCCGCATCGCCGCGCGCTCGGTCGCCGCGCGGATCGCCGAGGAGCTGAAAGTCGAGCTCGGCACCGTGGTCGGCTACAAGGTTCGCTTCACCGACAAGGTCGGGCCGCGCACGGCGATCAAGCTGATGACCGACGGCATCCTGCTGGCCGAAACGCAGGGCGACCCGGAACTGCGCGCCTACGACACGATCATCCTCGACGAGGCGCACGAGCGCAGCCTGAACATCGATTTCCTGCTCGGCTACCTGAAGCGCCTGCTGCCCCGGCGCCCGGACCTGAAGCTCGTCATCACCTCGGCCACCATCGACGCCGAGCGCTTTTCGAAGCATTTCGACGGCGCGCCGGTGATCGAGGTCTCCGGCAGGCTGTATCCGGTTGAGGTGCGCTACCGCCCGGTCGGCGGCGATGCCGAAGACACCACGCGCGACGAGGAGGAGCAGGCGCTCGCCGACGGGGTGGAGGAACTGTTCCGCGAAGGCCCCGGTGACGTGCTCGTTTTCCTGCCCGGCGAGCGGGAGATCCGCGATGCCGCGGCCGTGCTGGCGAAGAGAAACCTGAAGGGCGCCGAGGTGCTCCCGCTCTACGGCCGCCTGTCGGTGGCCGAGCAGGACCGCGTGTTCCACCCGGGCGGCGTGCGGCGCGTGGTGCTCGCCACCAACGTCGCCGAAACCTCGCTCACGGTGCCGCGCATCCGCTACGTGGTGGACGCGGGCCAGGCGCGCGTCAAGCGCTACTCCTACCGCAACAAGGTGGAGCAACTGCGGGTGGAGAACATCTCGCAGGCGGCGGCGCAGCAGCGCGCGGGGCGCTGCGGGCGCGTGGCGGACGGCATCTGCATCCGCCTGTACGGCGAGGACGATTTCAAGTCGCGGCCCGCGTACACCGACCCGGAGGTGCTGCGCTCCTCGCTCGCCGCGGTGATATTGCGCGCGCTGAGCCTGAACCTCGGCAAGGTCGAAGACTTTCCGTTCCTCGATGCGCCGAGCTCCCGCGCCATCGCCGACGGCTACGGCCTGCTCGCCGAGCTGGGCGCGGTGGACGACAACAACGAACTGACGGACGTGGGGCGGGAGCTCGCCCGCCTGCCGCTCGACCCGCGCGTCGGGCGCATGCTGATCGCGGCGCGCGCCGAGGGCTGCCTCGAACAACTGCTGGTGATCGCTGCGGCGCTCTCGGTGCAGGACCCGCGCGAGCGGCCGCTGGCCAAGCAGGGCGCGGCGGACGAGCGCCACACGCGCTTCGCCGACGAGCGCTCCGACTTCCTTGCGCTGCTCAAGCTGTGGAAGCTGCAGGGCGAACAGGGGCTGCGGCGCATCTGCCGCGACAATTTCCTCTCCACCCCACGCATGCGCGAGTGGCGCGACGTGCACACCCAGCTGCAAAACGTGGTGGACGAGCTCGAGTGGAAGTCGTCGAGCGCCAAGGCGGACAAGCCCGATGGTTACCGGGCAATCCACCGCGCACTGGTCGCCGGGCTGCTCGGCAACGTCGGCATGAAGGACGAGGCCGACCACAACTACACCGGGGCGCGCGGCATCAAGTTCTGGGTACACCCGGCCTCCGGCACCAAGAAGCCCGGCAAGTGGATCGTCGGCGCAGAGCTGGTGGAGACCACGCGCCTCTTCGCCCGCACCGTCGCCACGGTGGAGCCGCAGTGGCTGGAGGAGCTGGGGGCGCACCTGCTCAAGCGCCATCGCGACAACCCGCACTGGGAGAAGATGCACGCGCAAGTGGTGGCGCTCGAGCGCGGCGCGCTCTACGGGCTGCCGCTGTACACGAGCCGGCGGGTGCACTACGGGCCGCTCGACCCCGGACTCTCGCGCGGGATCTTCATCCGCTCGGCGCTGGTGGAAGGCGAGTTCGACACCAGGGCGCCGTTCTTTGCCCACAACCGGCGATTGGTGGCGGAGATCGAGCGCATGGAGCACAAGTCGCGCCGCCCCGACATCCTGGTGGACGACGCGCTGATCGAAGCGTTCTATGGCGAGCGCGTCCCGCCGGGCATGCACAATGGCGCCGACTTCGAGAAGTGGCGCAAGGAAGCCGAGCGCGAAGACCCGAAGCTGCTGTTTCTCAAGCGCGAAGACCTGATGCGCCACGAGGCGGCCGGGATCACCACCGATAATTTCCCGCACCAGCTGAAGCTCGGCGCCAACGCCTTCAGGCTCGAGTACCATTTCGAGCCGCGCTCGCCTCGCGACGGCGTCACCATGACCGTGCCGGTGGCGCTGCTCAACCAGGTGCCGGCGGCGCGCAGCGAGTGGCTGGTGCCGGGCCTGCTGAAGGAGAAGGTGCGTGCGCTGGCCAAGTCCATGCCGCAGCGGCTGCGCCACAAGCTCGGGCCGCTGGAGGAGTTCGCGGAAAGTTTCGCCGCCGCCGTTCCGCCCTCGGACACGCCGCTCGCGCAGGCGCTGGCGCGCCATATCCGCGCCGAACTGAACCTGGAGGTGCCGCTCGACGCTTTGCGCCCGGATTCCGCGCCGCCGCACCTGCACATGAACTTCCTGGTGATCGACGAGCACGGCCGGCAACTGGCGATGGGCAGAAATCTCGCCGGACTCAAGAGCGGCCTCTCGGATCGTACTGCAGCGGTGCTGCAGAGCGAAGCGCCGCTCGCCGAGGGGGAGCGCACCACGGGCTGGACCATAGGCGACCTGGCGGAGGTGATGGAGATCGCACGCGGCGGGCAGACGCTGGTGGGCTATCCGGCGCTCGTCGATGCGGGCGACGCGGTGACGCTCCGGGTTTTCGATGCGCCGGAGAAAGCGCAGGAACTGCACCGCGCCGGCGTGCGGCGGCTCCTCGCCATCGCCTTCAAGGACCGCGTCCGTGAGCTGGAACGCAGCTGGGCCAGGGACGTGGTGCTCGGCCCGGTGAAGGAGGAACTCGTGGCGGCGGCGCTCGACCGGGCGTTCCTGGGCGATTCGCTGCCGATGACGCAGGCGGATTTCGCGCGGCGCGTGGAGGAGGGCCGCTCGCGCTTCGTGCTCATCGCGCAGGAAATGGCGCGCACCGCGTCCGCCATCCTCGCCGCGCACGCCGAGTTGCAAAAGAAACTGGCGCAGGCGGCAAAGGCCTGCCCGCAGGCGGCCGAAGACGTGAAGCAGCAGCTCTCGCGGCTCCTGCGCTCCGGCTGGCTGGCCGGGACGCCCTGGGCGCGGCTGCAGCACTACCCGCGCTACCTGAAGGCGGCGGCGCTGCGCCTGGCGAAGCTGCGCGCCGATCCGGCGCGCGACGCGCGGCTCGCGGCGGAACTGCAGCCGCTGCTGGCGGGCTGGCTGCGCGCGCCGCGCCCGCTCAATGCGGAACTCGAGCAGTTCAGCTGGCTGCTGGAGGAATTGCGGGTGTCGCTCTACGCACAGGAACTGAAGACGCCGGTGCCGGTGTCGGCCAAGCGGCTCGCCAAACTGTGGCAAAGTATCCGCAGATGAACAACGTCGCGCGCTCGCTGCTCTTCGCACTGGGCAACCTGCTGCACCCGAGGATGCTGTGGCTGATGCTGTGGCCGCTGCTGATCGCACTTGCCCTCTGGGGCACGCTGGCGATCCTGTTCTGGGGACAGCTCGCGTTGTGGCTTGCCGGTGTGATCCACCAGTGGCTGACCACCGGCATGTTCGCCCTGCAGTGGGACCTGCAGGACGCGGCGCTCATTACCGCCAAGGTGCTGATCGTCATCATGCTGGTGCCGCTCATCCAGCTCACGGCGCTGCTGATCCTCAGCATCTTCGGCATGCCGGCGATGGTGGAGCACGTGGCGAGCCGCAGCTATCCGACGCTCGAGCGCCGCAAAGGCGGCAACCTCGCTGGCAGCCTGTGGAACGGCCTGGTGGCGCTGTGCGGCATGGTCGTGCTGTTCTTCGTTTCGATCCCGTTCTGGATCTTCCCGCCGCTGTGGCCGCTGATCCCGGTGGCGATCCTCGGCGGGGTCAACCAGCGCGTGCTGCGCTACGACGCGCTCGCCGAGCACGCGGATGCGGCGGAGATGCAGCGGCTCTTTTCCAGCCGCCGCCGCTCGCTGTATGTGCTTGGCGCGATGCTCGCGCTGGTGGCCTATGTGCCGTTCTTCGGTTTCTTCGCGCCGGTGCTGTTCGGCCTGAGCTTTATCCATTTCCTGCTGGCCGAGTTGAAGGCGCAGCGCGAAGCGCCGATCGACGGGCAGGTGCTGTGATCCGCGGCTTCGGTGCTTTCGTCATCGGCGACGAGATCCTGGTGGGCAAGCGCCAGGACAAGCACTTTCCCTGGCTCATCGAGACGCTGGCGAAGCGCGGGCTGCGCCTGGCATGGTGCGAGCACTTGGGCGACGAGCCGGAGCGCATCACCGCCGCGCTCAGGCGCACGTTCGCATCCCCGGACATCGTCTTCAGTTTCGGCGGCATCGGCGCGACGCCCGACGACCACACCCGGCAGTGCGCCGCTGCGGCGCTGGGCGTGGGCCTTGCGTTGCATCCCGAAGCGGAGAAGGAGATCCGCGGGCGCTTCGCGGGGCAGACCACGCCGCAGCGGCTGAAAATGGGCGAGTTTCCGGTGGGAGCGGAAATCCTCCCCAATCCCTTCAACCGCATCCCGGGGTTCTCGGTGCGTGACCACCACTTCGTGCCGGGATTCCCGCAGATGGCCTGGCCGATGGTCGAGTGGCTGCTCGATACCCGCTACCGGCCGCTGTTCGATTCCCAACGCTGGGCCGAGGCCTCGGTGATCGTCTACGGCCTGGCGGAGTCCACCATCACGCCCCTGATGGAGGAGGTGAACGCGAAGCACGCTGGTTTGAAGGCGTTCAGCCTTCCCAGCATGGGCGAGGACGGAACGCGCAGGCACATCGAGCTCGGCGTCCGCGGGGCGCCCGGGGAAGTCGGGGCGGCAATCGAGCGCCTGCGCCGGGGAATCGCCGCGCTCGGCGGTACGCTGGGCATTCCAAACTCCTGATTTCTCCCGTATAATCCGCGCCTTTTCGCGCTTCGCGAGGTTTCCAAATGGTGGTGATTCGACTGGCGCGCGGCGGCGCGAACAAGCGGCCCTTTTTCAGCATGGTGGTGGCGGACTCGCGCCGCTCGGCCAAGGGCAAGTTCATCGAGCGCGTCGGCTTCTACGACCCGAAGGCTCCGGCGGGCCGCGAGTCGCTGCGCGTGAACGTGGAGCGGCTCAAGCACTGGCAGGGCAAGGGCGCGCAGCTCTCGCTGACGGTGAAGCGGCTCGTGAAGCAGTTTGGCAAGAAGGCCGCCTGAGCTGATCGAGCTGGGGCGCGTGGCCGGTTCCTACGGCTTGCGCGGCTGGGTCAAGGTGGCGCCGCAGCGGGGCGTGGCTGACGCGCTGGTGGCGGCAAGGGTTTGGTGGCTCGGCGAGGAACAGCGCCAGGTCGAGCAGGCGAAGGTGCACAGCGCGACGGTGATCGCCAAGCTGGCCGGGATCGAAACCCGGGAGCAGGCGCTGGCACTCAAGGGTACGAAGGTCGAGGTGGCGCGAAGTGCGCTGCCGGACGTGGAGGACGGGCACTACTACCTCGCCGACCTGGTCGGGCTGGAAGTGGTGAACGAGCAGGGCCTGAAGCTAGGCGTCGTGCGGCAGTGGTTCTCGAACGGCCCGCAGGACGTGATGGAACTGGCCGGCGACCGGGTGAGATTGGTCCCCTGGGTGCCGACGGTAGTGAAGAAAGTGGACCTCGAGGCGAAGCGCATCGAGGTGGCGTGGGAGGCGGACTGGTGATCCGCTTCGACGTGGTGACGCTGTTCCCGGAGATGTTCGCGGCGGTAACGGCCAGCGGCATCACGCGCAAGGCGCTGGAGGCGGGGCTGTGGCGCCTGCAGACGTGGAATCCGAGGGATTTCACGACGGACAATTACCGGACGGTGGATGACCGTCCGTACGGCGGCGGGCCCGGCATGGTGATGCTGGCCGAGCCGCTGGAACAGGCGCTGGATGCGGCAAAGGGCGCAGGCGGCGGGAAGGTGATCTACCTCTCGCCGCAGGGACGCAGGCTCGATCACGCGAAAGTGATGGAGCTGGCGGGCAGGCCGGCGGCGACGCTGCTCTGCGGCCGCTACGAAGGCGTGGATGAAAGGCTGGTCCGGCGCCGGGTGGACGAGGAGCTGTCGCTCGGCGATTTCGTGCTCTCCGGCGGCGAACTCGCGGCGATGGCGGTGATCGACGCGGTGGTGCGGCAGCTGCCCGGGGCGCTGGGCGACGGGCAGTCGGCGGTGCAAGAGTCGTTTGCCGGCGGATTGCTGGATTGCCCGCAGTACACGCGGCCTGAGACGTATGCAGGCGAGAGGATTCCGCAGGTGCTGCTGTCCGGGCACCACGAGCAGATCCGGCGCTGGCGGCTGAAGCAGGCGCTGGGCAGGACCTGGCTGAGAAGGCCGGAACTCATCGCCGCGAGGCGGCTGAGCGAGGACGAACAAAGGCTGCTTGAGGAATTCAGGCAGGAAACGAAGAGCGGAGCGCAACCATGAACCTGATCCAGAAACTCGAGCAGGAAGAAATCAAGCGGCTGGCGAAGATCCTCCCGGACTTCTCGCCGGGCGACACCGTGATCGTCAACGTCAACGTGGTCGAGGGCGAGCGCAAGCGCGCGCAGGCCTTCGAGGGCGTGGTGATCGCCAAGAGGAACCGCGGCATCGGCTCCTCCTTCACCGTGAGGAAGATCTCCTCGGGCGAGGGCGTGGAGCGCACCTTCCAGACCTACTCGCCGCTCATCGCCTCGGTCGAGGTGAAGAGGAAGGGCGAAGTGCGCCGCGCCAAGCTCTATTACCTGCGCCAGCGCTCGGGCAAGTCGGCGCGCATCCGCGAGAAGACCGGCGCCGCCGGCGAAGGCGGCGCGGAAGAATAAGCCCCATGCGCAGAGAAACCGCCGCCATCAGCCCGGTCACCGACATCATCGCCGACATGCGCGCGGGCGGGATGGTCGTCCTGGTGGACGACGAGGACCGCGAGAACGAGGGCGACCTCGTCTTCGCCGCCGAGTTCGTCACGCCGGAGAAGATCAACTTCCTCGCCAAGCACGGCCGCGGCCTGATCTGCATGCCGATCACCGAGCAGCTCGCCCTGCAGCTCGGCTTGCGGCCGATGGTGGAGCAGAACCGCTCGCGGCACGGCACCAATTTCACGGTGTCGATCGAGGCCGCCGAGGGCATCGCCACCGGGATTTCCGCCGCCGACCGCGCCCTCACCATCAAGGTCGCGTCCGCCCCGAACGCGCGCGCCGAGGACATCGTGCAGCCCGGCCACGTGTTCCCGCTGATTGCGCAGCAGGGCGGCGTGCTGGTGCGCGCCGGGCACACCGAGGCATGCTGCGACCTCGCGCGCCTCGCGGGGCTCACGCCCGCGGCGGTGCTGTGCGAGGTGATGAAAGACGACGGCACGATGGCGCGGCTGCCCGACCTGCTGGAGTTTTCGGCCGCGCACGGCCTGAAAATCGGCACCATCGCCGACCTGATCGAATACCGCAGCCGCAACGAATCGCTGGTGAGCCGCAGCTTCGAGCGCGACATCGAGACGGCGTGGGGGCGCTTGCGCCTGGTCGCGTTCCACGACCTGCCGACGCGCGCCACGCATCTCGCGCTGGTCGCCGGCGAGCCGCGCGTCGATGCCGAGACCCTGGTACGCGTGCACGAGCCGGTCTCCGTGGTGGACCTGCTCGACAGCGGGCCCGGCACGCACTCCTGGAGCGTGGGCGAGGCGCTCGCCGCGATCGCCAGGGCCGGCTGCGGCGTGATGGTGCTGATGAACTGCCACGAAACGTCCGCGGCGCTCGATGCACGCCTCGCCGAGACGCCGCAGCAGCACCAGGGCCGCAGCATGGACCTGCGCACCTACGGCATCGGCGCGCAGATCCTGCGCGAGCTCGGCGTCGGCCGCATGCGGCTGATGGCGGCGCCGCGCAAGATGCCGAGCATGGCGGGCTTCGGCCTGGAGGTCACCGGCTACGCTGAGTCCCCGAGGCGCTAGCTCATGCGCCTGGGCATCGTGGCGAGCCGGTTCAACGAGGACCTCTGCGCGCAACTCCTGCAGCGCGCCAAGGCCGAGGCGGCGAAGCTCGGCATGAAGGACGTAGTGATCGAGTCGGTCCCCGGCGCCCTGGAGATTCCCCTGGCCCTGCAATGGATGGCGCAGTCGGGCCGCTTCGACTGCCTCGTTGCCGTCGGCTGCGTGGTGCGCGGCGACACCTACCATTTCGAGATCGTCTGCAACGAGTCGGCGCGCGGCGTGATGGACGTGGCGCTGGAGTGCGGCATCCCGGTGGCCAACGGCATCCTCACCACCGACACCGAGGAGCAGGCCACGGCGCGCCTGGACAAGGGCGCGGAGGCGGTGCGGGTGGCCGTCGAAATGGCCAGGCTGCGCGCCAAGCTCGCGTCGGTGGCGAAATGAAAGCCGCCAAGACCGCGCGCCGGCGCTCGCGCGAGATCGCGCTGCAGGCGCTCTACGCCTGGCAGCTGGCCGGCGGCGATGCGCTCGAGCAGGTGCGCGCGATGGACGACTACGAGCACGCCGACCGTGCCCTGGCCGAGTCCCTGGTGCGCGGCGTGCTCGAGCGCTCCGCCGAACTTGAAGCACTGATCGCGCCCTGCCTCGACCGCGAGTTCCGCCGCCTGTCGCCCGTGGAGCGCGCCATCCTCTACATCGGCGCCTTCGAGCTGCAGCAGCATCCGGGCACGCCGTTCAAGGTGGTGGTCAACGAGGCGGTGGAACTCGGCAAGAGCTTCGGCGGCACCGGCGGCCACAAGTACGTCAACGGCGTGCTGGAAAAGCTCGCCCGCGGACTGCGGCCGCAGGAAGTTGCGCGCGGCAGGCAGACCGCCTGAAACGGGGGCGCGATGCCCTCCGAATTCGAGATCATCCGCAAGTATTTTTCCCGCCCCGCGCGCCATGCGCTGCTCGGCGTGGGCGACGACGCCGCACTGCTCAAGCCCGACGCCGCGGCAGCGCTGGCAGTGTCCACCGACATGCTGCTCGAGGGCCGGCACTTCGCCAGGGGCGCCGCGCCGCGCTCGCTCGGGCACAAGGCGCTGGCGGTGAATCTCTCCGACATGGCGGCGACGGGAGCCACGCCGCGCTGGGCGACGCTGGCGATCGCGCTGCCGGCGGCGGACGAAGCCTGGATCGCCGCGTTCGCCGACGGGTTCTACGCGCTCGCCGAGCGCTTCGACGTGGACCTGGTCGGCGGCGACACCACGCGCGGGCCGCTCACCATCTGCGTCGCCATTCTCGGCGAAGTGCCCGCCAGCCTGGCGCTGACGCGCGGCGGGGCGCGGCCCGGGGACGACATCTGGGTGTCGGGCGAGCTTGGCGGCGCCGCTCTTGCATTGGAGCATCCCGAGGACACGGCGGCCGCAAGTCGGCTGCACGAGCCCGAGCCGCGCGTGGAGCTGGGTGAGCGGCTGCGCGGCATCGCGCACGCCGCCATCGACGTCTCGGACGGCTTCGCGCAGGACCTCGGCCACATCCTCGAGCGCTCCGGCGTGGGCGCGCTGGTGCACTACGCGCTGCTGCCGAAGTTCCCTTGCGACGAGCCCCGGCTGCAGCAGCGCTGCGTGCTGGCGGGCGGCGATGACTACGAGCTGATCTTCACCGCTGCGCAGTCGGCTCGCGCGGAGATCGACGCACTGTCCCGGACGCTGCGCCTGGCGCTGACGCGCGTCGGCTCGATGCACTCCGGCGAGGCGAAGCTGCGGCTGCTCGATGCGCGGGGCAAGCCCATGGACGCCGGGCGCGGCTACGACCACTTCGCATGATGGTGTTTCGGCCCAGCGCGCGCTTCGCCTTCACCCATCCGGCGCACTTCATCGCCTTCGGCTTCGGCGCCGGCCTTTCACCCTTCGCGCCGGGCACGGTCGGCACGCTGCTCGCGTTCCCGATCTGGTGGGCCGTCGGACCCGCCTACGAGCCGCTGGCGCTGCTCGCCGTCCTGGCGTTCCTGTTCGCCGTGGGAGTGTGGGCCTGCGATATCACCGGCCGCGACCTGGGCATCGACGACCACGGCGCGATGTGCTGGGACGAGGTGGTGGCCTTCCTGCTGGTGCTGGCGATCGCGCCGCAGCAGCCCGCGTGGCAGGCCGCGGCGTTCTTCCTGTTCCGCGCGTTCGACGTGGTGAAGCCACCGCCGATCCGGCAGCTGGAAAGGCGCATCAAAGGCGGCTTCGGGGTGATGTTCGACGACATCCTGGCGGCGGGTTACACGCTGCTCGTGCTGGCACTGGCGAAGAGGGTCCTGTTGGCGTGAACGAACTTGCGCAAAAGGTCGGCGAGGCGCTCAAGGCGCAGGGCCTGATGCTGGTGACCGCCGAGTCCTGCACCGGCGGCTGGGCGGCAATGGCGCTCACTGCGATCGCCGGCAGCTCCGACTGGTTCGAACGGGGCTACGTCGTGTATTCCAATGCCGCCAAGCGCGAGGAGCTGGGCGTATCCGAGGACACGCTCACGCGCCACGGCGCAGTGAGCGAGGAGACGGCGCGCGAGATGGCGGCCGGGGCGCTGAAGAACGGCCGCGGGCAGGTGGCGCTCGCCATCACCGGGGTGGCCGGCCCGACCGGCGGCTCGCGCGACAAGCCCGTCGGCACGGTGTGCTTCGCCTGGGCGCGCGGGGGTAAGATAAGCAGCGAAACGAGGCGATTGGACGGCGACCGAGAGAGCGTGCGCCGCCAGTCCGTCCTCCACGCCCTGCAAGGCGTACTGGAGTTATTGTGAGCCAGGTCCGTCCCGCCGCCGTGGCGGGCATGTTCTACCCGCGCGACGCGCGCGAACTCGAGAGGGAAGTCGCCGAGCTGATCGACGGCGTGGAGAACCTTGCGCCGCGCTTCGGCCATCCGAAGGCCCTGATCGTGCCGCACGCGGGCTACCTCTATTCCGGCCCGGTGGCGGCGCGCGCCTACGACGAGCTTGCCGCCGCACGCGGCGTGGTGAAGCGAGTGGTACTGCTCGGCCCAGTGCACCGCGTCCCGGTGCGCGGTCTGGCGCTGCCGGGCGCGGAGGCCTTCGACACGCCGCTCGGGCGGATCCCGGTGGACGCGGAAGCGGTGCGTATGCTGGCGCCGTTCCGGCAAGTGGTGACCAGCCCGGCGGCGCACGCCACGGAGCACTCGCTCGAGGTGCAGCTGCCCTTTCTGCAGAAGATGCTGGGCGAGTTCTCGCTGCTGCCCCTGGCGGTGGGCGACGCCAGGCCGCAGGAGGTGCTCGAAGTGATCGAGAGGCTGTGGGGCGGGCCGGAGACGCTGTTCGTGATCTCGACCGATCTGTCGCACTACCACGGCTACGAGGACGCGCGGCGCATCGACCGCGCGACGCTCTCGCGCATCGCGGCTTTCGATACCGACATCAACCACGAGGAGGCCTGCGGCGCGACGCCGTTGAACGGCTTTCTCGCCGCGGCGAGGTTGCACGGCCTGTCCATCCGCCTGGTGGGCGCCTGCAATTCGGGCGACACCGCCGGCGGCAAGGATCGCGTGGTCGGCTACTCGGCGTTCTCGCTGTACGAGGGTCAGCGCGTGTCGCTCGAGGACGCGGGGCTCACGCTGCTCGCCATCGCGCGCGCCGCGATCGGCCATCGCCTCGGCGTGTACGGCGAGCCGCCGCGCACCGACATCGCGTCCTGGCTGGCGCGGCCCGGCGCCAGCTTCGTCACGCTGATGCTGGAGGCGAAACTGCGCGGCTGCATCGGCAGCCTCGCGGCGACGCGGCGCCTGGGCGAGGACGTGGCCGAGAACGCGCAGGCCGCGGCGCTGCGTGACCCGCGCTTTGCGCCGCTCACGCCCGGCGAGTGGCCGCGCTGCGAGGTGGAAGTGTCGGTGCTGTCGCCCGCCAAGCCGCTGCGCTTCGCCGACGAGGCCGAGATGCTGGCGCAGATCCGCGCCGGCGAGGACGGGGTGATCCTCGAGCACGAGGGCCGGCGCGCGACCTTCCTGCCGCAGGTGTGGGAAAGCCTGCCGCAGAAGCCCAGGTTCCTCGAAGAGCTGATGCGCAAGGCCGGCATTCCCGCCGACACGCGCCTCGCGCGCTGCAAGCTGTGGCGCTACCGCGTGGTCAAATGGAAGCAATCGGTACTGCAGTAGAGTCCTCGCACCCGGGCCGCTGGTGGCATGCCCTGGGGGACGGCCGCATCCAGTGCGACCTGTGCCCGCGCGACTGCCGGCTGCACGAGGAGCAGCGCGGCATGTGCTTCGTGCGCAAGATGGAGAACGGCCGCATGGTGCTCACCACCTACGGCCGCTCCTCGGGCTTCTGCGTCGACCCGATCGAGAAGAAGCCGCTCAACCAGTTCTTTCCCGGCACCTCGGTGCTGTCCTTCGGCACCGCGGGCTGCAACTTGGCCTGCAAGTTCTGCCAGAACTGGGACATTTCCAAGAGCCGCGAGATGGACCGCCTGCAGGACGCGGCGAGCCCCGAGTTGATCGCGCAGGCGGCGCTCAGGCTGGGCTGCAAGTCGGTGGCCTACACCTACAACGACCCGGTGATCTTCGCCGAGTACGCGATGGACATCGCGGATGCCTGCCGCGCGCACGGCGTGCAGAACGTCGCGGTCACGGCGGGCTACATCCACCCGCAAGCGCGGCGCGAGCTCTTCGCGAAGATGGACGCCGCCAACGTCGACTTGAAGGCCTTCACGCAGGACTTCTATTTCAAGCTCTGCGGCGGCCACCTGCAGCCGGTGCTCGACACGCTGGTGTACCTGGTGAAGGAATCGGACGTGTGGACCGAAATCACCACGCTCCTGATCCCCGGGAAGAACGACTCCGACGCCGAGCTGCAAGCCGAGTCGAAGTGGATCATGCAGAACCTCGGGCCGGACGTGCCCCTGCATTTCAGCGCCTTCCACCCCGACTGGAAGATGACCGACGTCGAGGCGACGCCGGCGGCGACGCTCATCCGGGCGCGCGACATCGCGCTGCGCGCCGGCCTGCGCTACGTCTACACCGGCAACGTGCACGACGAGCGCGGCGGCAGCACATTCTGCCCATCCTGCGGCGAGGCGCTGATCGTGCGCGACTGGTACCGTATCAAGGCCTACCACCTCACCGAGCAGGGAGAATGCGCGCATTGCGGCGCTGGCGTGGCGGGCCGCTACCAGAAGTTCGGCAAGCCCTTCGGCCCGCGGCGCATCCCGGTGCGGCTCTCCGCGGCGGCGTGATCGCTGCGCCGGGTTCCGGGCGCTGGCTGGCGCTGCTCTGCGCGAGCCGCGTGTTCTCCGCCGCCTGGTTCGTCGCCTACTCGGCCGTTCTGCCGCTGGTGCGCGAGGACTGGGGCTTGTCGGCGCGCGACGCCGGCATGATCCAGGGCGCGTTCCACCTCGGTTACCTGGCCTCCCTGTTCATCGTCGGCTTCATCGCCGACCACTTCGGCGCCAAGCGCGCCTTCCTCGCCACGGGCGTGGCGGGCTTCCTCAGCCCGATCGCCTTCGTGCTGCTGGTCGACGGCTTCTGGTCGGCGCTGTGGCTGCACGCGCTCACCGGGCTCACGCAGGGCGGCTACTACACGCCGGTGCTCGCCATGGTGAACGAGCACGTCGAGCGCCAGCGGCGCGGGCGCGCGATGGGACTGATGATCGCCGCGTCGAGCGCCGGCTACGCGCTGGCGCTCGGCGTGGCGGGACTGGTGCTCACCTTCGCCGGCTGGCGCACGGCGCTCGCCGTGGTGGCGGCGATGCCGGTCGTCTCCTGGTTCATCGCCCTCGCGGCGACGCGCGCTACGCCCAATGTCGTGCACCCCCGGCCCGAAGGCCACACGGTGTTCGCCTCGATCCCGGCGGTGCTGCGCAACCGCAAGGGCATGCTCTCCGTTTGGGGGTACACGTTCCACAGCTGGGAGTTGCTCGGGCTGTGGGCTTGGCTGCCCGCGTTCCTGACGGCGGCGCTGCTTGCCAACGGCGCGGGAGCCGGAGAAGCAGCGGCGATGGCGCTTGCGCTCTCGGCATTGACCTACGTGGCGAACATTGCCGGTTCGATCGTGGGCGGAACGATGGCGGACCGATGGGGGCGCACGCAGGCGATCCTCGTGTGGTCGTGCGTCAGCCTGGTGCTGTCGTTTTCCATCGGCTGGCTGGTCGCGCTGCCCGTGGCACTGCTCGTCGCCGTCGCGTGCCTGCACAACTTCTCCGCCATTGCCGATTCGTCGGTGCACTCGACTGTGATCGCCGAGAGCGTGCCGCCGCACATCCTTGGCGCGGCCTACGCCGTGCGCTCGGTGGTCGGCTTCGGCATGGGCGTGGTGAGCCCGGTGGTGTTCGGGTGGGCGTTGGACCTCGCCGGCGGCGGCAAAGCCTCGGGCGATGCTTTTGCCTGGGGCATCGCCTGGGCGACGCTCGGCCTGGGCGGGCTGCTGGGGCCGCTGGCGACCTGGAAGCTGCAGCGCCTGCGCTAGTTCTTCAGCAGGTCCATCAGCGCGGTGTTGTCCCAGCGGCCGTGGCCGCTGGCGCTGATGCGGCCGTAGGACTGCTCGATCAGCGCGGTGCCGGGCATGTACGAGCCGTTCTTCTTCGCTTCCGCCAGCGCGATGTTGAGGTCCTTGCGCATCCAGTCGCTGGCGAAGCCAAAACCCTCGAACTTGCCCTCGACCATGGTCTTCCAGCGGTTCTCGAGCTGCCAGGACTGGGCCGCGCCCTTCGAGATCACCGCAATCACTTTCTGCATGTCGAGGCCGGCCTTCCTGCCGAAGTTGAGGGCCTCCGACAGTCCTTGCAGCAGGCCGACGATGGCGACCTGGTTGACCATCTTGGTGAGCTGGCCCGAGCCCGGGCCGCCGATCAGCGCGCACATCTTGGCGTAGACGTTGAGCATCGGCAGCGCCCTGTCGTAGTCGGCCTGGTCGCCGCCGCACATGATGCCCAGTTGCCCGTTGACCGCGCCCGCCTGGCCGCCCGACACCGGCGCATCGACGAAGCCGACGCCTTTCTCCTTGCACTTGCCGTGCAGCTCGCGCGCGACGATGGCGGAGGCGGTCGTGTGGTCCACCAGGAGCGCCCCCTTCTTCAGCCCCGCCAGCGCCCCGCTGTCGCCATAGGCGACCGCGCGCACGTCGTCGTCGTTGCCGACGCACATCAAGACGAAATCGCAGCCCTGGGCGGCGTCCCTGGGCGTGGCGGCGGATTTGCCGCCGTACTCCTTGACCCACTGCTGCGCCTTGGCCGCCGAACGGTTGTAGACGGTCACGTCGTGAGCGCCCTTTTTCAGCAGGTGACCCGCCATCGGGTAGCCCATCACACCCAATCCGAGGAATGCGACCTTGGCCATCTGTTTTCTCCCAAGCTGTTGTCTGTATTAGGAAAACCGGATGTTACCCCAGCCGCGTTGACAGGTCCGCGTCAACGGCTACAATACATGGACGTTTATACAGTATCCGGTGCCGGCCCAGGTCCTGCCTGCCGCAGATGCCGACAACCAGAACAAGAGGTACGACGTGGACGAGAACAAAGCCAAGGCGCTGGCCGCGGCGCTGTCGCAGATCGAGAAGCAGTACGGCAAGGGCTCCATCATGCGGATGGACGCCGATGCAGTGAAGGACATCGATGTAGTGTCCACGGGCTCGCTGGGGCTCGATATCGCGCTGGGCGTCGGCGGCCTGCCACGCGGCCGGGTGGTCGAGATCTACGGGCCGGAATCCTCGGGCAAGACCACGCTGACGCTGCAGGTGATTGCGGAAGTGCAGAAGACAGGAGGCACCGCCGCCTTCATCGACGCGGAAAACGCGCTCGATATCAGCTACGCCGGCAAGCTCGGCGTGAAGACCGAAGACCTGCTGATTTCCCAGCCGGATACCGGCGAGCAGGCGCTCGAGATCGCCGACATGCTGGTGCGCTCCGGCGCGGTGGACGTGATCGTGGTCGATTCGGTCGCCGCGCTCACGCCGAAGGCCGAGATCGAGGGCGAGATGGGCGAGCCGCAGATGGGCCTGCAGGCGCGCCTCATGAGCCAGGCGCTGCGCAAGCTCACCTCCAACATCAAGCGCACCAACACGCTGGTCATCTTCATCAACCAGATCCGGATGAAGATCGGCGTCATGTTCGGCAACCCGGAGACCACCACCGGCGGCAACGCGCTCAAGTTCTACGCCTCGGCGCGCATCGACATCCGGCGCATCGGCTCGATCAAGAAGGGCGACGAGGTGATCGGCTCGGAGACGCGCGTCAAGATCGTGAAGAACAAGGTGGCGCCGCCCTTCCGCACCGCGGAATTCGACATCCTGTACGGCGAGGGCATCTCGCGCGAGGGCGAAGTGCTGGAGCTGGGCGTGGCGCACGGCGTGCTGGAGAAGTCCGGCGCCTGGTACATCTACAAGGGCGACCGCCTCGGCCAGGGCAAGGACAACTCGCGCGAGTTCCTCAAGGAGAACGCCGAGCTGGCGCGCGAGATCGAGATGAAGATCCGCGAGAAGGCGGGTGTGAAGGCCCCGGCCCCGGTCCCGGCCGCAGCTGCCGCACTCGAAGCCGAGGCGACCGAAGACAAGAAGGTCGAGCACCTTCCGACCCGCAAGCGGGGCGGCAGCAACGGCTGAGAATGGACGGTCCTGACACGCCCGCGGCGCTCAAGGCGCGGGCACTCAGGCACCTAGTGCGGCGCGAGCATTCGCGATTCGAGCTGGCCCGCAAGCTCGCCCCTTTCACGCCATCGCCGGCGGCGCTCGAGCAATTGCTCGATGCGCTGGCGGCGAAGAAGCAGCTTTCAGACGAGCGCTACGCCGAGCTGCGCGCGCACCAGCTCTCGCGCAAGTACGGCGCCGCGCGCATCCGGCTCGAGCTGAAGGCCAAAGGCATCAACCAGGAACTCATCGCACGCGTTGGCCGGGAAAGCGAGCTGGCGCGCGCCGCCTCGATCCTGCAGCGCAAGTACCGCGCGCCCGCCGGTTCGCGCGAGGAACGTGCGCGGCGCATGCGTTTCCTGCAGAGCCGCGGCTTCTCCCACGACACGATTCGCAAGCTGCTGTCATCCGATGACGCCGACTAGGCGTTGATCAGGGTGCGCGACTCGCGCGGAAAGGGGGTGATGGGAATGGATCAGGCACAGGCATTGGCAATCGTGAAGTCGCTCGCCAACGGCGTCGATCCGGAAAGCGGCGAAGTGTTCCAGGCCGAAGGCGCCTACCAGCGGCCGCAGACGGTGCGCGCGCTGTACACCGCGGTCGAGGCGCTGGAGCGCGCCGCGCAGTTCGAGCGACGCAAGCAGCAGCTGCCGGCGAAGACCGGGGAGCCGTGGACGGAAGACGAGGACCGCAAGCTCCTGGCGTCGTTCGACGCGGGGCATGCGCTCGGCGATCTGGCCGTGGCGCACCAGCGCACGCAGACGGGCATTCGCGCGCGGCTGGTGAAGTACGGCCGGCTCGCGGCGTAGCGCGGAGGGCAGGGGAGCCTGCGGCGCCCCAGCGCCGCAGGCGCTCCTTTGGGCCGCAGGCCTTCCTTTAGAATACCGGGCCTATGAATTCGAACGAGATCCGCGCGAGCTTCCTCGAGTATTTCAGGTCGAAGGGGCACGCCATCGTGGCTTCCAGCTCGCTCGTGCCGGCCAGCGACCCGACCCTGCTGTTCGTCAACTCCGGCATGGTGCAGTTCAAGGACGTGTTCCTCGGCAAGGAGAAGCGCGCCACCACGCGCGCCACGACGTCCCAACGATGCGTGCGCGCCGGCGGCAAGCACAACGACCTGGAGAACGTCGGCTATACCGCGCGCCACCACACCTTCTTCGAGATGCTGGGCAACTTCAGCTTCGGCGACTACTTCAAGAAGGACGCCATCCAGTTCGCCTGGGAACTCCTGACCAAGGTGTACAAGCTGCAGCCGGAGAAGCTCTGGACCACGGTTTACGAGACCGACGACGAGGCCTACGAGCTCTGGACGAAGATGATCGGCATGCCGCAAGAGCGCGTGGTGCGCGTCGGCGACAAGCCGGGCGGCCAGAAATACCAGTCCGACAACTTCTGGCAGATGGCCGACACCGGCCCCTGCGGTCCCTGCAGCGAGATTTTCTACGATCATGGCCCCGGCATCGCCGGAGGCCCGCCGGGATCCCCCGACGCCGACGGCGACCGCTACATCGAGATCTGGAACCTGGTGTTCATGCAGTACGACCGCGACGCCAAGGGCGTGCTCACGCCGCTACCCAAGCCCTGTGTGGATACGGGCATGGGCCTCGAGCGCATCGCGGCGGTGCTGCAGCACGTGCACTCGAACTATGAGATCGACCTGTTCCAGGATCTGATCAAGGCCGCCGCGCGGGAGACGGGACAGAAGCAACTGAAGAACTCGTCGCTCAACGTCATCGCCGACCATATCCGCGCCTGTTCATTCCTCATCGTGGACGGCGTGATCCCGGGGAATGAAGGCCGCGGCTACGTCCTGCGGCGCATCGTCCGCCGCGCCATCCGCCACGGCTACAAGCTGGGCCAGAAGCAGCCCTTCTTCCACCGCATCGTCGAGGACCTGGACCGCGCGATGGGCGACGCGTATCCCGAGCTGCGCAAGGACAGGCAGCGCGTCGCGAACGTGCTCAAGCAGGAGGAGGAGCGCTTCGCGGAGACGCTGGAGAACGGCATGCAGGTGCTCGAGTCGGCGCTCGCCTCGGGCGAGAAGCTGCTCGACGGCGAGACCGCCTTCCGCCTCTACGACACTTTCGGTTTCCCGGTGGACCTGACCGCCGACATCTGCCGCGAGCGCGGCGTCAGCCTGGACCTCGCGGGATTTGAAGCCGCGATGGGCCAACAGCGCGAACGCGCGCGCGCGGCGAGCAGGTTCACTTCTGCGGCGGGACTCGACTACTCGGGCCGCAAGACCGAGTTCCGCGGCTACGACACGCTCAGCCTGCCAGCGAAGGTGGTTGCGCTCTACCACGAAGGATCGCCGGCCGAGAAGCTAAAAGCGGGCGAAGCGGGCGTGGTCGTGCTCGACCAGACGCCGTTCTACGCCGAGTCGGGCGGACAGGTGGGCGACCAGGGTCAACTCGTGGGGTCCGGCGGCACGTTCTCGGTCGTCGACACGCAGAAGATCCAGCCCGAGGTCTTCGGCCACCACGGCACGCTCAGGACCGGCGAGCTCAAACTGGGCGACAAGGTCGAGGCGCGCGTGGACGTGGAACGGCGCAAGCGGACCATGCGCAACCATTCGGTCACGCACCTCATGCACGCGGCGCTGCGCGAGGTGCTGGGCTCGCACGTGCAGCAAAAGGGCTCGCTGGTCGATGCGGACAAGACGCGCTTCGACTTCGCCCATGACAAACCCTTGAGCGAGCAGGAACTCCGCGAAGTGGAACTCCGGGTGAATAACGAGATCATGCAGAACACGCCGACGCGGGCGCAGATCATGCCCATCGAGGAGGCCAAGAAGTCGGGCGCCATGATGCTGTTCGGCGAAAAGTACGGCGACGAGGTGCGGGTGCTCGACATCGGCACTTCCCGCGAATTCTGCGGCGGCACGCACGTGGAGCGTACCGGCGACATTGGCGTTTTCAAGCTCTATGCGGAGGGCGGAGTGGCTGCAGGCATACGCCGCGTGGAAGCGACAACGGGCGGAAATGCGCTTGCGATGATGAATAACCAGCTGCAGGAGTTCTACGAGGTTGCCAAGCACCTTCGGGCCCAGCCCGGGGGTGGAATGGTTGAAAAGGCGGTGCACAGTCTTCTCGAGGAGAAGAAATCGCTCGAGAAGGAGCTTGCGCGTCTCAGGTCAAGAATGGCATCGAGCCAGGGCGAGGATCTCGCCGGGCAGGCCGTGGACGTCAAGGGCGTCAAAGTGCTCGCCGCCTCGCTCGACGGTGCGGACGGCAAGGCCTTGCGCGAAACAATGGACAAGCTGAAGGACAGGCTGAAGAGCGCCGCCATCGTGCTCGGCGCGGTGAACGACGGCAAGGTGACGCTGATTGCCGGCGTCACCGCCGACCTCACCGCTAGGGTGAAGGCGGGCGAGCTGGTGAATTTCGTCGCGCAGCAGGTCGGGGGCAAGGGCGGCGGGCGCCCGGACATGGCGCAGGCTGGCGGCACGGAGCCGGCGAAGCTGCCCGCGGCGCTGCAGTCGGTGAAAGGCTGGGTTGAGCAGCGCGTATAGGTTCTGCCCCGCGTGTGCGGCGCCGCTCGCGGTGCGGGCAGGGGACGCGCGCCTTGGCTGCGCCGCCTGCGGCTACGTGCACTGGGACAACCCGGTGCCGGTGGTGGCGGCGATCGTCGAGCATGAGGGCGAGGTGATCCTCGCCCGCAACAAGGCCTGGCCGGAAAAGATGTACGGCCTGGTCGCCGGTTTCCTGGAAAAGGACGAAGCGCCGCAGGAGGGCGTGAAGCGCGAGGTGAAGGAGGAACTGGACCTCGACGCGAGCGCCGCGCACCTCGTCGGGCTCTACCCCTTCGCCCGCCGCAACGAACTCATAATTGCCTACCATGTCCCGGCCACCGGCACGGTGCGGCTGAACGAGGAACTGGCCGACTACCGGCGCATCCCGCCGGAGAAGCTCCGGCCCTGGGATTTCGGCACCGGCTTGGCAGTGGCGGACTGGTTGAAGAGGAGAGCCGCGTCGTGAGAACTGTGGCATTCCTTGCCGCATTCGTATTGGTTGCGGCACCGGGTTTGGCGCACCACGGCTGGAGCCAATACGACTCCTCCAGGATGCTGAAGCTCACCGGCAAGATCAGCGCATCCGGCTACGAGCACCCGCACGGCTACGTGAAGCTCCAGGCGCCTGGCAAGACCTGGCTGTGCGTGCTCGCGCCGCCTTCGCGCATGCGGAACCGCGGCCTGGCGAAGGACATGCTCAAGCCCGGCACCGCGGCGACGCTCGAGGGCTACCCCAACCGCAACAAGCCCGCGGAGATGCGCGCCGAGCGCATCACGATCGGCGGCAAGACTGTCGAACTGAGGTAAGCCGTGACTCCCTTGGGCGCCATCGAGATGAGCGCCCTCGGCGTGGCGATGCGCCAGTCGCTGTGGCTGTACCCGATCGTAGAGATCGTGCACCTCACGGGCATCGCGCTGCTGGTCGGCTCGATCGCCATGCTCGATCTGCGCCTGCTGGGACTGTCGCGCTCGGTGCCGGTGCGGCGCCTCGCGTCCCACATCCTGCCGTGGACCGCGGCCAGCTTCCTGCTGATCGTGCCGAGCGGCCTCGCCATGTTCGTGGCGCACGCCGGGGACTTCATCGCCAGCCCGGTGTTCGTGCTGAAGATCTGCCTGATCCTCGCCGCCGGGACGAACGCGGCGGTGTTCCACGCCGGCGTGTTCCGTGGGGCGGCGGACTGGGATGTGAACCGCCCGCCGCCCGCCGCGGCGCGCGTGTCGGCGGCGCTGTCGCTGCTGCTGTGGGTCTCGGTGATCGCCTGCGGGCGGCTGCTGGCCTATACCTAGAAGCCGATGCGCGCCTTCCGGGCGCGCCCGTCCCGCACGTCTTCGGGCCGCAGCTCCCCGCGCCCGGCGAGCTTGGCGTTGCCGAACGCGGCCAGCGTTGCGCGCCGCATCTCCCGGGGCGAGAGTTCGGCGAGTTTCTCCACCACCGCCGTGCGCGGCGCCTCGGGAAAGCCCTTGCCCCAGTCGTGCGCGCCGCGGATCTCGCGGTAGATGGACAGCGCGATGCGCGCCGCGCCCTCGGCGTCCGGCGCTTCGATCTCGTAGACGTGCATGCGGTTGAGGATCGGTTCGGGGATGCGCGCGGCGTCGTTGGCGGTGGCGAACCACACCGCGCCGGAGGCGTCGATCGGGATCTCGGCGAACTCGTCGACGAAGCGCGTCGCGGTGTCCACCTCGAGCAGGCTGTACAGGGCACCGAGCGGGTCGTACTGGCCCTCCGCGCTCGCCTTGTCGATCTCGTCCACCACCATCACCGGGTTGGCGTAGTCGCCGTTGAGGAAGGTGTCGAACACCTTGCCCGGCTTGGCGTTCTTCCATTGCGAGGAGGCGCCGCTCAGGATCCAGCCGGCGGTGAGCGAGCTCATCGGCACGAAGCCGTAGCCGGTGCCGAGCAACTGCGCGATGCGCCGCGCGAAGTGCGTCTTGCCGATGCCCGGTTCACCCAGCAGCAGTATCGGCGGCAGCTCGACGGCGTCCTCGGAATCGATGCACAGCGCCAACTGCTTGCGCATGTCCTCGAGCACAGCGCCGAAATTGGGCAGCTCGTCGAACAACTGGTCCATCGCCGGCATGGCGGAGGGCTTGACGGTGAAGCGCTGGCCGCCGACGCGCAGCATCTTGTCGTAGAGCGCACGCAGCGCCTCGTTCGCGCCGGGAGGGAGTTCCTGCAGCGCCTTTTCCACGGCCGGAACGTCGTAGACGTCCTTGAAACCCGCAATCGGAATAGTCACGAGTGAAAACGCTAACAGACGCAGCAAGGCGAAGCAAATCCGGGAGGCCGCATTCTGGCAGTCCGCGGCGCCGAGTGCCAGATGCGCGCCGTGTAGGCGCATTTGCCTTGCCCCGGGAGTTCATGCTTGAATGCCGGCATGACCCGCTGGTACTTCGGCTATTTTTTCCACTTCCCGCGCCCTCTGGCGGAGGGGAACGGCTAGCCGCACTTCCAGCGAAACCGAGAAACCGCCAGAGCAGAGATGCCTGGCGGTTTTTTTTTGACCTGAGGCCCACACCATGACCGCGCCCACCGACTCCTTTCTCGGCCCCGTGCCCGCCGACAAGACTTCGCTCACCGACGACGAGCGCATCGAGAACATCGTCCCGCTGCCGCCGCCGGAGCACCTGATCCGCTTCTTCCCGATCCAGGGCACGCCGGTGGAAACGCTGATCGCCGAGACGCGGCGCCGCATCCGCGCCATCCTGCACGGCAAGTCCGACCGCCTGCTGGTGGTGATGGGCCCGTGCTCGATCCACGACCCGGCCGCGGCGGTGGAGTACGCCGGGCGCCTCGCCGCCGAGCGCCGCCTGCACGAGGGCGAGCTGGAAATCCTGATGCGCGTGTATTTCGAGAAGCCGCGCACCACGGTGGGCTGGAAGGGGCTGATCAACGATCCCTACCTCAACGGCAGTTACCGCATCAACGAGGGGCTGCGCATCGCGCGCGACCTGCTGGTGCGCATCAACCAGGCCGGCGTGCCCGCGGGCTGCGAGTTCCTCGACGTGATCTCGCCACAATACATGGGCGACCTGGTGTCCTGGGGCGCGATCGGGGCGCGCACCACCGAGTCGCAGGTGCACCGCGAGCTGGCCTCCGGCCTGTCGGCGCCGGTCGGCTTCAAGAACGGCACCGACGGCAACGTGAGGATCGCCGTGGACGCGATCCTCGCCGCCAGCCAGAAGCACCATTTCCTTTCGGTGCACAAGACCGGGCAGGTGGCGATCGTGCAGACGCGCGGCAACGACGACTGCCACATCATCCTGCGCGGCGGCAAATCGCCGAACTACGACGCGGCGAGCGTCGCCGCCGCCTGCGCCGAGCTCGTCAAGGCCAAGCTGCCCGAGCGCCTGATGATCGACTGCTCGCACGCCAACGCCGCCAAGCAGTTCAAGCGCCAGCTGGACGTGGCGCGCGACGTCGCGGCGCAGATCACGGGCGGCGAGCGGCGCATCGTCGGCACGATGGTCGAATCGCACCTGGTGGAGGGGCGCCAGGAGCTGACCCCGGGCAAGCCGCTGCAGTACGGCCAGAGCGTCACCGATGCCTGCCTCGGATGGAAGGACTCGCTGGAGGTGCTGGAGACGCTGGCCGGTGCGGTGAAGGAGCGGCGCAGCGCCGGCAAGAGCAGACGCTGAGGCAGTCGTTAGAATCGCTGCCGTGGCCACTCTGACGCCGCGGCAGTGGTTCGCGTTCGCGCTCGCCGCGACGCTCGCGTTCCGCTTCTGGCTCGCCGCCGTGCTGCCGATCACCGGCGACGAGGCCTATTTCATCCTGTGGGGGCGCTACCCCGACATCGGCTTCTACGATCATCCGCCGATGGTCGGCTGGCTGTTGGCGCCGCTGCTGCGCATCTCCGAGGCGCCCTGGGTCCTGCGGCTGCCGGTGTTGCTGCTGCCGGTGCTGGTCGCGCTCCTCGTGCGCCATGCGCTGCGCTTCTGGTTCGGCCGCGACGCCGACACCGCGGACCTGGCGGCGATCGCGGTGCTGCTGGTGCCGCTGAACGTATGGAACGTGCTGATCACCACCGACACGCCGCTGGCGCTGTTTTCGGTGGCCTCGCTGCTGGCGTTCGCGCGCGGGAGATTCCTGCTCGCCGGCGCGCTGCTCGGCCTTGCGTTCCTGTCCAAGTACCTCGCCGTGCTGCTGGGCCTTGCCTACCTCGCCTGGGCGCTGGCGTCGCGGCGCCCCGGGGCGTTCGCCCTGGTATTCGCCGGCGCGCTGCCCTTCGGGCTGCTCAACCTGTACTGGAACTGGCAGGCCTGCTGGTGCAACGTGATGTTCAACGCCGTCAACCGGCACGACGACGCCGGGCTGTCCTGGACCACCCCGGCGCTGTACGCGGCCTCGCTCGCCTATCTTGCGGCGCCGCTCCTGTGGTTCGCGTGGCGCGAGCGCGGAAAGCTGCGCGCTGCGCTCGCGCATCCCGGCGAAGGCGCGCTGCTCGCCGCCTGGCTGGTGCCGCTGCTCGTGTTTGCTCTGCTCTCGCCGGTGCGGCGTATCGGGTTGCACTGGCTGCTGTCCTTCATTCCCGCCATGATCCTCAGCGTGGCGCTGGCGCTCGAGCGCCGGGCGCTGGTCATCACCGCGCGCTGGTTCGCCGGCTTCGCCGTGCTGCACGCGGTGGTGCTCGCGGCCCTGGTGGCCATGCCGCTCGAGACCTGGAAGTCCACGCGGATTTACCGGAACCTCGTCATGCTGGCGGACCCGGGCGCCGTGCTGCTTCCGCTGGCGCCCCTGATGGAAGGCGCCACGCTCGCCTACGAGAGCTATTCCATGGCGGCGGTGCTCTCGTTCCACACCAAGCGTGTCGTGCCGGTATTCGGGCCCGGCTCCTCGCACGCGCGGCACGACGACATTCTCACCGACTGGCGCAGCCAGCAGGGACGCGACCTGCTGATCCTGGGCCGCGACGAGCCGCGGCTGCAGAACTACCGGCCGTATTTCCGCACCGTGGAAACGCACCGTACCGAGGCGCGCGGCGCGACTTATCACGCGGTGCTCGGCCGCGGCTTCGATTACGCCGCCTACCGCGAGGGCGTACTGAAGTCCGTGCGCGAGCGCTGGTACCGCATTCCGCCGGCGCTGCCGGTGGGTCGCTGCTACTTTTTCGAGCGCTACGGCTTGCAGTGACCGCGCGCGACATCGTCCAGCTGCTGCGCCCGCACCACTGGGTGAAGAACGGCTTCGTGCTGGCCGGATTGCTGTTCGGCCACGCGCGGGATGAGCCCGGCACCGTCGCGGCGGCGCTGCTCGCCACCCTGGCCTTCTGCCTCGCTTCGAGCGCGGTGTATGCGTTCAACGACGCGCTTGACGCGGAGCGCGATCGCGAGCACCCGGACAAGAACGGCCGGCCGGTGGCGCGCGGCGCCGTTTCGGCGGCCGCCGCGCTCGGCATCGCCGCGGTGCTCTCGACCGCGGCGCTCGGCATCGCTGCCTGGACCGGCTGGCAGGTGGCGGCCACCGCCGGCGCCTACCTCGCGCTCAACGCCGCCTACAGCCTGGGACTGAAGCACGTCCCGGTGCTCGACGTGTTCGCCATCGCCGCGGGCTTCATGCTGCGGCTGCTCGCCGGCACCTGGGGCATCGGCATCGAGCCCTCGCGCTGGCTGCTCGCCTGCGGTTTCCTGCTCACGCTGTTCCTCGGCTTCGCCAAGCGCCGCGCGGAGCTCGAGCGCCTCGCGCACGGCGCCGGCCAGCATCGCGCGGTGCTCGAGTCCTACAGCCTGGCGTTCCTCGACAAGGCGGTGTTCGCCTGCGTCGTCGGCATGGTGGTCAGCTACGGCCTGTACACGGTGTCGGCCGAAACCGTCGCGCTGCACGGCACGGAGAACCTGATCTGGACGCTGCCCTGGGTGCTGCTCGGCAGCTTCCGTTATCTTTTCCGCCTGCACTACCGCGGCGGCGGCGGCGATCCCACGCAGGAGCTGCTGCGCGACCCGCTGCTCGCGGCGTCGGCGCTGGGCTGGGTGGCCACGGTGGTATGGCTGATCGGCTAGAATTCCCCGCACCCCTCCACGCCGCCATGGCCGACCGTCCCCAGCAGCTCGCGCACCTCGAATACCTCGGCGACGCCGCCCGCTTCGCCGGCCAGATCCACGCGTTGATTCCGAAGTGCTCGCTGCTGGAGAACTTCACCCCGGCGGAAGTGCGCCTGCTGACGCATTTCATGCAGGTGTACCGCGCGGCCGTGGGAATGGAAGTCATCCGCGAGGGCGACGGCGGCGATTTCATGCTCATCGTGGTCGAGGGCCGCGTCGAGGTGCGCAAGCAGGACCGCTGGAACACGCCGCAGCCGATCGCGGTGGTGGAGCCCGGCCGCGCCCTGGGCGAGATGTCGATGATCGACGGCGAGGCGCGCTTCGCCACCTGCGTGGCAGTCGAGCCGCTGCTGGTGGCGGCGCTGGACCGCGAGAGCCTGGCGCGCATCATCGTCGAGCACCCGCTGCTCGGCGCCAAGATCCTGATGGAGCTGGTGCTGATGCTGTCGCAGCGGCTGCGTGCCACCAGCGACCGCCTGATGCAGCTGCTCGAGGAGCAGGGCCAGAGCAGCGCCGGCCTGCTGTAAGCCGCGCGCGGCCCGCTGCGCCCCATCCCGCGTGAGCCGCTCACGCCTCCTCGTCCTTGCCGTCATCGCCGTGCTGGTGGCGGTGTTCTTCGCCCTCGGCGGCCACCGCTACCTGACGCTCGAGCAGCTGCGCGCGCATCAGGCGGGCGTGCAGCAGTACTACGCGTCGCATCCGTGGCAGGCGGCGCTCGGCTATTTCCTCGTCTACGTCACCGTCACCGGGCTGTCGCTGCCCGGGGCGACCGTGCTGACGCTCTTCGGCGGCGCCGTATTCGGCCTGCTGTGGGCCACGGTGATCGTTTCCTTCGCTTCGTCCATCGGCGCGACGCTGGCGTTCCTGGTGTCGCGGTTCCTCCTGCGCGACTGGGTGCAGGGGCGCTTCGGCGACAAGCTGAAGCCGCTCAACGACGGCGTGGCGAAGGAGGGGGCGTTCTACCTGTTCGCGCTGCGCCTGGTGCCGGCGTTCCCGTTTTTCGTGATCAACCTGGTGATGGGCCTGACGCCGATCCGCACATGGACTTTCTATTGGGTGAGCCAGACAGGCATGCTCGCCGGGACCCTCGTGTATGTGTACGCCGGAACGCAGCTCAGCGAGTTCAGGCTTTCCGCCGGGCTGGTGATCGCCTTCACTTTGCTCGGGCTGTTTCCCCTGGTCGCAAAGAGGGTGTTGGCGGCGCTCAAGGCCCGTCGCGTCTACGCCAAGTGGCCGAGGCCGGCGAAGTTCGACCGCAACCTGGTGGTGATCGGCGCGGGCTCGGCGGGCCTGGTTTCGGCTTACATCGCCGCGGCGGTGAAGGCCAAGGTGACGCTCGTCGAGAAGCACCGCATGGGCGGCGATTGCCTGAACACCGGCTGCGTGCCCTCGAAGGCGCTGATCAAGACGGCGCGGGTGCTCTCGACCATCCGGCGGGCGAAGGAGTACGGGCTCAAGTCTGCAAGTGCGGAATTCGACTTTGGCGAGGTGATGGAGCGGGTGCAGCGGGTCATTGCGCAGATCGAGCCCCATGACTCCGTCGATCGCTACAGTGCAATGGGCGTCGAATGCGTCCACGGCGAAGCAAAAATCGCTTCGCCGTGGATCGTGGAAATTCAAAAGCAGGACGGGTCGAAAACAGCGCTGACCACTCGGTCAATAATCATCGCTGCCGGCGCGCGCCCCTTCGTGCCACCGATCCCCGGCATCGAGCTGGCCGGCTACTACACCTCCGACACGCTGTGGGAGATGCGCGAGCTGCCGCGGCGCCTGGTGGTGCTGGGCGGCGGGCCGATCGGCTGCGAGCTGGCGCAGGCATTCGCGCGCTTCGGCGCGCAGGTGACGCAAGTCGAGATGCTGCCGCGGCTGCTCATGCGCGAGGACCCGGAGATCGCGGCGATGGTGGAGAGGCGCTTCCGCGAGGAGGGCGTGGACGTGCGCACCGGGCACCGGGCGAAGGAGTTCCGCGTCGAGGACGGGCACAAGGTGCTGCTCTGCGAGCACCAGGGGCGCGACCTGGCGATCGAGTTCGATGCGCTGCTGGTGGCGGTGGGGCGGATCGCGAACACCGCGGGCTACGGGCTGGAGGAGCTGGGCATCCCGGTGACCAAGGCGCGTACCGTGGAAACCAACGAGTTCCTGCAGACCCTCTACCCGAACATCTATGCCTGCGGCGATGTCGCCGGGCCGTTCCAGTTCACCCACACCGCCGCGCACCAGGCCTGGTATGCCGCGGTGAACGGGCTGTTCGGCGACCTGAAGAGATTCCGCGCCGATTACTCGGTGATCCCCTGGGCGACGTTCACCGACCCCGAGGTGGCGCGCGTGGGCCTGAACGAAACCGACGCGAAGGACCAGGGCGTCGCCTACGAAGTCTCGACCTATGGCATAGACGATCTGGATCGCGCCATCGCCGACGAGGAGGCGCACGGCGTGGTCAAGGTGCTGACCGTGCCGGGCAAGGACCGCATCCTCGGCGTGACCATCGCCGGGGAGCACGCGGGCGACCTGATCGCCGAGTTCGTCGCCGCCATGCGCCACGGCATCGGGCTGAACAAGATCCTCGGCACGATCCACATCTATCCCACGCTGGCCGAGGCGAACAAGTACGCCGCCGGGGTGTGGAAGAAGGCGCACGCGCCGCAGCGCGTGCTGCACTACGTCGAGAGGTTCCACGCATGGATGCGGGGATGAGCCGGCGGCTGTCGGTGATCGTCCCGGCGCTGAACGAGGCGCGGGGCATCGAAGACTGCCTGCGCTCGCTCGCGCCGCTGCGCGCGCGCGGCCACGAGGTGATCGTGGCGGACGGCGGCAGCGGGGACGGCACGCGCGAGCTGGCGGCGGCCCTCGCCGACCGGGTGATCTCGGCGCCGCGCGGCCGTGCCCTGCAGATGAATGCCGGTGCCGCGGCTGCGTCGGGGGACGCGTTGCTGTTCCTGCATGCCGACACGATCCTGCCGGCGGACGCCGACCGCGCGGTCCTTGCGGCGCTCGCCTCGCGCGCCTGGGGCCGGTTCGACGTGTCGATCGATTCGCGCGATGCGCGGCTGGCGGTGGTCGGGTTCTGCATGAACTGGCGCTCGCGCCTGAGCGGCATCGCCACCGGCGACCAGGCGATCTTCGTGCGCCGCGCCGCGTTTCCGGGCTTCGCGCGGATCGCGCTGATGGAGGACGTGGAATTCAGCAAGCGCATGAAACCGGTTTCGGCCCCCGCGTGCCTGCGCGCGCGGGTGGTGACCTCGGCGCGGCGCTGGGAGCGCCGCGGCGTGCTGCGCACCGTGCTCCGCATGTGGCGGCTGCGGCTGCAGTTCTGGCTGGGCGCCGATCCCGATGAGCTGGCGCGCCGATACCCGCACTAGGGTCATCGTCTTCGCGCGCGCGCCGCGCGCGGGGCGCGTGAAGACGCGGCTCATTCCCCTGCTGGGCGAGCAGGGCGCGGCGCGCCTGCACGCGCGGCTGCTGCGCCGCGCGCTGCGCGCCGCGCGCGAAGCGCGTCTGGGCGCGGTGGAACTGTGGACCGCGGAGCGCGAGCAGCGCGGCGCCGATCTCGGCGCGCGCATGCATCACGCTTTCGCGCGCAGCCTGCGCCGCGCGCCGCGCGTCGTGCTGATCGGCTCCGATTGCCCGGTGCTGCGCGGCGCCGATCTGCGTCAGGCCGCGCGCTGGCTCGCGGGCGGCGCCGACGCGGTGTTCGCGCCAGCGGAGGATGGAGGCTATGCGCTCATCGCGCTGCGGCGTGTGTCGCCCCGGCTGTTCGAAGGGGTGGAGTGGGGCGGCGCGCGGGTGATGGCGCAGACGCGCGCGCGCCTTGCGTTGCTCGGCTGGCGCTGGCGTGAGCTGCCCGAGGTGTGGGACGTGGACCGGCCGGAGGACTACCGGCGGCTAGAGCGCTCCGGACTTCTTCAGTAGCTCCGCCACCCGTTCCGCGATCAGGCGGTAGCCGCGCGCGTTCGGATGGATGGGGTCCGACTTGAGCTCGGAGTTGCGCAGGATCTCGCCGATCACCTTGCCTTCGTAGGGGACGCCGAACTCCTTGGCGATCTCCGCGTATAACTTCGGCGGCGTCACGAGGAGCCCCTTCGCCGGCGCGCCGATCAGCAGCACGTCGCTGCCCTTGCCTTTCGCCATGGCGATCATGCGGCGCAGGTTGGCGGCCGCCTCGGCCTGGCTCAGGTTGCGCAGGAAGTCGTTGCCGCCGATGCACAGCACGAGCAACTGCGGCTGGTGCTCCTCGAGCGCCGTGGGCAGGCGCGCAAGCGCCTGCGCGCTCACTTCCCCGGGTACGCCCGCGCGCACCACCCTGCGCCCGATCATGCGCTCGAGCTGGGCCGGGTAGCTGTCCGCTTCCGCCGCGCCGGTGCCGTAAGTGAGGCTGTCGCCGAAAGCGAGCACCACCGCGTTGGGCGCGAGACGCGCGAGCTTCGGCGCGTCGCCGCAGCCCGCGAGGGCGAGCGCCGCGACGCATAACAGCGCAAGCCGCCAGGCTGACAAGGGCGCAAGAGTGCGCATCGGCGTGCATGCTACACTTGCCTCGAGACAAGGCCAGCGGCGCGGGGGGGCATCGCGAGCGTCGCGACAAGAGCTGGAGGAGACCGATGATCATCAGAAATCCGAAGGACTTCTGGGCCGGGCTCATGTTCGTCACTATCGGGCTGGCGTTCGTCGTCATCGCCGCCGGATCCCCCGAGTTCCTCGACAGGCTTTTCGGCGCGAAAGTGGTACCCGGCTACCAGATGGGCGGCGCGGTGCGCATGGGACCCGCCTACTTCCCGGTGGTGCTCGGCGGCTTGCTGGCGGTGCTCGGCGCGATCGTCCTGCTCCGCTCCTTCGCCTCGCACCTGACGGGCAATGCGGTGCGCGTGGAACTGCCGTTCAACATCGTCGACCTGGCGATCGGGATCGGCGTATTCGCAGTGCTGCTGGCGTACAGCGGCCATCTGATGCTTTCCGCGGACAACGCGATGCTGGTGGCGGCGCTCGTGGTGTCGGCGCTGTCGATCAAGTTCCGTCCGCATGCCAAGCCGCTGGTGCTGCTTCTCGCGGGCTGCCTCGCCTTCGCCTACACGCTCAAGCCCCTCGGCCTGATCGGTGCGACGCTGCTGCTGGTGTTCATCAGCGCCTTCGGCGGCCACGAGTTCAAGTGGAAGGAAGTGACGGTCCTGTACGTCGTGCTGATCATTTTCTCGGTGCTGGTGTTCGTGAAAGGGCTGACGCTGCCCTTCGCGATCTGCCCCGCGTTGATCGAAGACTACTGCCGCTTCTAAGGGGAGCGCGATGGAAATCTTCAGCAACCTCGCTCTCGGCTTCGGCGTCGCGCTGTCGCCGCTCAACCTGCTGATGTGCCTGATAGGGGTCCTCCTCGGCACGCTGATCGGCGTGCTGCCGGGCATTGGCCCGGTGGCCACCATCGCGATGCTGCTGCCGGTCACCTTCAACCTGTCGCCGATCGGGGCGCTGATCATGCTGGCCGGCATCTACTACGGCGCCCAGTACGGCGGCTCGACCACGGCGATCCTGGTCAACATCCCCGGGGAATCCTCCTCGGTGGTCACCTGCCTGGACGGCTACCAGATGGCGCGCCAGGGCCGCGCCGGGCCGGCGCTCGCCACCGCGGCGATCGGTTCGTTCTTCGCCGGCTGCGTGTCGACGCTGATCGTGGCGATGTTCGCGCCGCCGCTGGCCGAGGTGGCGCTGAAATTCGGCCCGTCGGAGTACTTCTCGCTGATGGTGCTTGGCCTGGTGGCGGCGGTGGTGCTGGCGCACGGCTCGCTGATGAAGGCGATCGCCATGGTGCTCTTCGGGCTGCTGCTCGGGCTGGTGGGCACCGACGTCAATTCTGGCGTGCTGCGCTTCTCCTTCGGCATCTCGGAGCTTGCCGACGGCATCGGCTTCGTCACCGTGGCGATGGGCATGTTCGGCCTGGCGGAGATCATCGCCAATCTCGAGCACAAGGGAGACCGCGAAGTGTTTACCAGCAAGGTGACGAACCTGTGGCCGACCAAGGAAGACTGGAAGCGCATCTGGGCGCCGATCCTGCGCGGCACCTTCCTCGGCTCGGCGCTTGGCATCCTGCCCGGCGGCGGCGCGCTGTTGGCCTCGTTCGCCGCCTACACGCTGGATAAGAAGGTGTCGAAGTACTCGCACGAGTTCGGCAAGGGCGCGATCGAAGGCGTGGCGGCGCCGGAAGCGGCCAACAACGCCGGCGCGCAGACCTCCTTCATCCCGCTGCTCACGCTCGGCATTCCCTCGAACGCGGTAATGGCGCTGATGATCGGCGCGATGATGATCCAGGGCATCGCGCCGGGGCCGCAGGTGATGACGGAGAGGCCGCAACTGTTCTGGGGAATGATCGCCTCGATGTGGATCGGCAACCTGATGCTGGTGGTGCTCAACCTGCCGCTGATCGGCATCTGGATCAAGCTGCTCACCGTGCCCTATCGCATCCTGTATCCCTCGATCCTGGTGTTCATGGCGATCGGCGTGTTCAGCCTGTCGAACAGCCCCTTCGACGTGTTCTTGATGGCGATGTTCGGCCTGCTGGGCTACGTTTGCGTCAAGCTCGAATGCGAGCCCGCGCCGATGATCCTCGGCTTCATCCTCGGGCCGCTGATGGAGGAAAACCTGCGCCGGGCGATGCTGTTGTCGCGCGGCGATCCGCTGGTGTTCTTCCAGAAGCCGATCAGCGCCAGTTTCCTCGTCGTGTCGATCATCCTGCTGGTGATCATCGCGCTGCCCAACATCCGCAAGAAGCGCGAGGAAGTGTTCGTCGCGGAAGTGTAGAAATTCGCCGGCGTACGGTGGGCCGCAGGCCCACCCTACAGCGCCGCGATCGTCTGCACTTCGATGAGGTACTGCTCGGCGACCAGCCGGTCGATGATCAGCAGCGTGTTCGGCGGGTACTTGCCGTCCGGAAACATCTTCGGGAACTCGCGCAGCCGCCAGGCCATGAACTTCGGAATGTCCTGCGAGTGCACGAGATACGTGGTGAACTGCGCGACGTTGCCCCAGCCCGCGCCGGCGGACTTCAGCGCGGCCTCGATCTGCTTGAAGGCGCCGCCGCACTGCGCGTCGAAATCGACTCCCGGCGCGACCATGCCCGCGAGGTAGAGCGTCTCGGAAGCGTTCCTGACGCGCGTCATGTGCGAGTACTGGCCGAGCGGCTTGCCCAGCGCCTCGACGTTGCCGACCTTGATGTCCGCCATCGTTCCTCCTATTTGGTCTTCGGCTTGCCGCGCGCGGCGAGCAGCGCCTTCACCGCATAGACCAGCGCGCGCCGCTCGACTGGCTTGACCAGGAAGCCGTCGGCGCCGGCCGCGATGCAGCGGTCGTTGGTTTCCAGGTCCGCCAGCACCGAGATGATCATGATCGGCGTCGTCAGGTTGACCGAACCCGCGCGGATCTCCCGCAGCACCTCGAAGCCGCCGATCCCCGGCATCTGCAGGTCGAGCAGGATCGCGTCGTAGGCGTAGTTGCGGGCGAGGCGCAGCGCCTGTTCGCAGGTGCCCGCGAGCTGCGCCTCGACCTTCATGCCCTTGGTGAGGAAACGCGCGATCAGCAGGCGCATGGATTCCTCGTCGTCGACGATCAGCAGGCGGTGGCGCGGGGGGGTGGTCTTTTTTGCGGGCATGAGCGGATTCTAAACGCGCGCGCCGGCAAGCAGGCTCGCCAGGGGATCGGACGGCTGGGTCACGGTGTTTCTTACGCTTTCTTGCGTTCGTGCTGCCACAGCACGTCGCCGCGCTTCGCGGCGCGATTGAGCGTGCGGCCGAGGACGAACAGCAGGTCGGAGAGGCGATTGAGGTACTGGCGGGCGCGCTCGCCGACGGCTTCCCTGCGGCCGAGCGCCACCAGGCTCCTTTCGGCGCGGCGGCAAATGGCGCGCGCGAGGTGCGCAGCGGCCGCGGCGCGCGAGCCGCCCGGGAGGATGAACTCCTTGAGCGGCTTCAGCTTCGCGTTGTGCGCCTGCGTCAGCTGCTCCAGGCGCGTGACCTGCGGTTCCGTGATCATGGCGTGGCCCGGGATGCAGATCTCGCCGCCGAGGTCGAACAGATCGTGCTGCACCCGCAGCAGCGCGCCTTGCACGTCCTTGGGCAGCTTCTCGGCCAGCAGCAGGCCGAGGCAGGAATTGAGCTCGTCCACGTCGCCCAGCACCTGGATGCGCAGGCTGTCCTTGCCCACGCGCGCCCCGTCGCCCAGGCCGGTTTCGCCCGCGTCGCCGGTGCGCGTCGTAATCTTGGATAGCCGGTTGCCCATGAGAAGCGCAGAATTATAGAGTCCCAACGCGATTCCAAGGAGGAACCATGGCCAGTGTCCGCAAAGCTTCGTACTACTCGATGAAAGTGCCCCAGCGCCCGGGCTCGGGCGCGCAGCTGCTCGCCGCGCTGAAGACGGCGAAGGTCAACCTGCTGGCGTTCACCGGCTTTCCGGAGGGCGGCGGCGCGCAGGTGGACTTCGTGCCGCAGGACAACGCGAAATTCCTCAAGCTGGCGCGCAAGGCGAAGCTGAGGATTTCCTCGCGCAAGACCGTGTTCCTCGCGCGGGGGGAAGACCGGGCCGGCGCGCTGACGCAGATCTTCGGCAAGCTCGCCAAGGCCAGGATCAATGTGGTCGCGCTGAACGCGGTGACCGCCGGCAAGCGGCGCTACGGCGCCATGTTCTGGGTGAAGGCGAAGGACGTGGCGAAGGCGGCGCGGGTGCTGCGCGCGCGCTAGTTGCTGAGGACCGCTGGCTTGGCGCGCAGGGTGGTGCCGAGGGACAGGCCGGCACTCACTTGCGCATTTCCCGCCACAGCATCACGGCCAGCCCCGCGGCAATCACGAAGGCGAATCCGCTCGCCCAGACTGGAACTGTCACGCCATTGAACATGACCTCCCAGCCGAGGATGAAGCGCAGCAGCTGAACCAGGGCGATCACGGCGAGAAAGACCACGGTGATGCTGGTGAATGGCTTCGTCACTTTTTTGCCTCCGGTCTCTCAGTGCGGAAGCCGCGCCATCAGGCAGCCTGGGTAACGATGCTCTTCATGCGTTCCAGTTTCGGCGATACCACGGGCACCGTAAGCATGGTGCTCGCAATGGCCATCAGCAGCAGTGCCGTGAACGTCTCGCTGGTGATGACGCCCTTGTCCAGGAGGATATTGACGAAGATGATCATGATCAGCGCCTTCGTCTGCAGCAGCCAGCCGATGATCGAAGCCTCGCCCGGCTGCCATTTGAGGACCTTTCCCGCGAGCTGAACGCCGAGCAACTTGCCCCCTACCGCAGCGAAGAGCAACACGGCCGCGGCGATGAACACCGCCTCGCCACCCACGCTCCAATTGGTTCTCAAACCCGTGCTCAGGAAAAAAACCGGCATCACGACCAGCAGTACATGGTGACGCAGCAGGTCCATCTGCTTCTGGTCGAACCAATCGCCATCCATGACGGCTCCCGCGAGGAACGCCCCGACCATGAAATGCAGCCCGGACCAATCTGCGCCGAAGGCGCACACGGCGAGCCAGATCAGACCCACGTACCAGCGGTCCCTCTCCGGCAGCCACACCATCAGTTTGCGGAATCCGTAACTGCAAACTGCAAAGGCAAGTAGAAATGCGCCCTGCATGCTCACGCGCTGCCAGTCCATCAGGATTATGGCCAGCACGCCCCAGATGGCGATGTCATCCAGGCTCGCATAGCGCAGGATGCGCTGCCCGATGGGTTGCCGCAGGATCTCCAGCTTCTCCATGAGCAGAATCAGGATGGGAAGCGCGGTGACGGCACAGGCCATGCCTACTCCGAGGACGAATTGCCAGGTCATCGCTTTGGGACCGACCCAGCCGTCGTGCATCAACATGCCCGCGGCCGCGATGCTGCCCAACAGCAGCGGCGTGGCGAGGGCCAGCCCGGCTGTGATAGCGCTTTCCCGGCGATGCGCCCAGGCCTTCTTCAGGTCCAGTTCGATGCCGGCGATCCACACGAAAATCATCACTGCCCACCAGGCGATGCCGTTCAACGATTGGACGACCGGCTGGGTGAAGACGAAGGCGTAGTAGTCCGGAAAAATTCCTCCCAAAATGCCGGGCCCCAGCAAAATTCCAGTGATGATTTGCACGACCACGAGGGGAGCGTAATAGTCGGTCTTACCCACGCGCCAGATCAGATACGGGATGGTGAAGATGATGCCGATCGCGATCAGGAATATCTCCGTAGTGCTCAACATGGGTTGCATGGATTCTTATTGAATTTCTATGTACGCCACGAAATAGTCGGAATCATACGGTTCGGGGACGATTCCGCCGAGGCGAAGCCGCGCAGCCATATGCCGCGAGTTTATCGCTGCCCCTTCTTGCGCACTTCGCTTTCGAACCAACCCTTGGACAGGGTGGTGGTGACCCGCTCGCCCTCGGCCACGCGCGCCGCATCGCGCACCACTTCGCCCTGCGCATTGCGCGTCAGGCTGTAGCCGCGCTCGAGCACCGCGCTCGGATTGAGGCTGGCGAGGCTCGCCATGAAGCGCTCGATCTGGGCGTCGAAGTAGTCAATCCGCCGCGCCGTGGCGGAGGCAAGCCGCGCGGCGAGTTGCACGAGGAGCTGGCGCGAGGTGCGCAGCCGCTCGCGCGGATGCACCAGGCGCCGCGCCAAAGCGTCCACCGTCTGCATGGCATACTCGATGCGCCGCAAGGCCTCACGCGAGGCGCGCTGCGCGAGCTCGCCGACACGGGCAAGCAGTTCGTCGCGCGACGGGCTCACCATCTCCGCCGCCGCGGTCGGCGTCGGCGCGCGCCAGTCGGCGGCGAAGTCGGCGATGGTCACGTCGGTCTCATGCCCCACGCCCACCACCACCGGAATCTTCGACGCGCGGATCGCGCGCGCCACGGCCTCCTCGTTGAACTGCCACAGGTCCTCGATCGAGCCGCCGCCGCGCACCAGGAGCAGCACGTCGCACTCGGCGCGCGCATTCGCAGTCGCCAGCATCTGCGCGATCTTCGCCGCCGCGCCTTCGCCTTGTACCGGCACCGGATAGACGATCACGGGGATGGAAGGGTTGCGGCGGCGCAGCGTGGTCAGCACGTCGCGCAGCGCCGCAGCTTGCAGCGATGTCAGGATGCCGATCTGTCGCGGATGCTCCGGGATGGGGCGCTTGGTTTTCGGGTCGAACAGGCCTTCGCCTTCGAGCTTGGCCTTCAGCTTGAGGAAGCGCTCGTACAGGGGCCCGAGCCCGGCCCGGCGCATGCTCTCTACGTTGAGCTGGAACCGCCCGCGCGGTTCGTACAGGGTCACCAGCGCCCGAGCCTCCACCCGCATGCCTTCGGCAGGCTCCCAGTCCAGCGCCGACGCCCGGCCGCGGAACATGACGCAGTCCACCTGGGCGGTTTCGTCCTTCAGGGTGAAGTACCAGTGGCCGGAGGAGGCGGGGCGGAAGTTGGAGATCTCGCCGCCGATCCAGGCGAGCGGGAAGCGCCGCTCGAGCACCTCGCGCACGCTGCGCAGCAGCTCGGAGACGCTCAGCACGGGGGTGGAATCGCGCGGAAATTCGCCGGCCATGCGCCTACACTAATGCACAGCCGCCGGCGATTGGCAAAGTCGGCCGCCGCGATTTCGCATGGAAGCCGATTCTATTCCGTAAGATGCTGTTTTCGCGCCGGAAACAACTGCTGAATTTTTACTCGCCGCCAACTCCGGCGAGGATTTGTGACGGGAGCGGCGATCTGCCCAAAGAAAATCCACAAACTTATCCACAGGATTTGTGGATAACGGCGTGGCCGCATTTTTGCTAGAGTCGGCCCACAACAAAACCAAGCGCCACGGAGCCCCAATTGTTCGCCATCATCCAAGCTGCCGGCTGGCCTATCTGGCCGCTGCTGCTCGCATCGGTCATCGCCGTGGCCCTGATCATCGAGCGCTCGGTCACGCTGCGGCACAGCAAGGTCATCCCGCCGAAGCTGTTCGAGCAGGTGGTGCAGGTGTACCAGCGCCAGGGGGTAAACGAGGAGATCCTGGACAAACTGGCGACGGACTCGCCGCTCGGCGAGGTGCTGGCGGCGGGACTGCGCAACCACAGGAGTTCGCGCTACGTGATGAAGGAGGCGATCGAGGAGTCCGGGCGCACGGTGGCGCACGAGCTGGAGCGCTTCCTCACCACGCTGGGCACCATCGCCACCGCGGCGCCGCTGCTGGGCCTGTTCGGTACGGTGATCGGCATGATCGAAATTTTCGGCTCGCAGTCGCCCACCGGCACCAACCCCCAGCAGCTGGCGCACGGCATCTCGGTCGCGCTCTACAACACCGCTTTCGGCATCGGCATCGCCATCCCGGCGCTGATCTTCCACCGCCACTTCAAGAACAAGGTGGACGGCTTCGTCGTCGACATGGAGCAGCAGGCGGCGAAGCTCATGGACATCGTGCACGGCGAGCGCGCCGAGCGCGGCTGAGGCCGCAATGAACTTCCAGCGCGGCAGGGCGAAGGAGCAACTGGAAATCAACCTGGTGCCGATGATCGACGTGATGCTGGTGATCCTGATCTTCCTCATGATCACCACCACCTACTCGAAGTACACCGAGCTGCAGATCAACCTGCCCTCGGCCGACGCCGAGCGGCAGCCGGAGCGCTCCAACGAGATCAACGTGCTGGTGAATGCGCAGGGCCAGTATGTGGTGGACCGCTCGCCGGTGTCCTTCATCAGCGTGGAGCAGTTCGCCGGCGAGTTGAAGCGTGCCAGCGGCGCGGCGCACGAGCCGGTGGTGGTGATCAGCGCCGACGCCAATGCCACCCACCAGTCGGTGGTGCGGGTGATGGAGGCGGCGCGGGTTGCCGGGCTGCAGCAGATCACCTTCACCACCCAGGCTTTCAGGTAGCCACGCAGTTCCTCGCGAAAACCTGGTACCGGCGCCGCGGCCTGCTTGCCTGGCTGCTGTGGCCGGCAAGCCTCGTGTTCCGCGCCGCGGTGTTCCTGCGGCGCCTGCTCTACCTCGTGCGCCTCCTGCCGAGCGCGCGCGCCGGCATCCCCGTGGTGGCCATCGGCAACCTCACCGTCGGCGGCAGCGGCAAGACGCCGCTCGCCATCCACGTCGCGGAACTGCTGAAGGCGGGGGGCTGGTCGCCGGCGATCGTCTCCAGGGGATATGGCGGCACGGTGCGCTCGCCGCGCGGCGTGTCGCTCGCCTCGGACCCGGCGCAAGTCGGCGACGAGCCGGTGCTGATGGCGCGGCGCAGCGGCTGCCCGGTGTGGGTCGGCCCGGACCGCGTCGCGGTGATCGCGGCGTTGCGCCACGAGCACCCCGATTGCAACGTCATCGTCCTGGATGACGGCCTGCAGCACTACCGCCTGCGGCGCGACCTCGAGATCGCGGTGGTGGACGCGCGCGCTTTTGGCAACGGCTTCATGCTGCCCGCCGGCCCCCTGCGCGAGCCGCGCACGCGTCTGTGGACGGTGGACGCGGTGGTGGCCCACGGCACGGACGCGGTGAAGGGTTACGCCATGCAACTCGAAGGCGACGAGCTGCACCGCGCCACCGACGCGCGCGACCGGCGCAAGGCGCAGGCCTTCGCCGGCGAGCGCGTGCACGCGGTGGCCGGCATCGGCGACCCGAACCGCTTTTTCCTGCACCTGGCGAAACTCGGGGTGAAAGTGGTGCCGCACCCCTTCCCCGACCACCACCCGTACCGCGCGCAGGACCTCGAATTCGGCGACACAGCGCCGGTGATGATGACCGAGAAGGACGCGGTAAAATGCAAGCGCTACGCCAAGCCGCAGCACTGGGTCCTGCCGGTGCGCGCGGTTCCGGAATCCGCGTTCGACAACTGGCTGCTCGGGAGGCTGGGTGAGCTCCGCAATCGATCCAAGGCTGCTTGAAATCCTGGTGTGCCCGCTATGCAAGGGGCCGCTGCTCTATCGCAAGGAGGCGGGCGAGCTGGTGTGCAAGGCCGACCGGCTCGCCTTCCCGATCAAGGACGGCATCCCCGTGATGCTCGAGGACGACGCGCGCAAGCTCGATCCCGCCGAAGAGGTGGCCGGCTAAGCGCCTTGGCGCTTGGCCCCCTATGGCGCGATTCGCGGCAATCATCCCGGCGCGCTACGCTTCCACCCGCTTTCCCGGCAAGCCGCTCGCCGACCTCGGCGGCAAGCCGATGGTGGTGCGCGTGTGCGAGCGTGCGCGCGCGAGCGGCGCCGATCCGGTATGCGTGGCCACGGACGACCAGCGCATTGCCCGGGCGGTGCGCGAGCACGGGTTCGATGCGCGCATGACGCGCGCCGACCACGCCTCCGGCACCGAGCGCATCGCCGAGGCCGCCGCGCAGCTCGGCCTGGCCGACGAGGCGATCGTGGTCAACGTGCAGGGCGACGAGCCGCTGATCGCGCCGCAGTTGATCGCCAAAGTGGCCGCGGCGCTGGAGCAGAATCCGCAGGCGAGCGTGTCTACCGCCTGCCACCCGATCCACGATGCGGCCGAGTTTGCCAATCCCAACGTGGTGAAGGTCGTGCTGAACGCGAAAGGCGAAGCGCTTTATTTCAGCCGCGCGGCAATTCCCCATCCCCGGCAGGGCGAGGCGAACGCGCTGCGCCACGTCGGCATCTACGCCTACCGCGTCGGCTTCCTCAAGCGCTACGCGTTGCTCGCCCCGTCGCCGCTCGAAGCCACGGAGCAGCTCGAACAGCTGCGCGTGCTGTGGCATGGCTACCGCATCGCCGCCGTAATCGAGGAGGGGGCGATCCCGCCGGGGGTGGATACCCCGGCCGACCTGCAAGCTGCGTTACGACTGCTGCGATGAGGCTCATCCTTCTCGGACCGCCGGGCGCGGGCAAGGGCACCCAGGCGACTTTCATCAAGGACAGGTACGGCATCCCGCAGATCTCGACCGGCGACATGCTGCGCCTGGCGATCAAGGCGGGCACGCCGCTCGGGCTCGCCGCGCAGAAGGTGATGGACCGCGGCCAACTGGTGTCCGACGACGTCGTCGTCGGGCTGGTGCAGGAGCGTCTCAAGCAGCCCGACTGCGCGAAGGGGTACCTGTTCGACGGCTTCCCGCGCACCATTGCGCAGGCCGAAGCCATGAAGTCGGCGCGCGTGGGGATCGACCACGTGCTCGAGATCGACGTGCCGGAAACGGAGATCGTGCTGCGCATGAGCGGGCGGCGCGTGCACCCGGCCTCGGGGCGGACCTATCATGTGAAATTCAATCCGCCGCGGTCGCCGGGCAAGGATGACGTCACCGGCGAGCCGTTGATCCAGCGCGACGACGACCGGGAGGAGACCGTGAGGAAGCGCCTCGAGGTGTACCGCAGGCAGACCCGGCCACTGGTGGAGTACTACACCCGCTGGGCGGCCACGGGAGACACGCGCGCGCCGCGCTATCAGCGCATCCCGGGGCTCGGCAGCGTCGAGGAAATCCGCGCCAGGGCTTTCGCCGCCCTCGGCTAGCCTGATAAGATCGCGCCCTTTCCGGGGAGAACAAACATGGTTGGCGGACTCACTTTCGCGCTCGCTTGCGCGGTCCTGGCGATCGTCTACGGTATCTGGCAGAGCTCGCGCATCCTGCAGCTGCCCGACGGCAACGAGCGCATGCGCGAGATCGCGGCCGCGATACGCGAGGGAGCGGTCGCCTACCTGTGGCGCCAGTACAAGACCATCGCCATGGTCGGCGTGGTGCTGTTCCTGCTGATCGGCTTCATCCCGCAGCTGGGCTGGACCACCGCGTGGGGTTTCCTGCTCGGCGCGTTGCTTTCCGGCGCCTGCGGCATCATTGGCATGAACATCTCGGTGCGTGCCAACGTGCGCACGGCGGAAGCCGCGCGCGTCGGCCTGAACGAGGCGCTGCAGGTGGCCTTCAAGGGCGGCGCCATCACCGGCATGCTGGTGGTCGGCCTGGGCCTGCTTGGCGTGGCGGGATTCTTCGCGCTGCTCTATGCCAACGCGCTGAAGAAGGATGACCTGGTGCACATCGTGCAGCCCCTGGTGGGCTTCGGCTTCGGCGGGTCGCTGATCTCCATCTTCGCGCGGCTCGGCGGCGGCATCTTCACCAAGGGAGCCGACGTCGGCGCGGACCTCGTCGGCAAGGTAGAAGCGGGCATTCCGGAAGACGATCCGCGCAACCCCGCGGTGATCGCCGACAACGTCGGCGACAACGTCGGCGATTGCGCCGGCATGGCTGCCGACCTGTTCGAGACCTACGCCGTCACCATCGTCGCTACCATGCTGCTGGGCGCGCTGATGCTGAAGGCACCCGCGGCGGTGGTCTACCCCCTGGTCATCGGCGGCTTCGCCATCATCGCCTCGATTGTCGGCACCTGGTTCGTCAAGGCGAAGCCGGGCGAGAAAAACGTCATGCCGGCGCTGTACAAGGGCCTCGCGGTGGCCGGCGGCATCGCGCTCGTCGCGTTTTGGCCGATCACCCAGGTGATGATGGGCGAGGTGGTGGCCAACGTGCCCTTCGAGATCGCAGGCGGCAAGAAGATGATCACCGTCTGGCATCTGTACGGCACCGCGGTGGTCGGCATGGCGCTGACCGGGTTCCTGGTGTGGATCACCGAGTACTACACCGGCACGCAGTACAAGCCGGTGCAGCACGTGGCGCAGGCCTCGACCACCGGCCACGGCACCAACATCATCGCCGGCCTGGGCGTTTCCATGAAGTCCACCTCCTGGCCTGTGATCGCGGTGTGCGTGGCGATCCTGGCGGCCTACGCGCTGGCGGGCCTGTACGGCATCGCCATCGCCGCTACCTCGATGCTCTCCATGGCGGGCATCATCGTGGCGCTCGACGCCTACGGTCCGATCACCGACAACGCCGGCGGCATCGCGGAGATGGCCGACCTGCCGGACTCGGTGCGCGACATCACCGATCCCCTGGACGCGGTGGGCAATACCACCAAGGCAGTGACCAAGGGCTACGCCATCGGCTCGGCGGGCCTTGCCGCGCTGGTGCTGTTCGCCGACTACACGCACGCGCTCGAGGCTGCCGGCAAGTCGGTGTCCTTCGACCTGTCGAACCACATGGTGATCGTCGGCCTGTTCATCGGCGGCCTGGTGCCCTACCTCTTTGGCGCCATGGCGATGGAAGCCGTGGGCCGCGCCGCCGGTGCCGTGGTGGTGGAAGTGCGCCGCCAGTTCAAGGAGATCCCGGGCATCATGGCGGGCACCGCGAAGCCCGAGTACGGCGTGGCGGTGGACATGCTGACGCGCGCGGCGATCAAGGAAATGATGATCCCGTCGCTGCTCCCGGTGCTGGTGCCGATCCTGGTCGGCCTGCTGCTCGGGCCGCAGGCGCTGGGCGGCGTGCTGATGGGCACCATCGTCACGGGCCTGTTCGTCGCCATCTCCATGTGCACGGGCGGCGGCGCCTGGGACAACGCCAAGAAGTACATCGAGGACGGCCACTACGGCGGTAAGGGGTCCGACGCGCACAAGGCCGCGGTGACCGGCGACACGGTGGGCGATCCCTACAAGGACACCGCCGGGCCCGCGGTGAACCCGCTGATCAAGATCATCAACATCGTGGCGCTGCTCGTCGTACCCTTGATGGTGTGAGCGCGCTTGCACGTTCCATGGAAAGGGCAGCTGCGGCTGCCCTTTTTGTTTTCTGCGGCGCGGCCGCGGCGCAGCTGCGCGGGCCGGAGATCGACACCGGCCGCGTGGAGAAGCGCGCTGTCGTCGCGCAGCGGTTCATGGTCGCCGCCGCGGATCCCCTGGCGGTGGCGGCCGGAGTCGAGATTCTGCGCGCAGGCGGCAGTGCCGCCGACGCCGCGATCGCCGTGCAGCTGGTGCTGGGGCTGGTGGAGCCGCAATCCTCGGGCCTGGGCGGCGGTGCGTTCGTCCTGCACTGGTCGGAGAAGGAAAAGCGCGTGCGCAGCTACGACGGCCGCGAGACCGCGCCCGCCGCGGCGCGGCCCGACCGATTCCTCGACCGGCGCGGCAACCCCGAGGAGTTCATGCTGGCGGTGGCGAGTGGCCGCGCGGTCGGCGTGCCGGGCGTGCCGGGGGTGCTGGAGCGCATGCATCGCGAGCACGGCAGGCTGCCCTGGGCGCGCCTGTTCGAGCCCGCGATCCGGCTCGCCGAGGCCGGCTTCGTCAAGACGCGGCGCCTCACGCGCCTGCTCGAGCACGAGCAGTTGCTGCGCGAGGATCCCGCGGCACGCGCGCTGTTCTACGCGGGGCCTCGCGTCGTCAACCAGGACTATGCGGCGACGCTCAGGACGTTGGCGAAGAAGGGCGCCGACGCGTTCTACCTTGGCCCGATCGCCGCGGACATCGTGCGCGCGGTGCGCACGCACGCGCGCCCCGGCGACATGACGCTGGCGGACCTCGCCAGCTACCGGGTGGAAAAGCGCGAGGCGGTGTGCGGCGGCTATCGCGGCTACCGGCTGTGCGGCATGGGGCCGCCGAGTTCGGGCGGCATCGGCATCCTGCAGATCCTCGGTCTGCTGGAACGCTCCGGTTTTGCCGCCGCCAAGCCCGAGTCTGCCGAGGCGGTGCACCTGTTCTCCGAGGCCGCGCGGCTCGCCTACGCCGACCGCCTGCGCTACGTCGCCGACCCGGCCTTCGTGCGTCAGCCGGTGGCGCAGTTGCTGGATGCAAAATATCTGGACGCGCGCGCGAAGCTCATCGGCCCGCGCTCGATGAATTTCGCGGTGCCAGGCGAGCTGGACAGCGAAGCCGCGGGCACCAGCCATCTCTCGATCGTCGATGCCGAGGGCAATGCGGTGGCGATGACCACCACCGTCGAGCACGCTTTCGGCAGCCGCATCCTGGTGCGCGGATTCCTCCTCAACAACCAACTGACAGATTTCGGCTTCCTGCCGGTCATCGCCGGCCGCCCGGCGGTCAACCGCGTCGAACCCGGGAAACGGCCGCGCAGCTCGATGTCGCCCACCCTCGTATTCGAGAGCGATGGAGAGCTGAAAATGCTGGTCGGCTCGCCGGGTGGGCTCGCCATCCTCAATTACGTCGCAAAGACGCTGGTGGCGACGCTCGACTGGGGCATGGACATCCAAGCGGCGATCTCGCTGCCCAACTTCGGTAGCACCAACGGGCCTACGTTCCTCGAGCGCGGCACGGCTTACGAGGAGCTGGGCGACGCGCTCGCCGAGCGAGGGCATGTCCTGAATTTCACCCCGCTCACCAGCGGCCTGCACGGCATCGAACGGATTCCCGGCGGCTGGCGCGGCGGGGCGGACCCGCGGCGCGAAGGCATCGCCGCCGGCGACTGAATCCATAAGGGATCTGTAAGCGCGTCCCCCATGACCATGGGATGGCTGCGCTGAGGCGTCGCCCATACGCTGCATCGTCATGGCCAAGACCCTGCACAACTGGACGATATGCGCGCTCCTCGCGCTGGTTGCCGCCGCACCCGGCTGCTCGGTGCGGCAGATGGCGGCCAGTTCCATCGGCGATGCGCTGGCTGGCGGCGGCGACGCCTATGCCGCCGACGACGATATTGACCTGATCGGTGCAGCGACGCCCTTTGGGTTGAAGACCATCGAGTCGCTGCTTGGCACGGTACCCGAGCATCGCGGGCTCCTGCTCGCCGCGGCGCGCGGCTTCACGCAGTACGGCTACGTCTGGGTGCAGATGCCGGCGGAGGAGATGGAGGAGCACGACGTGCGCGCCGCCTACGCGCAGTACGCGCGCGCACGGCGGCTCTACCTGAGGGCGCGCGACTACGGTCTGCGCGGCCTGGGTCTCTCGCGGGAGGCGATGCGCGCCGACCCGGCAGCGGCGCTCTCGCGCGCCACGCGCGAGGACGTGCCGCTCCTCTACTGGACCGCGTTCGCCTGGGGGGCGGCGATTTCGCTCAGCAAGGACGACCCGGCGATCATCGCCGGCCTGCCTGCCGTGGACGCGCTGGTGCGCCGCGCGGCCGAGCTCGACATCGACTGGGACTCGGGCGCGCTGCGCAGTTTCCTCATCGGCTACGAGCTGAACCGTCCGAACGCGGCACCCGACGCGATCACGCGCGCGCGGCGCCACTTCGAGCGCGCAGTCGAGCTCTCCGCCGGCCAGCAGGCAGGGCCCTACGTGTCGCTCGCCGAATCGGTGGCAGTGGCGCGCCGCGACCGCCGAGAATACGAGGCGCTTCTCAATCAGGCCCTGGCGGTCAACCCCGACCAGCGGCCCGAATGGCGCCTCGCCAACCTGGTGATGCAGCGTCGCGCGCGCTGGCTGCTCGCGCGCGCCGAAACCCAGTTTCCGGAGTGAACGCCATGCACACCGTCCTCGTCGCCGCATGCTTGCTGCTTGCCGCCCTGCCCACGCGGGCCGCCGATCCGCCCCTCATCAAGATCGCCACGGTCGCTCCCAAGGGCTCGATCTACCACCGCGTGCTGCAGGAGACCGGCCAGGCCTACCGCGACGCCACCGGCGGCCGGGGCAGGGTGGTGGTGTACGCGGACAGCCTGCAGGGCACCGAGTCCGACACGGTGCGCCGCATGCGCGTCGGGCAACTGGATGCCTCGATGCTCACCGTGGTCGGCTTGAGCGAGATCGATCCCTCGGTGGCCGCGCTGCAGTTCATGCCGATGATGTTCCGCTCGTGGGAGGAAGTGGACCACGTGCGCGAGGCGCTGCGGCCCATGCTGGAAGACAAGCTCGGCGCCAGGGGCTTCGCCGTGCTCTTCTGGGGCGAAGCGGGCTGGGTGCAGTTCTTCACCAAGGAGCCGATCACGCTTCCCGCCGAGTTCAAGCGCGCGCGCATCTTCGTCTGGGCCGGCGACAACGCCCAGCTCGCGCTCATGAAGTCGCTCGGCTACCACCCGGTGGGCCTGCCGATCACCGACATCCTGCCGGGCCTCGAGACGGGCATGATCGACACGGTGCCGGTGGCGCCGTTGTGGGCGCTGGTCGGCCAGTTCGACCGGGTCACCCGGCACATGCTGCCGGTCAACTGGGTGCCGATCGTCGGCGCCACTGTGATCCGGCGCCCCACGCTTGACGCGATGTCGCCGGCAGCGCGCGAGGCGGTGCTCGCCTCGTCGAGGAAGGCGGGCGAGCAGCTGCGCGCGCACCGCGAAGTGCAGGACCAGGAGTCGATCCGGGCCATGCAGGCGCGCGGACTGGTGGTGAGGCCGCTCACGCCCGAACTCGAGCGCGCCTGGCGCGAATTGGCCCAGCAAGCGTGGCCGCTGGTGCGCGGCTCGATGGTGCCCGCGGAAACCTTCGATCGCGTGCAGGCGGTGCTCGCCGCCTACCGCGCGGGGCGCAAGTGAGCGCCGTGGCCGCTGCCCGCATCGCCGCGCCTTCCTTTGCGGCGCTGGAGAACGCGCTGCTCGCGTTGCTGTTCGTCGGCGCGGTGCTGCTGCCGATCGCCGAGATCGCACTGCGCGCGACGCTGCGCGTCGGCATCGAGGGCGTCGGCGCGATCGTGCAGCACCTGACGCTGGCGGTGGGCATGCTGGGCGCAGCGGTGGCGGCGCGCGAAGAGCGCCTGCTGACGCTCGCCGTCGCGGGATTCATCCGCGGGCGGGCGGCGCCCATCGCGCGCTTCCTGAGCGGCGCGGTCGGCGCCGCGGTCGCGCTGCTGCTGCTGCGATCGGCGCTGCAGTTCATGGCCGTGGAGCGCGCAGCGGGATCGCAGATGCTGGCGGGGGTGCCGTCCTGGCTGACGCTCCTGCCGCTGCCCGTGGGCTTCGCGCTCATCGCGCTGCGGCTGCTGCGGCACGCGGCGCCGGATCTTGCGTCACGCACCGGCGCGGCGGCGCTCGCCGCCGCGCTGTGCGCCTGGCTCACGCTCGCGCCGCCGCAGGGAACGCTGCTCGCCGCGGCGCTCGCCATCCTGTTTGCAGCGACCCTGCTCGGTGCGCCGATTTTCGCGGTCCTCGGGGGCTCGGCGCTGCTGCTGCTGCAGGCCGACGGCGTGCCGGCGGCTGCGGTTGCGGTCAACCATTACAGTCTGGTCATCAACCCGTCTCTGCCGGCGATCCCGATGTTCACGCTCGCCGGCTACCTGCTGGCGGAAAGCCGCTCGCCCGGCCGGCTGGTCGAGCTGTTCGACGCGCTGTTCGGACGCTTGCGCGGCGGCGCGGCGCTGGTCACGGTGCTGGCCTGCACTTTCTTCACCTGCTTCACCGGCGCCTCGGGGGTGACGATCCTCGCGCTGGGCGGCCTGGTGATGCCCTTGCTCGCGTCCGCCGGCTACCGCCCGAAGGACGCGCTCGGGCTGATCACCGGCGCGGGCTTGCCGGGCGTGATCCTGATGCCGGCCCTGCCGCTGCTGCTGTACGCGATCGTCGCGCGCGTGGGCATCGAGGACATGTTCATCGGCGGCCTGCTGCCGGCGATGCTGATGCTGGGCGTGGTCGCGGGCTGGGGCGTCTGGCGCCAGCCGCGGCGGGCGGCGGGCGGCGCGCCGTTCTCGTGGCAGCGCGTGCGCGCCGCGCTGCGCGCGGCCAAGTGGGAACTCAGCCTGCCGCTCGCGCCGATCGCCGCGCTGGCGAGCGGCGTTGCCACGCCGGTCGAGGCCGCCGCGGTCACGGCGCTCTACGCGCTGGTCATCGTCACGCTCGTGCATCGCGACCTGCACCTCGCGCGCGACCTGCCGCGCGTGATCGCGGAGTGCGGGCTGCTGGTCGGCGGGATTCTCCTCGTGCTCGGCGTGGCGCTGTCGCTCACCAACTACATGGTGGACGCCGAAGTGCCCGACCAGTTGGTGGAATGGGTGCGCCAGTCGATCCACAGCCGCTGGGCCTTCCTGCTCGCGCTCAACGCGGTGCTGCTGCTGGCGGGCTGCGTCATGGACATCTACACCGCGATCGTGGTGCTGGCGCCGCTGGTTACGCCGCTCGGCCTCGCCTTCGGCGTGCACCCGGTGCACCTCGGCATCGTGTTCCTCGCCAACCTCGAACTCGGCTACCTCACGCCGCCCGTGGGCATGAACCTGTTCTTCTCCGCGTATCGCTTCGGCAAGCCGATCGCCGAGGTGTTCCGGGCGGTGCTGCCGCTTTTTGCGGTACTCGCGGCGGCCTTGGCGGTGGTGACCTACTGGCCCTGGCTCAGCACGGGGCTGCCAGCACTTTTCAAGTAACCATGACGGCGACCCCGACATTGACCGCGCGATTTGCGTCATGATGTCCGTCCAGGGAGGTACGCAATGAATGCCATCGAGCACTCGAACGGCAGTCCCCGGCCCCTCAGGAAAATCCCCATCGTCGCGCAAGCGCCGCGCGCAGAGAGTGCGCCGAAGCCGCGCTCGATCGCGGGCAGAGCCCCCGACCTGCGGCGCGCGAGCGAGTCCGCAGGCGGGCACTACCGCGCCTACAAGCCGCGCCCGTTCACGCGCGAGGAGCGCGAGCGCACCACGATCCTGTTCGGCGGCCTGCACTGGCGTGTCGAGCGCCTGATCCAGGGGGCAATGGAGAACCTCGGCTACCGCGCGCAGATCCTGCCCACCGCCACGCGCGCCGACCTGCTCACCGGGCGCGAGGTGGCCGACATCGGCCAGTGCTGCCCGACCAGTTTCACCACCGGCAACCTCGCCAACCACCTGAAGGAGCAGACGAGGAGCATCGGCGCGCAGGAGGTGGCGCAGAAGTACGTCTACGTCACCGCGGGCTCCTGCGGCGCCTGCCGCTTCGGCCAGTACCACCAGAGCTACGAGCTCGCGCTGCGCAACGTCGGGCTGGAATCCTTCCGCATGTTCCTGCTTGGCCAGGAAGGGCTGGACCAGGGAGAGGCGGCCGGCGGCGGCCTGGACCTCAACATGCCGTTCACGCTCGGCGCGGTGTGGGCCATCGTGCTCTCGGACGTGATCCAGGACATGGAGTACCGCACGCGCCCCTTCGAGAAGAACCCGGGCGAGACCGAGCGCGTGACGCGCGAGGCGGTCGAGTACCTGTACGCGGTGTTCCGCAAGCGCCCCAATCGCGGCAGCAAGTGGGGCTCCATGCTGTGGCACTTCGGCACCGACTACTTCGTCAAGGCGATGCGCGAAGTCCGGCAGCGCTACGACCGCATCGAGCTCGACCGCCTGCGCGTCAAGCCGGTGGTCAAGATCACTGGCGAGTTCTACCTGCAGACCGTGGAGGGCGAGCCGAACTACAACATCCACCGCTGGCTCGAGGCCGAGGGCGCGGAGGTGTATCCGGCGCCGATCACCGTATGGCTGGACTACCTGCTGCGGCTCGCCGGCCAGGAGTTCGAGGATCGCATCGGCATCGACCGCGCGGCGCGCCTGAAGCTCGGCGCGGTGCGCGGCATGCAGGGCCTGCTGCGCTGGACGCACTCGCGCATGCGCCGCGCGCTGGCCGACGTGCCGCACGAGCTGCCCGACCAGTACGAGTTGCGCTCGCTCGCCTCGCCCTACTACCACAGCCGCCTGAACGGCGGCGAGGGCGACATGCTGGTGGGCAAGGCGCTGTGGGCCTACCACCACAAGAAGGCGCACATGACTTGCGAGCTCTCGCCCTATTCCTGCATGCCGAACACCATGAGCGTCGGCGCGATGGCGGCAGTGCTGGGCAAGTACCCGGACCTGCTGTACGCGCCGCTGGAGATCAAGGGCGACGCGGAAGTAAGCGCGCTGTCGCGCTGCCAGATGATCCTCACGGAGGCCAAGAAACGCGCGCAGCGCGAATACGAAGCGGTGCTCGAGCGCACCGGCTTCGACGAGGCCGGGCTGTGCGACGCGTATGCGCGCCGCCCCGACCTGCACCTAGCGACCTACCGTGTGCCGCACGGCGATGCCGCCGGCACCGCGGCCAACGTCGCGTTGCACCTGGCCGCCGGGAGTCACTGATGCTCACCGTCGGGCTGGATGTCGGCTCCACCACCGTCAAGGCATCGGTGGTGGAAGGCGGCGAAGTGCGCTGGAAGGACTACAAGCGCCACAGCACCAAGCAGGCCGAGATGGTGCTCGAATTCCTCGGGCGCATGCAAGCCGAATGCGGCCTCACGCCCGGCCGTGACCGGATTTTCCTCACCGGCTCGGGCGGCGGCATGCTCACGCCGCACCTGGGCGGCAAGTTCATCCAGGAGGTGGTGGCGGTTTCGGCCGCGGTGGAAAAGCTGCACCCGGGCGTCAACTTCGTCTCCGAGATCGGCGGCGAGGACATGAAGACGCTGTTTTTCACGCCGAGCGGCGACGGCAAGACGAAACAGGTCTACATGCAGTCGGCCTGCAGCGGCGGCACCGGCACCTTCATCGAGAAGACCGCGCGCAAGCTGCAGATCGAGCCCGAGCGTCTGGCGCAGATGGACTATACGGGGCTGGAATTGCACAAAATCAGCTCCAAGTGCGGCATCTTCGCCGAGGCCGACGCCAACACGCTGGTGAAGGCCGGTGTGCCGGTGGAAGAAATCATCGCCAGCCTGTACGAGGCGGTCGTGTACCAGAACCTTGCGACGCTCACCAAGGGCAACACGCCGGCGCCGCAGGTGCTGCTGCTCGGCGGGCCGAACCTGTTCTTCAAGGGCCTGCAGCAGGCGTGGAAGCACCACCTGTGCAAGATCTGGGCCGAGCGCAAAGTGGCAGCGCCGGAGGGCGTCGGCCCGGAAGACCTGATCCAGGTGCCGAAGGAGGCGCTCTACTATGCCTGCCTGGGCTGCATCGAGATCGGCATCGGCGAAGCGCCTTCGGTGGGCGTGTACGCCGGCACCGGAAAGCTGAAGTGGTGGATCGAGCAGGGCCAGTGGGAGCAGAAAGCGAAGGACGGCGGCAAGGGGCTGGTGAAGAGCCCCGAGGACCTGGTGGCGTTCCTGGAACAGTACGGCGGCGATTGCCGCAGCACTGCGTGCACGCAGGACCTGCGCGCGTGCGCGGCGCCGGTGCTGGTGGGCTGCGACTTCGGCAGCACCACGGCCAAGGCGGTGGTGCTGTCCGCGGATCGCGAACTGCTTTTCGGCTGCTACGTACCGTCGAACGGCAACCCGATCGAGGACGCGAAGGGCCTGTTCCGCCAGGTCCGCGCCTCGGGCTTCGAGAGAATCGGCGGGCTCGCGGTCACCGGCTACGGCAAGGACCTGCTCAGGGACATCATCGGCGCGGACGTAGCGATCGTCGAGACCGTGGCGCACGCCACCGCGGCGCTGCACTACATCCCCGACGCGGACGTGATCTGCGACGTCGGCGGCTGCGACGTGAAGATCATGATCCTGCGCCAGGGCACGGTGGCCGACTTCCGCCTGAACTCGCAGTGCTCATCCGGCAACGGCGCCTTCCTGCAGGGTGTCGCCGAGCGCTACGACGTGCCGCTGCAGGACTACGCCGGGAAGGCCTTCGAGGCGCGCGCGATTCCCGCGCTCGCCATGGGCTGCGGCGTGTTCCTGCAGTCCGACATCGTCAACCAGCAGAGGAAAGGCTGGTCGGCGGAGGAGATCATGGCTTCGCTCGCCGCGGTGCTGCCGCTCAACGTGTGGGTATACGCGGGCCAGCTGCAGAACCTCGCCGCCGCGGGCCGCAAGTTCGTGCTGCAGGGCGGCACGCACCGCAACCTGGCGGTGGTGAAGGCGCAGGTGGATTTCATCCGCGAGAAGGTGCCCGATGCCGAGGTGGTGGTGCACCCGTATTCCGGCGAGGCGGGCGCCATCGGCGCGGCGCTGTGCGCCGTGGACTGGATGAAGTCCGGCGCGGCGAGCCGCTTCCGCGGCTACGACACCATCGACACCCTGGAATACACGAGCACCACCAACGAGCACACCACCTGCAACTGGTGCCCGGTCAATTGCAAGCGCACCTTCATCGACGTGCGCCTGCCCGAGGGCCAGGGCCGCTCCTGGAGCAAGGTGCCGCTGGCAGCGGGCTGGGAGCGCGTGATCAGCGGCAACTCCTGCCCCAAGGGGCTGCTCGAGGACGCGAACGAGATGCGCGTGGTGAAGGCGAAGCTGGAGGCGGTCAAGGATGCCCATCCCAACATTGGTGAGCTGGTTCGAGAAGGCGCCTTTCGGCAGGCCAGGGTCGAGGCCTGAAGCGGCGCTTCAGACCGCGGGCGCGGCCAAGCCGCGCGCGCAGCTGCGCGTGGGCATCCCGCGCGTGCTCAACCTCTGGTCGACGCACCAGTTCTGGATCGGCTTGCTCGGCGCGCTCGGCATCGACGCGCGCCGCATCCAGTTTTCCTCAGACAGCTCGGAGGAGCAGGCGCGCGAGTTCGGCAAGGGGCGCGGCACGGTGGACTGCTGCTACCCGGTGAAGTGCATGTCGGGGCACTACGGCGAGCTGATCGCGAATAAAAAGCGCCAGATCGATATCCTGCTTTCGCCGATGATCTACTCGCTGCCCTCGGTGCTGAACGGGCACGTCGCGGTGTCGCTCGCCTGCCCGCGCGTAATGGCGGCACCGGAGAACATCAAGGCCGGTTTCCTGAAGGAAAAGGACGTGTTCGCGGAGAACGGCATCCGCTACGTCTCGCCGCTCGTTTCGCTGGGCGATCCGCCGCTGGTGCCGAAGCAGCTGTTCGAGGGCCTGCGCGACGTGATCCCGGGCCTGACTTTCGACGAAACGAAGCGCGCGGTGAAAGCGGGCTACGACGCGCTGGAATCCTTCAACCGCAGCCTGCGCGCCAAGGGGCGCGAGATCCTCGAGCAGTGCGCGCGCGCGGACAAGCCCTGCCTGCTGGTGCTGGCGCGGCCCTACCACATGGATCCGGGCATCGGCCACGAGATCGAGGTGGACCTGCAGGCCTACGGCTACCCGGTGCTGTGGGCCCAGTACCTGCCCACCGACCCCGATCTGCTGCAGTGGATGTTCGGGCCGGACATCGAGGCCGGGCACATCAAGTCGCCGTTCGACATCGCCGACGTCTGGCCCTCCTCGTATAGCGCCAACACCAACGAGATCCTGTGGGGCGCGAAGTACGCGGCGCGCCTGCCATGGATCGCCTGCGTGGTCAGGCTCTCGAGCTACGAGTGCGGCATGGACCAGCCGACGTATTCGCCGGTGCAGCAGATCGTCGAGCGCTCGGGGACGCTTTTCTTCTCGTTCCAGGACCTCGATTCCACCAAGCCGGCCGGCTCGGTGAAGATCCGCGTAGAAACCATCGCGCACTACCTGCAGAAGTTATCGGCGGAGATCATCGCGAAGAAAAAAGCGGCGGGGCAGGCCGCATGCCCGCTCCTCGCGCCCTCCGCCTAGCGCTCCTCCTCGTCCTCGCGGCGGCGGTCGCCTGGATCGCCGCGGCGCTGCTGGCGCGCCCCGCTCCGGCGCACGCGTTCTTCGCGGCCGAGCGTCCCGGCGTGCAGGTCATCGCGCACCGCGGCGGAGCGGGACTGCGGCCCGAGGAGACGTTCGAGGCTTTCGCCCACGCCGCCGGGCTCGGCGCGGACATGTTCGACCTCGACGTGCGCGCCACGGCCGATGGCGCCATCGTCTGCCTGCACGATCCGACGGTGGATCGCACCACCGATGGCCAGGGGCCGGTCGCAGCGCTGAGAGTGGACGAGTTGCGCAAGCTCGACGCGGGATACCGCTGGACGGACGATGGCGGCAAGACTTATCCGTACCGCGGTAAGGGTGTCCAGGTGCCGACCTTGGAGGAAGTCTTCAAGCGCCACCCGCGCATGCGCGTGGTGGTGGAGATGAAGGTCAGGACTGCGGAGTTCGCGCGGTCTCTGTGCAAGCTCACGCGCGGAGCGGGCATGTCGCAACGCGCTCTGGTTGCGTCCTTCGACTACGGCACCCTGGATGCCTTCCGCCAGGCCTGTCCCGAGGTCGCCACCTCGATGAGCCTGCGCGAAGCGCAGGTCTTCTTCGGTCTCAGCGTCTTGCGCCTCTCGGCCGCCTACAGCCCTGACGCGGTCGCCCTTCAGGTCCCCGAGCGCTTCAGCGGCGTCGAGGTACTGACGCCCGTCCTGGTCCGCGCAGCGAAGAACCGCAACCTTCGTGTCCACGCGTGGACGATCAACGACGAGGAAGCGATGCGACGACTGGTGCGCGAAGGCGTGGACGGCATCATGACCGACCGCCCGGACCGGCTGCTGGCCTTGCGCGACCGGCTGTAAGCGATCTGTAGGTGGCAGCCGTGCCGCGATGGCGGCACGATGCCGCCATGGGCGCCGGGCATGAGAAGATGGTTTCAGGGGGTGCCGCAGACTTGGGCGACCTGAAGCCGCAGAGCGTCGCTTTCGCAAAGACTACGCGCCCGGCAATCGGATCGGCGATGCCGCGCGAGCGGCTGTTCGCGCGCCTGGACGGCTCGCCCGGGCGCACGGTGGCCTGGATCTCCGGCCCGCCCGGCGCCGGCAAGACCACGCTCGCGGCGAGCTACATCGATGCGCGCCGCTACCGCTGCCTCTGGTACCAGGTGGATGCGGACGATGCCGATGTGGCGACGTTCTTCCACTACCTCGGCCACGCGGCGCGCAAGCTCGACGCCGCCGCGCCGCTCGAGTTGCCGGGGGCCGCCGCGTTGCAGGATGTGGACCTGGCCTCGCTCGCGCGCAGCTTCTTCCGCCGCCTGTTCGCGCGCGCCAAGGCGCCTTTCGCCCTGGTGCTCGACAACCTGCACGAGGTGCCGGCGGAGAGCGCGCTGCACGCGGCGCTCGAGGCCGGCGTGAGCCAGGTCCCCAAGAACTGCTGCGTCATCGTCACCAGCCGCAACGAACCGCCTGCGTCGCTGGCGCGCGCGCGCGTCACCGGCGAGATGGTGTGCGTGGGGTGGGAGCAGTTGCGCCTGGAGCCGGCGGAACTGGCCGGGATCGCCAAGCTGCGCGGGCACGAGCTGGGGGGCGAGGCGGTGGCGCAACTCGCCGAGCGCACGCAGGGCTGGGCGGCCGGCCTGGTGCTGATGCTGGAGCACTCCAAGGTCGCCGGGCGCATCGTCGAGCTGCCCGGCGATGCCGCGCCGAAGGTGATTTTCGATTACCTCGCGGGCGAGATCTTCGACAGGTTCGAAGCGCGCACGCGCGAATTCCTGCTGCGCATCGCCTGCCTGCCGCGCATGAACGCGGAGGTGGCGCAGGCGCTCACGGGCGAGGACAAGGCGGGCCGGCTGCTGCTCAACCTCGCGCTCAACGGCTATTTCGTGAACGAAGTGCAGTCGGAGGCAGGCAGGATGTTCCAGCTGCACCCGCTGCTGCGCGACTTCCTGCGCGGCCGCGCCGCGCAGGAATTGCCCGAGGCTCTCGCGCACCCCTGGCTGCAACGCGCGGCCGCGCTGCTGCGCGGGGCCGGACAGGCGGAGGATGCGGTGGCCCTGCTCGCCGAGAGCCGCAGCTGGGCCGAAGTGGCGCGCATCGCCGCGGAAGAAGCCGGCGCGATGCTCGCGCAGGGGCGCAGCGCCACGGTGGAAGCCTGGCTCGACATGCTGCCGCCGGAGTTCCTCGAGCGCGATCCGCGGCTGCTGCACGCGGCGGGCGTGTGCCGCGCGCACGCCAGCCCGCGCGCGGCGCAGCGCGCGTTCGAGCAGGCCTACGCGGGTTTTCAAGCGGCGCGCGACACGCGCGGCATGGTGCAGAGCGCCTGCGGCGCGATCGACGCCCTGATGTTCGAATTCGACGACCTGGCGCCGCTCGAGCGCTGGAGCGCGGTGCTGGCCGGCTTGCTCAAGGACGCGGACGCGCCAAGCGCGGCGGCGCTGGTGCGGGCGATGCTGCTGCGCGATCCCGGCAATGCTGCGCTCGGCGAGTGGCTCGCGCGCGCCGAGCGCGGCGGCGGCGGAGCGTCGCTGGCGCGCGCCACCGCCGCGCTGCTGCACGGCGACCTGGCCGCCGCGCGGGCCGCGCTGGAGAGCCTGCGCGCGCGAGAGCACAATCCGCCGCCGCGCGCCGGCATCGCGACGGCCATGGTGAGCGCCCTGCACGAACTGCTGGCGGGCTCGCACGCGGCGGCGCTGGCCGCGGCGCGTGCGGGGCTGGCGGTGGCGGATGCGGAAGGCCTGCACGCCTGGGACCAGTGGCTGCGCGCAATCGCGGCGGCGGCGGCGCTGGGCGCGGGCGAACGCGACGCCGCGCGCGCCGAGCTGCAGCGTGTGGAAGCGGGCGGCGCGCGGCTGCGCCGCGGCGATCGCGCGCTCGTCCACTATCTGCGCGGCTGGCTCGCGCTGCTCGACGCGGATGGCGCCGGCGCGCGACGCGAAGCGAAAACCGCGCTCGCGCTGGCGATCGAGACCGGCGTTCCGCTGCTCGAATGCATGGCGCGCATCGCTTTAGCGCAGTCGCTCGGCGACGAGGGCGACCGGCGCGCGCGCGAGTCGCAGCTGCGCGCCGCGGAGGGGCTCGCCGAGCGCTCACGCAGCGACCTCCTGCGCTACTGCGCGCGCCTGGCAGCGGCGAGCGCGGCACGCGAGGCTGGCGACGAAGCCGCGGCGCTCGAGGCCCTGCGCGGCGCGTTCGCGCTCGGGCGCGAGCACGGCTACCGGCACGCGCCGTGGTGGCAGGCGGCGGCAGTGGCGGAGTTGTGCGCGCTGGCCCTGCGGCATGGCATCGAGCCGGACTACGCGCGCTCGCTGGTGCGCTCGCGGCGCCTCGCGCCGCGCGTCGCGCCGCTGCGCCTGCGCGACTGGCCCTGGCCGTTCCGCGTACGCGCGCTCGGCCGTTTCGAGCTCCTGCGCGACGGCTCGCCGGTGGAGTTCTCGGGCAAGGGCCCGGGCCGGCCGATGGAGCTGCTCAAGGTGCTGCTGGCGCACGGCGGGCAGGACGTGCGCGCGGACCAGATCGCCGACGCGCTGTGGCCGCATGTCGACGCCGATTACGCGCACAAGTCCTTCACCGCAACCTTGCACCGCCTGCGGCGCCTGCTCGGCGAGGACGACGCCGTGCTGCTGCGCGATTCGCGCTTGAGCCTCAACACGGCGCTGGTGTGGGTGGACGGTTGGGCGCTGGAGCAGGTCTGCGCCGCCATCGACGAGGCGCTACGCGCGCCGGCCGGCGCAGTGCCGGACGCGGAGTTGCGCGCGCTCGCCGACGAGGCGCTCGCGCTGTACCGCGGGCCGTTCCTGCCCGACGAGTCGGAGCAGCCGAGCTATATCGCCTGCCGCGAGCAGATCCGCTCGCGGCTGCTGCGCTGCCTGGCGCGCATTGCGCGGCGCTGGGAGGACGCGGGGCAGCCCGAGGCGGCCGCCGACTGCTACCTGCGCTGCATCGAGGCCGATCCCTTGTTCGAGGCGCCTTACCGCAACCTGATGCTGAGCTACCAGCGCGCCGGCGACCAGGTCGAAGCGCGCGCGACCTACGAGCGGCTGCGCACCATCCTCTCGGCGCGGCTGAAAACCGCACCTTCGCCGGAGACGCAGGCCGTGTACGCCAGCCTCAAGGCGAGCGGCCCCTGACGCCCAGCTCGCGCTCGATCTGCGCCCAGATCTTGTCCAACCCCTTGTGCACGCCGGTGGGCGGCGCGTATTCGCGCCGCGGCATGCCGGAGGGCGGCGGCGTGACCTGGCGCATGCGCATGGTGAGCGAGACTTCGCTGCCTTCCGCCGCCGGCACCACTGTCGCATTGAGCACGATCTCGAGTCCTTGCGGCTCGAAGCTGATGAACCAGCTGGGGATCAGGCCGACGTGGCGCGCGGCAATCTCGCGCATCATCGGCAGGTCGGCCTGCGCGACCTCGCCCCATTCGCGCATGTTGAGCGGCAGCGGCGCGGGCGCCGAGAAGTTGAGGTAGCCGAGGTCCGCGTCCTGGCCGTCCATGCGCATGCCGAGCTGGCTCATCGCCGCGCGCACGCCCGCAAACGTCCTGCCGCGGGGCACGGCGAACACGCGCGTGCCTTTCTGCGCGAGGATGCTTTCGTACTGGTTGCGGAAGACCTGGTTGACTTCGTTGATCGCGTCGCGCGCCTTGTCCTGGGTCATGCAGCCCGCGGCGAGCGCCGCGAGCAAGGCCAGGATCGCCGTGCGACCCCGCGCGCTACACGACCCCGGCAGCTTCATCCGCACCACTCCCCCCGCAGGGAATCTTAACCCGGTCCAGCTCAACGCAGCAGCCTGTCGGCCTGCTGGATCTCCGCGGGTTGCAACGCGGCCTTGACCTTTTCGATCCGGGCCTTGGCCTCCGCGTTCCCGGCGCGCGCCGCGCGGCTGAACCAGACGTAGGCCTGGAAATTGTTTTGCGGGACGCCGCGCCCGGCGGCGTACATCTCGCCCAGCGCCAACTGCGCCTTGGCATTGCCCTGGTCGGCGGCCTTGCGGGTCAGCGCCAGGCCTTCGGCGTCGTTGCCGCGCGCGCGCGCCTGCTCGGCGAGCGCCAGCAGATCCGGCGCGGGTGGCGGCGCGGGCGCCGGCTCCGCCGGCTTCTTCGGCGGCGGCGCGACGGGCTCGGCGCGGCGCGCCTCTTCCTGGCGCGTGCGCTCCAGCCCGGCTTGCTTCCTGGCCTCGGCGTCGCGGCGCGCGCGCTCGGCATCGGCTTGCTTGCGAGTCGCGGCCTCGCGGCGCACGAGCTCCTCGGCGCGCTTCTTCTCCAGGTCGGCCTGCTGCTGCTGTTGCAGTCGCTGCTGCTCCTCGCGCTGACGTTGGCTCGCGGCCTCAACCTCGCGCTGCTGCTGGTTCTCGAACGCGCGCCGCTGGGATTCAAAGCGCTCCCGCTCGTCGGCGAACTTCTTGCGTTCCTCGGTCGGCACCAGCCACAGCACCACCGCGGCGGCTGCGACCAGTGCGCCCAGGCCGGCCCAGATGACCGGCCCGCGCAGCGATGCGGCCGGCGCCGTTGCGGCGGGCGGCGGCGCGCTTCGCGTCACGGGTTTGGCTGCGGAAGCGAGTTCCCCGCGCCACTCGGCGATGCTCTGCGGGCGATCCTTCTCGGCGAACTGGAGCGCGTGGTCGATGGCTTTGAGCAAGCCTGCCGAATAGCGCCCGCTGCCGATGGTGACGGCCGGCACCAGGATCTCGAGCGTGCTGCCGAGGATGCCCTTGCTGCGTGCGATCGCATCCATCGGCGCGATGCCGGCGATGGCGCGGTAGCAGGTGGCGCCCAGGCTGTAGAGGTCGGTCCACGGGCCCTGGTTCTCGCCGCTCGAGTAGTACTGCTCGAAGGGCGCGTAGCCGGGCGCCACCAGGATGGTGACGGTACGGGCGTGGCCCAGCGAATGGCGCGCGGAGCCGAAATCGAGCAGCACCGGCGAGCCGTCGGCGCGGATGTGGATGTTGTCCGGCTTGATGTCGCGGTGAATGAACCCCGCGTTGTGCACCAACTCCAGCCCGTCGAGGATCGGCAGCACCACGCGCATCAGCTCCTCCTCAGGGAGCGTGCGGCGCCGCTCGAGCAGCGAGGCCAGGTTCTCGCCATCCTCGAAGCGCATCACCATGTAGGCGGTGTTGTTGTGCTCGAACACCGAGTGCACGCGCACGATGTTCGGGTGGTCGAAGCGCGCGAGCGTCCGCGCCTCGCGGATGAAGCGGTCCAGCCCCCAGCGGTAGCGCTCGCTCTGCTCCTCGGTGCGCGAGCGCACCGAGGCGTCCGCCCGGCGCGTGGCGACGTCCACCGGCAGGTATTCCTTGATCGCCACCGACTGGTCGAGGTTGGTGTCGCGCGCCAGGTAGGTGATGCCGAAGCCGCCCTGGCCGAGGACGCGCTCCAGCACGTACCAGTGCAGCCGGTACTGCGCCGGCAGCGCGTCTGGGTAGGAGGGGTCGCTCATCGGGGCGGGGGCGGCGCCGCCACTGTACTACCGCCCCGCCTCCTGTAACCGATCTGTAAGCCAACCGTGAGCGGGGTGCAATGCCACGCCGCCGATGATGGACCTACCAGGGCGAGGGCCCTGGATTCAACTCAGGAGGTAGCCATGAACCGCAAGACCAACCTCGCCGCCGCGCTGGCGGCAACCACCCTGACGCTTTCCGGCTGCTACGTGATGACCGGGCCGGACGGCCAGCTCTGGCACGTGATCCCTCCCGGCCCGTCGCCGGTGGGCAGCGTGCCGCCCCTCGGTGCCGGCGGCGCGCCGGCGCCGGTCGCGCTCAACGTGCGCATGTATCCGGCCAACGAGACCGCGACCGAGACCGGCATGCTCACCGGCACGGTGGTCAACATGATGACCGGCAAGGGGCGTTTCCAGCTCAACTACAAGGGCGAAGTGCTCACCGGCGAGGCAACGCGCGTGGACGGCGATGCGCGCCGCGGCGTGGCGAGCGCCTTCGGCAACAGCGGCACCTACATGAGCTGCGAGTACCAGATGAGCAATCCGCGCCAGGGCGCCGGCACCTGCACGCTGTCCAACGGCGCCAAGTACCAGGCGCACATCGGCAGCTGAGCCATGCCTGCCATCGCGCAAGCGCCCGGAGCGAGAGTCGCGCTAACGCCGCGCGAGTTGCAAGTGGTGCAGCTCCTCGGGCGCGGCTGCACCTATTCGCAGGTCGCCGAGCGGCTGGGGGTGTCGCTGCACACGGTGACCAGCCACATCAAGAGCGCCTACCGCAAGTTGTCGGTGCACTCGGCCGCGGCGGCGGTGATGCGCGCCGCGGAGTTGCGGCTGCTCGGCGCCTAGCGCGCCAACGCCGCGGCGACGGCCTCGACGCAGTCCTGCGGCGACCCGGCGATGTCCACGACGATCGCGCGCGCCGGCGCCTCGAGCGTCGCGAACTGGCTCTCCAGCAGCGAGGCGGGCATATAGCGGTGCTTGCGCTGTGTCATGCGAGATCGAATGAGTTCGATGCTGCCGCGCAGGTGCACGAAGCGGCAGTCGATGCCTCGGGTGAGGATGGCGCGGTAGGACTCCTTCAGCGCCGAGCAGGCGAGCACCGCGTTCTTTCTGCTTCGCAGCTCCGCGTTGAGGCGCTCCAGCCAGGGCCGGCGGTCCTCGTCGCTGAGCGGCACGCCGGCAGCCATCTTGGCGACGTTCTCCGGCGGGTGGTACTCGTCGGCGTCGAGGAACTCGACGCCGAGCCTTTGCGCGAGCAGGGCGCCGATGGTGCTCTTGCCGCAGCCCGAGACGCCCATCACGATGACGATCACGCGCGCGGGACGCTGTGCCCGCCGAACTCGGCGCGCATCCGGGCAAGGAGCTTGCGCGCATAGTCCGCGCCCCCCTGGCTGGAGAAGCGTCCCATCAGCGCCATGGTGATCACGGGGGCGGGCACGCCCAGTTCGATGGATTCGAGCGCGGTCCAGCGCCCTTCGCCCGAATCGGCGACGAGCGGCGCGATGCCCTCGAGCGCGTCGTCGCGCTCAAGGATGCCGGCGCACAGGTCGAGCAGCCACGAGCGGATCACGCTGCCGTGGCGCCAGGTCTCGGCCAGGCGCCCGGCGTCGAAGCCGAAGTCCTGGCGCGCGGCGAGCAGCGCGAAGCCCTCGGCGAGCGCCTGCATCATGCCGTACTCGATGCCGTTGTGGATCATCTTGGCGTAATGCCCGGCGCCGGCCGGCCCGCAATGCAGCCAGCCGCGTTCGGGCCCGGGCGCGAGGATGCGCGCGTAGGGCTCGAAGATCTCGATCGATTTGGGCGTGCCGCCGAGCATCAGGCAATAGCCGTGGGCGAGGCCGTGCACGCCGCCAGAGACGCCGGCATCGACGTAGCGCAGCCCCTTCTGCGAGAGCTCCATCGCGCGCCGCATCGAGTCCTTGTAGAAGGCGTTGCCGCCGTCCACCAGCGTGTCGCCGGCGGAGGCGAGCGGCAGCAGCTCGCGCAGCGCGTCCTCGGTGGCGGTTCCCGCCGGCAGCATCAGCAGGAGCACGCGCTCGCCCTCGAGCTGCGCGCACACCGCGGCGAGGCCCTCCACGCAGCTCACCCCGGGTTCGTCGGCGAGCGCATCGCGCGCCGGGCGCTCGCGGTCGTAGGCGAGCACGCGCGCGCCGCCGCGCGCCAGCCGCCGCGCCATGTTGGCGCCCATCCTGCCCAGCCCGACGATGCCGATGTCCATGCTTGCCTCCCAGCGACGGGCTCATTCTATAATTGTCGTGGAGGAGGGTTTCCCATGAGGCGTCTGCTCGCGGCGCTGCTGCTGTGCACTTGTTCCGGCATGGTTGCGGCCCAGTACCCGCAAAAGCCGATCAAGGTCATCGTGCCGTTCCCGGCGGGCTCGGCCACCGACACTATCTCGCGCATCCTGGGCAACGCGGTGTCCAACGCCGTGGGCCAGCCGGTGCTGGTCGAGAACAAGGCCGGCGCCGACGGCGCGATCGCGGCGGGCGAGGTGATGCGCGCCGCGCCCGACGGCTATACGCTGCTGATGGCCACCAACAGCCCGATGTCGGCGGTGCCGGCGCTGAAGAAGGTGCCGCCCTACGACCCGGTCGCCGACTTCACGCCGATCACCGACATCGGCCGCTACACCTTCTTCATCGTGGTGCACCCGAGCGTGCCGGCGAGCACGGTGAGCGAGCTGATCCAGTACGCGCGCGCCAATCCCGGCAAGATCAATTACGCCACCGGCAACACCACCGGCATCGTGTCCACCGCGTTCTTTGCCGCACAGGCGGGAATCCAGATGGTGCATGTGCCGTACCGGGGGGAGCCGCAGGCGATCATCGACCTGGTCGGCGGCCGCGTGCAGCTGCTGTTCGCTTCTTCCAGCACCTCGGTGCCGCAGGTGCGCGACGGCAAGCTGCGGGCGCTCGCCACCACTCTTGCCACGCGCAGCCATTTGCTGCCGGATGTGCCCACCATTGCGGAGGCGGGCATGCCGCAGTTCTCGGTGACCTCCTGGGCCGGCCTGTTCGGCCCGGCGAAGATGCCGAGGGAGGTCGTGGAGCGCATCAACAAGGAATTCGCGGCGGCGATGGCGCGCAGCGACGTGCAGGCGCTGATGGACAAGCAGGCTTTCGTGCTGAGCCCTTCCTCGCCCGAGCGCCTGGGGGCGTTCGTCAAGGAGCAGATGGAAAGCTACCGCAACATCCTGCGCGCCGCCGGCGTGCAACCGGAGTGAGGCCATGACCAGAATCCTTGCAGCGTTCCTCGCGACACTGTTCTCGGCAGCCGCCGCAGCACAGTATCCCAACAAGCCGATCCGCCTGATCGTGCCTTTCCCGCCGGGCGGCGCCGCCGAACTGGGCGCGCGCATTTTCGCGCAGCCGCTGAGCCAGGCCTTGGGCCAGCCGGTGGTGATCGAGACCAAGCCCGGTGCGGACGGCGCCATCGCGGCTGACGCGACGATGAAGGCCGCGCCGGACGGCTACACGCTGTTCTACGCCACCAACACCGCGTTCTCCTGGGTGCCCTCGGTGCGCAAGAACCCGCCCTACGACCCGGTGGCGGATTTCACGCCCGTGTCTCTGATCGGGCAGTTCGGCTTCTTCCTCTTCAGCCATCCGAGCGTGCCGGCGACCACGATGTCCGAGCTGCTCGCCCACATCCGCGCCAACCCGGGCAAGCTGAACTACGGCAGCGGCAACAGCACCAGCATGCTGACCACGGCGCAGCTGGTGCTGCAGGAGAAACTCGACGTGGTGCACATTCCCTACAAGGGCGACGGGCCGCTGTCGATCGACCTGCTGGGCGGGCGGGTGCAGTTCGCCATCGCCACGCCGGGCAGCGCCGCGCCGCAGGTGAAGGAAGGCAGGCTGCGCGTGCTGGCGACGCTGCTGCCCAGCCGCAGCCCGCTCCTGCCGCAGGCGCCGACGATGGCCGAAGCCGGCATGCGGGGACTCTCCATCACGCCCTGGGGCGGAATATTCGGGCCGAAAGGAATGCCGCGGGACATCGTAGACCGCCTGTCGCGCGAGCTGATCGCGCTTCTCAAGCGTCCCGAGGTGCGCAGCGCGTTCGAAAATCTGGCGTTCGAGCCGCGCGGCTCCACGCCGGAGGAACTCGCCGCATTCACGAAGCAGCAGCTCGATGTCTGGCGCCGGGTGGTCGCCGAGGTGGGCATCAAGCCCGAGTGAGCGCGGCGGCGAGGTTCGCCGCGGGTTCCAGGCCGGGCAGGCTGCGCAGCCAGGTGAGCTGGCGCTTGGCGAGCTGGCGCGTTGCGGCGATGCCTTTGTCGCGCAGCTCGGCCTTGCCGTACGCGCCCTCGAGGTAGCCCCAGGCCTGCCGGTAGCCGACGCAGCGCATGCTGGGCAGGCCTGCGTGCAGGTCGTACTGCCTGCGTAAACCTTTCAGTTCTTCCACCAGCCCGTCCTTCAGCATGCGCTCGAAGCGCTCGGCGATGCGCCGGTGCAGTTCGCCGCGGTCCCCGGGAATGAGCGCGTAGGCGTTCAGCCGGAAAGGCAGCTCCTGCCTTGCGCACTTCTGCAGTTCGGAGATCGGTTTGCCGGACAACTCCCAGACCTCGAGCGCGCGCTGGATGCGCTGCGCGTCGTTGGGCGAGATCCGTGCCGCGGCGACCGGATCCACCCGGGCAAGATCGGCGTGCAGCGCCGGCCAGCCGTGCCGCGCGGCGCGCGCGTCGATCTGCGCGCGCAGCCCGGGCTCGGCCTGCGGCAGCACGTCGATGCCCTGGGCGAGGGAGCGATAGTAAAGCATGGTGCCCCCGACCAAGAGAGGGGTTTTGCCTCGACTTTGAATTTCCCCGATCGCGCGGACCGCGTCCGCGCGAAACCGGCCGGCCGAATAGCTCTCCGTCGGATCTATTAGGTCGATCAGGTGGTGCTTGACCTGCTTGAGCTCAGCCGCCGAAGGCTTGGCGGTGCCCACATCCATCCCGCGATACACCTGCGCCGAGTCCACCGAGATGATCTCGACCGGAAAGCGCGCGGCGAGCTCCAGCGCCAGGCGCGATTTCCCGCTCGCCGTCGGGCCGAGCAGGGCGTAAGCCTCAGCGGCCACGCAGGAACAGTTTGTCCAGGTCCGCCATGGTGAGCTGGTACCAGGTCGGGCGGCCGTGGTTGCAGCTGCCCGAGCGCTCCGTCTCCTCCATCTCGCGCAGCAGCGCGTTCATCTCGTGCACCGAAAGCTGCCGGTGGGCGCGCACCGCGGCATGGCAGGCCATGGTAGCTAGTATCTCGTTCTGGCGCGCCGCCAGCACCTGCGCCGCGCCGAACTCGCGCAGCTCGGCGAGCAGCGCGCGCGCCAGCGCCGCGACGTCGCCGCCGGCGAGCAGCGCCGGCGCGGCGCGCACCGCGAGCTCGTTCGGCCCGGCGACCGACAGCTCCAGTCCGAGCTGCTCGAGGGCCGCGCGATTGTCCTCGGCAATCGCCACCTCGAGCGCCTCGGCGCGGAACACCGCGGGCACCAGCAGGCTCTGGCGCTCGATGCCGCCCGCATCGAGATTGAGTTTGAGCTTCTCCATCAGGATGCGCTCGTGCGCCGCGTGCATGTCCACCAGCACGAGGCCCGCCTCGTTCTGCGCGAGGATGTACACGCCGTGCAGCTGGGCGAGCGCGTAGCCCAGCGGTGCGGGCGCGGCGCGGTACTCCATGACTGGCTCCTGCATCGCCAGCGCCGCCTGGATCGCCGGTCCTGGCGACGTCACGGTGGCGTAGCTCACCGGCGCCTGCGCCGCGGAAGGCGAAAGCGCGCGCTGCAAGGCATGGAACACGAACTGGTGCATGCCGCGCGCATCGCGGAAGCGCACCTCGGTCTTCGCCGGGTGCACGTTGACGTCCACGCCGCGCGGGTCGAGCTCGAGGAACAGCACGAACGCCGGCTGGCGCTCGCCGTGCAGAGTGTCGCGGTAGGCCTCGCGCACCGCGTGCGCGAGGAGGCGATCGCGCACGAAGCGCCCGTTGACGTAGAAGTACTGCGCGTCGGCGCGGTTGCGCGCCGCCTGCGGCGTGCCGGCGAGGCCGTGCAGTCGCAGCGGACCCGCCTGCGCGTCCACCGGCACCGAGGCGGCGGCGAACTCCGCGCCCAGCAGCGCGGCCGCGCGCGCGGCGAGCGATTGCGGCGCGAGATGGGCCGAGACGCGGCCGTTGTGCTTGAGCGAGAAGGCGAGATCGGGCCGCGCCAGCGCGATGCGGCGGAAAACCTCGTCGCAGTGGCCGAACTCGGTCGCCTCAGTGCGCAGGAACTTGCGCCGCGCCGGCGTGTTGAAGTACAGGTCGGACACGGCGAGCGTGGTGCCCGGTGCGCGCGCCGCGGGCCTCGCCTCGCCCGGCGCGGCGCCCTCCGCCGCGAGCGACCATGCGCGCGCCTCGCCGCGCGCGCGCGACACGAGCTCGACGCGCGCCACCGCCGCGATCGAGGCGAGCGCCTCGCCGCGAAAACCCATCGTCGCCACGCACTCGAGGTCTTCCAGCGAGCCGATCTTGCTGGTGGCGTGGCGCGCGAAGGCGAGGCCGAGGTCCTCGCGCGCGATGCCGCCGCCGTCGTCGTCCACCTGCACGCGCTTCGCGCCGCCTTGGGCGAGCGTCACAAGGATTTCCGACGCCCCGGCATCGAGGCTGTTCTCGAGCAGCTCCTTCAGCACCGAGGCCGGCCGCTCCACCACTTCGCCGGCCGCGATCTGGCTGATCAGCAGCTCCGGCATGACGCGGATGGCGCTCATGCGGGGAGTATATAGAATCGGGTCATGGAACTTCTCGTTACGCTGTGGGATTTCGTGATGCATCTGGACGCGCATCTCGCGGCCTTCGTCGCCGAGCATGGCGCCTGGGTGTACGCGCTGCTGTTCGTGATCGTGTTCTGCGAGACCGGCCTGGTGGTAACGCCGTTCCTGCCCGGGGACTCGCTGCTGTTCGTGGTCGGCGCGCTGGCTGCGGCGGGCGGCATGGACATCGTCACGGTAATGGCGGTGCTGGTGACCGCCGCGCTCAGCGGTGACAACGTTAACTACTGGATCGGGCGCTGGGCCGGGCCGAAGGTCTTCCGCCAGGAGGATGCGCGCTGGTTCAACCGCAGGCACCTCGAGCGCACGCACGCGTTCTACGAGCGCTACGGCGGCAAGGCGATCGTCATCGCGCGCTTCGTGCCGATCGTGCGCACCTACGTGCCCTTCGTGGCGGGCATCGGCACCATGCCCTATCTGCGCTTTCTCGCTTTCAGCGTGGCCGGCGCGCTGCTGTGGGTGGTGTCGCTGTGCCTGGCGGGCTACTGGTTCGGCAACCTCCCGCTGGTCAAGGACCACCTCGGCGCGATGATCCTGGTCATCGTCGCGATCTCGGTCACGCCGATCGCGGCGGGGTTCCTGCGCGCGCGGCGTGCAGGCGGCTAGCGCATCGCCAGCGGCCCCTGCGGCCGCGGCGGATTCTTGGCGAAGTAGCGCTTGATGCCGCTGAGGATGGCGCGCGCCAGCTTGTCCTGGTAGGCGTCGTCGTTGAGGCGCTTTTCCTCTTCCGGGTTGGAGATGAACGCGGTCTCCACCAGGATCGACGGCACGTCGGGCGCCTTCAGCACGGCGAAGCCGGCCTGCTCGACGCGCGCCTTGTGCAGGGTGTTCAACTGCCCCAGCTCGGCGAGCACGGCGCCGCCGAGCTTGAGGCTGTGGTCGCTGGTGCCGGTCTCCGCGAGATCCACGAGCGTTTTCTGGAGGTAGGGGTCGCGCTTGTCTAGGTTGACGCCGCCGATCAGGTCGGAGTCGTTTTCCTGCTTCGCCAGCCAGCGCGCCGCCTCGGAGGTGGGCCGCTGCGACAGGGTAAACACCGAGGAGCCGCGCGCGTGCGGGCGGATGAAGGCGTCGGCGTGTACCGAGACGAACAGATCGGCCTTCACCTTGCGTGCTTTCTCGACGCGCGCGTTGAGCGCCAGGTAGTAGTCGCCGTCGCGCGTCAGCACGGCGCGCATTTCCGGCTCGGCGTCGATCAGCCCCTTGAGGCGCCGCGCGATCATCAGCGTGATGTCCTTCTCGTGGCTGCCGCGGCGGCCCCTGGCGCCCGGGTCCTCGCCGCCGTGCCCCGCGTCGATGACGATGGTGGCGAGGCGCGCCACCTTGGGCTTCGCGCCCGGCAGGCCCTTCGCGGGGCCCGGCTGCGGCGTGCCGCCGGCGATCTTGCCGTCGAGTTCAATCAGCGCGGCCAGCGGGTCGGGCGGTACGATCGGGTAGAGGTCGAGCACCAAGCGATGGCCGTAGTCGGCGATCGGCCTGAGCGTGAACACCTGCGGCTTCACCGCGGCCTTGAGGTCGAGCACTACGCGCGTCACGCCCGGGCGGTTGCGCGCCACGCGCAGGCTGGCGATGTAGGGATCGCCGGCGGCCACCTTGTTCTGCAGCTCGTTGAGCACCGGGCCGGCGTCCACTCCCTCCAGGTCGAGCACCAGCCGCTCGGGTTCCTTGATCGCGAACAGGGCGTACTTCAGCTCGTTGCTCGATTCGAACGTGACGCGCGTGTAATCGCGCGCCGGCCAGATGCGGGTGGCGACGACGTCGGCCTGCGCCGCCGCTATGCCGCAGAGGAGTAGAGCTGCCGCGCCTGCGCAAGCCAGTCGGCGCCGGCAGGAGAGGGCGCGCTCAGCCACGCGCGACGTCCCGTCCCGGCGATCTCCAGGCGGATCGCGAGGCTGGGAGGCGGCAGCAAGCCCCCAGCGCGCTCGGGCCATTCCACGACACAGACCGACTGCGCGTTGAAGTACTCCCTGAATCCAGAATCCCGCCATTCAGCCTCGTTCTTGAATCGATAAAAATCAAAGTGATACAAGTGTAAGCTTGAAACCACATAAAGTTCAACCAGAGGGTAGGTAGGGCTTTTGACCCGGCCGGGGTAACCCAGTGCCCTGAGCAGGCCGCGCACCAGCGTGGTCTTGCCCGTACCCAGCTCGCCGATGAGGTGCAGTACCCGCCCGGGGGCGATGCCCGGCGCGAGCGCCGCTCCAAGGCGCAGCGTGGCCGCCTCGTCGGGAAGCTCGAGGCTAGACTCGGCGTTCATGGATTACGCGGCGCTGGCGGCGCGGATCAGGCAATGGGGCGCGGAGCTCGGCTTCCAGGCGGTGGGGATCGCGGACACCGATCTCGCCGCCGCGGAGAACCGGCTCGGCGAGTGGCTCGGCAAGGGCTGGCACGGCGAGATGGATTATATGGCGCGCCATGGCGCGCTCCGCGCGCGCCCCGCCGAACTGGTGCCGGGCACGCTGCGCGTCATCGCCTGCCGCATGGACTACCTGCAGGAAGGCGAGGATGCGTGCGCCGATCCCGGCGCCGCGTGCATCGCGCGCTACGCGCGCGGGCGCGACTACCACAAGGTGCTGCGCAGCCGCCTGCAGAAGCTCTGCGATCGCATCCAGGGCGAGGCGGGCGCTTTCGGCTATCGCGTGTTCGCCGACTCGGCGCCGGTGATGGAGGTGGAGCTCGCCGCCAAGGCGGGCATCGGCTGGCGCGGCAAGCACACGCTGCTCCTGTCGCGCGAAGCGGGCTCGTGGTTTTTCCTGGGCGAGATCTACACCAGCCTGCCGCTGCCGGCCGATGCGCCCGCCAGCGAGCACTGCGGGACCTGCACGCGCTGCATCGACGTCTGCCCGACGCAGGCGATCCGCGGACCCTACCAGCTCGATGCGCGGCGCTGCATTTCCTACCTGACCATCGAGCTGAAAGGCAGCATCCCCGAGCCGTTGCGGCCGCTGATCGGCAACCGCGTGTACGGCTGTGACGACTGCCAGTCGGTGTGTCCCTGGAACTCCTTTGCGCGCCCGAGCGCCGAGCCCGACTTCGCGGTGAGGAACGGCCTGGACCGGCCCGCCCTGGTCGAGCTGTTCGCGTGGTCGGAGGCGCAGTTCGACGCCAGGATGGCCGGCTCGCCGATCCGGCGCATCGGCTACGAGCGCTGGCTGCGCAACCTCGCGGTCGGGCTGGGCAATGCCCCCACCTCGCCGCGAGTAGTAGCGGCGCTGCGCGCGCGCGCCGAGCACCCGTCGGCGCTGGTGCGCGAGCATGTTCTGTGGGCATTATCCCGGCATGAGTGACTGGACATCCGATCGGCAACTGCCGGGGTTCGAGGCGAAGACGCTCGAGTTTCCCGACGACTACGACGGCCGCGTGGTCGCCACCCTGGTGCGCCTGCCCGCGGGTGCCGCGCAGCGCGGCGCCGTGCTCTACGTGCACGGTTTCGTGGACTATTTCTTCCAGCGCCACATGGCCGAGCGGTTCGCGGCCGAGGGCTACGCCTTCTACGCCCTCGACCTGCGCAAGCACGGCCGCTCGCTCTTGCCGCACCAGCATCCCTGCTTCTGCAAGGACGTCGCCGAGTACTGCGCCGACATCACGCGCGCGCTCGAGGAGATCGGCGGGCCGGTGCTGCTGGCGGGGCATTCGACCGGCGGGTTGGTCTGCGCGCTCTACGCGAGCCAGGGGAAGCGCAGGGAACAGGTGACGGCGCTGTGGCTTAACAGCCCGTTCTTCGACTGGAAAGTGACGTCGTTCAAGCGCGCGCAGCTCGGCGTCGCCGCGTTCGCCGGCCACGCGTTTCCGTTTCTCAACGATCCAAAAGCGCTATCGCCGGCCTACGTGCGCAGCCTCCACCGAGAGTTCGGCGGTGAGTGGGACTTCGACCTGAAGCTGAAACCCCTGTACGGTTTCCCGGCTTACTTCGGCTGGATCGGGGCGATCCTCGCCGCGCAGGCGAAGGTGCATGCCGGCCTCGAGATCAACTGTCCGGTGCTGACCATGCATTCGGACGAGGCGGACATCGTGCTCGACTGGCGGCACGTCGCGCGCTGGGGCCGCACGCTCGGGCGAGAAGCGGCGGTGCTCGCTTTCCCGGGCGGGCTGCACGACCTGGTGCTGTCGCGGCGCGAGATCCGCGACGCGGTGTTCAGGGAGTTTTTTTCCTGGGCCGCACGAACATAGAGTGACGGAGCAGTTGCTGCGCGAGCCCTTCAGGCTGCCGCTCGCCTTTTTCGCCTCGGGCATGGCGGCGCTCCTGTTCCAGGTGCTGTGGTTCCGCGCGCTCGGCCGCGTGCTCGGAAATACAGTCTGGGCGGGCGCGCTGGTCCTCACCGCGTTCATGCTCGGCATGGCGATCGGCGGCCTGCTCGCCGCGCGCTGGGCGCGGCGCATCCGCAATCCCGCGCGCGCTTTTGCGCTCGCCGAGATCACGGTGGCGGTCACGGGGAGCCTGCTGGTCTGGGGCCTCCCGGTTCTGGAACCGGTCGTCGGGCAGTGGCTCTCGCCGCTCGCCGATCATTCTACGGCGATCGCGGGCGCGCGCCTCGCGCTCGCCCTTGGCGCCATGCTCTTGCCGACGATCGCGATGGGCACGACGCTCGCGCTTGGTGTGCGTGTGCTTGCGCACAAGGAAACCACGCGCGCGCTCGGTGTGCTGTATGCGGCGAACACCTTCGGCGCCTGCCTCGCGCCGCTCGTCGCCGAGTATTACCTGATCGGCGCACTCGGACTGCGCAGCACGGCGCTGGTCGCCGCAAGCCTCAACGGCCTGGCGGCAGCGCTCGCCCTGACGCAGCCGCAAGGTGCTGCCGCCGTGCCGACGCCAGCGCCAAGCACCCACCCCTCCCCGCAACGCCTGCTGTTCGCTGCTGCCGCCGCGGGCGGCCTCGCGCTCGCGCTCGAGGTGATCTGGTTCCGTCTGCTGATCCTCTATGCGCCGGGCAGCGATACGACCTTCGCGCTCATGCTGACCGTGGTCCTGCTTGGAATTGCGATCGGCGGCGCGCTCGCCCCGCTGCTTGCCCGGCTGCAACTGGTGTGGATCACCATAGGCAGCAGCCTCGCCGTTGTCGTCGGCTACCTGCTCGCCGGGTGGACCTTCAGCCCGGGCAAGCCAGATCTGATCCACTATGCGGTTCCCTTGATGCTGCCGGCGGCGATCCTGTCGGGCTCATTGTTCACGCTGCTGGGCGCGGAGCTGCGCGCCGATGCGCAGAACCCGCAGCCCGCGATCGGCGTTCTCACGACCGCGAACACGCTCGGCGCCGCGTGCGGGGCGGCGCTCGCGGGCCTGGTGCTGCTGCCGCGCCTGGGCATCGAATGGAGCCTGTTCGCACTCGCCGCGGGTTATGCGCTGCTGTCGCTCCTCGTGGCGAAGCCCGCGAAGATAGCGCTGCCGCTCGCCGCGGCGGCGGCCGGCTTGCTGCTGTTCCCGTTCGGACGCATGGACATGCATCTCGCGGCGGCGGCTCTCCCGTATCAGCTGATCGACGACTCGAAGGTAGTGCAGGTCACGCAAGGCCCGACGACGACCCTGCAGCTGCTCAAGCGCGAGCGTTTCGGCGAGGCGGTGGCGTGGCGGCTGCTGACCGACAGCTATTCGATGACGACGATCGATCGCCAGGCGGTCCGCTACATGCAGATGTTTGCCTGGCTGCCCCTCGCCCTGCATCCCGAGCCGCGGCGCGCGCTGCTCATCAGCTATGGCGCGGGCAGCACCGCGCAGGCGCTGTTGAGCGAGCCGCAGTTGCGCCAGCTCACCGTGGTCGACGTCTCGCCGGAGATCCTCGGCGCAAGCGCGCTCGTTCACGGCAAGCGCGACCCGCTGCAGGACCCGCGGGTGCAGCTCGTCCTGGAAGACGGGCGCCAATACCTGCGCCTGCATCCCGAGCAGTTCGACATCATCACTGCGGAGCCGCCGCCGCCGCTGATCGCAGGCGTGGTAAACCTCTATACGCGCGAGTATTTCATGGCGGTTGCCGGGCGGCTCGCCCCCGGCGGACTCGCGACCTACTGGCTGCCGGTCCCGCAATTCAAGCCGCAGGGCGCGCGCGCGGTGGTCCGCGCCTTCTGCGACGCGTTTCCCGATTGCACGCTTTGGGCCGGCGGGCGGCGCAACTGGATCCTGATGGGCGGTCGCGAGTTCAGGCATCGCCCGGGCGCGCAGCATTTCTCCCGCCTGTGGCGCGACGCGGCGGCGGCGCCGCGCATCGCCGCGAGCGGGCTCGAGCATCCCGTCCAGCTCGGCGCCACCTTTCTTGCGGACGCCGGGCAGCTGAGCCGCTGGGTTGGCGGGACGCCGGCGTTGACCGACGACCATCCGAAGCGCATCGCGCCCGAAACGGACCTCGAGAGCCCGGTGGGCGAATACTCGGCGTGGCTCAAGCCCGACGACGCGCGCCGCCGCTTCCAGGAGTCGCAGTGGGTGGCAAGGCACTGGCCCGCCCAGTTCACCCAGGGGAGCCTGCCCTTCTTCGCGATCCAGCCGGTACTCAATGGCGAGATCGCGCCCGACCCCATGCGGAACGTGCCGCAGGTGGCCGCGATCCTGCGCCATACCGACCTGCGCATCCCGGTCCTATGGCTGCTCGGGAGCGACGTCACCGAGCAGGAGATCGTGAACCGGCGGCTGGCGGCCGAGGGCTATCGCCCGGACTACGCCTATGCGCTCGGCGTTCGCGCTCTTGCGGAGCGCGACTACGCCACGGCCGGGGAGCTCTTTGCCGAGGCCGCCAAGCGCGGGCCTGGCCCGGCCGGCGCGCTCGCCGCGTACTCCATGTGCCGTGCGGGGCTGCACCAGCAGGCGGCAGCGGCGACAGGGGCTGACAAGCTCGCGCCCGAGCTGCGCTGCTGGAGCAATTAGGCGGCCCGAGCCGCGATTGTGGTTTTGACGGGGTTGACTGATAGGCTCCGTGCCCATCATGCGGGAATTCAACCAGAAGCCAACGCGCGCCATCGTGGCGGCTGTGCAGTTGCCCGGCGCGAGCGACGTCGAGTTCGATGCCTCGTTGACCGAGCTGCGCCAGCTCGCGAAGACGCTGGGGTTCGAGGTCGTCGGCACGTTCACGCAGAAGCGCGCGAGCTTCGACTCGGCGGGGTACCTCGGGCTCGGCAAGCGGAAGGAGCTGCACGAGCAAGTCCTGCTGGACCGCGCCGACCTCGTCCTCGTCGACCACGAGATCTCGCCCTCGCAGGCGCACAACCTGGAGAAGGAGGTCGGCTGCGAGGTGATGGACCGCACCATGGTGATCCTCGAGATCTTCCACCGGCACGCGCGCTCCCGCGCCGCGCGCGCGCAGGTCGAGATCGCGCGCCTCGGCTACATGGCGCCGCGCCTGCGCGAAGCCGCCAAGCTCGCCGGTCCGAAGGACCGGGCGCGCAGCGGCACCGGCGGCCGCAGCGGCGGCGAGTCGCACGGCGAGCTCGACCGGCGCAAGATCCGCGACCGCATCGCCGAGCTGCAGAAGGAGCTCGACGCGATGGACCTCGGGCGCAAGACGCAGCGCGCCCGGCGGCAGGAGCGCCAGGGGCTCGCGCGCGTGGCGCTCGTCGGCTACACGAATGCGGGCAAGTCCACCCTGATGCGCGCGCTCACGGGAAGCGAGGCGCTGGTCGCCGACAAGCTCTTCGCGACGCTCGATACGACCGTGCGCGCCCTCCAGCCCGAGAGCGTGCCGCGCGTGCTCGTCAGCGACACGGTCGGCTTCATCAAGAACCTGCCGCACGCGCTCGTCGCATCGTTCAAGTCGACGCTCGATGAGGCGCTCGAGGCGTCGCTGCTCGCCCACGTCGTCGATGCGAGCGATCCCGGGTTCGAGCGGCAGCTCGCGGTGACCGAGGAAGTGCTCGAGGAGATCGGCGCGAAGGACGTGCCGCGCCTGCTCGTGTTCAACAAGATCGACCGCGGTGGAGACGAAGCCGCGCTGCGCGCGCGGTACCCCGGGTGCATCGTGATGAGCGCGCGTCGCGAGGGCGACATCGCGAAGCTGCGCGAGGCGATCAGCGCGTTCTTCCGGCGGCGGCTCGTCGAGGCCGAACTCTTCCTCCCCTGGTCGGCGCAGGGACTGCGCGGGGAGATCTTCGCGACCTGCGAAGTGCTGGAAGAGCGCGCCGATGGCGCGGGCGCGTTCCTGCGCGTGCGCGGCGAGCCCGAGGCCGTGCAGCGCCTGCGCGAGAAATTCAGCGCCTAGGCGGCACGAGCCGCAGCGTGACGAGCGTTGCCGCCGCCCAGGCGACATAAAGCGCGGTGAACACCCATTCGGGCGCGCGGTAATAGAGCAGGCGCTGCACCCATCGTCCGATGAAGGATTCCGGCCGCGCGCCGCCGCGCAGCGCGTCTTCCCACTCGGTCAGCGGGCAGACCATGCCGATGAGCGCTTCGAGCGCGACAAAGGCGATCGCACCGAGATGCAGGTAGCGGAACCAGGGATTGCGCACCCAGTCCCAGCCGAGCGCGGCGCCGGCCCAGGTCAGGAACAGGCCGCCGACGATGAAAACGACGATCGCGAAATGCAGGACGAGGAGGGCGTCAGCCGGATTCACGCGGTCTCGCGGGATCCGCGATCCACTCGCTCCAGGAGCCCGCGTAGAGCTTGCCGCCCTTGAGTCCGGCGATCTCCATCGCCAGCAGGTTGTGGCAGGCGGCGACGCCCGAGCCGCAGGAGTTCACCACTGCGCTCGCGGACCGCTGACCGAGCACCGCCTCGAATTCGTTCCTCAACTGCACCGCAGGCTTGAACACCCCCTCCGGTGTGAGATTGTCGTTGGAGAAGCGGTTGAGCGATCCCGGGATGCGCCCGGCCACCGGGTCGATCGGTTCACTCTCGCCGCGCCAGCGCGCCGGCGCGCGCGCGTCGAGCAGGGTGATGCCCCGCAGATGCGATTCCACGTAGGACACATCCACAGCGAGTTCCGGCCGAGCTTTCCCGGGATACGTCGTCGGCGTGAACTTCCGAACCTCGGCCGTCACCGGCCCGCCTTCCTTCACCCATATCGCGTAGCCCCCGTCGAGCACGGCGACTGCGTCGTGCCCGATCCAGCGCAGCATCCACCACAGCCGCGCCGCCATCGCGCCCGGGCCGCCATCGTAGGCGACCACCTGGTCCGTGGGTTTCAAGCCCTGGCGACCGAGCCAGGCAATGAACGCCTGCGGGTCGGGCAGGGGATGGCGGCCGTTGGTTCCGGACTTCGGTGCAGAGAGATCGCGGCCGAGATCGGCGAAGGAGGCGCCGGGGATGTGGGACTCGCGGTACTGCTGCTCGCCGAGATCGTGCTTGGCGAGATCGTGCCTGCAGTCGAACACCCGCCACTCGGGATGGCGGGACAGCTCGTCCGTGGAGACGAGCGTGTTCAGCGCCCGAGGCCCTGCCTCACCCATTCGTGGAAGTGCACCATGGTGTCTTCCATCGGCGACTGGTAGGGACCCGCATCATCCAGTCTTTGCTGCCATAGCGCGCGGCGGCCGCGGTCCATGCGCAGGCAGATCTCGTTGTCCTCGAGCGCGGTCTCGACGTAGGCCGCCTGCTGCGCCTCCACGAACGCGCGCTCGAAGTGCACGATTTCCTCGGGATAATAGAACTCGACGATGTTGGTGCAGTGCGTCGGCGAGCGCGGGATCAGGCGGCTCACCACCAGCACGTTCGGGTACCACTCCAGCATCAGGCCGGGGAAATAGGTCATCCACAGCGCGCCCTGCTTGGGCGTGCGCCCGTCGAGGTACTTCAGGCAGGCCTCGTGCCACTTGCGGTACACCGGCGTGCCGGGCTTCTCCAGCCCGGCCTTGGCCTGCACGATCTGCACCGACCAGTCCGGGCCGTAATCCACGGTGAAGTTGTTGCAGTCGGTGAAGTTGCCCAGGCCGGGATGGAAGAAGTTGACGTGGTAGACCTCGAGGTACACCTCGATGAAGGTCTTCCAGTTGACGTCGTACTCGTCCACCATCACGCGGTCGAGCACGTAGCCGGAGAAATCCCAGTCGCCTGTGGTGCTCATGCCGGAGAGCGCCTTGACCGGGTCGGCCGGCCCGGCGAACCGCAGGCCGTGCCAGTCCGTGAGCGGCGTGGAGTGCAGCCGGAGGCAGGGGTTTTCGGCGAAGTGCGGCGCGCCGAGCAGCTCGCCTTTCAGGTCGTAGGTCCAGTGGTGCACCGGGCAGACGATGTTCTGCGCGTTGCCGCGGCCTTCGAGCATGATCGACTGGCGGTGGCGGCAGACGTTGGACAGCAGCTCGACGCCGCGCGTCACATCCGAACTGTTGCGCACCAGCACCTGGGCGTGGTCCAGCCACTCGAGCGTGCGGTAGTCGCCGACGTTCGGCACCATCAGCTGGTGGCCGACGTAATTGGCGCCGGCGTCGAATAACCGCATCTTCTCTTGCGCGAAGACTTCCGCGTCGAAGTACCAGGACACCGGCAACTGGCAGGTGGCCGGTTTCAGCTGGCGCAAACTCGCGGCGTCCGACATTGAGCCCGGGGGTGGAAAAATGGGGCGAATTTTACCCCAGCGGGGGTTTGACCGCCGAACGGCCACTCGGATAAGGTTTCCCCCATGGCCAAGCCGGCGCAGGAACTGACCTTCGAAAAGGCGCTCGCCGAGCTCGAGAAGCTCGTCGCGCAGATGGAGAGCGGCAGCCTGTCCCTCGAGCAGGCGCTGGCCGCGCACAAGCGCGGCCTGGAGCTGGCGCGCACCTGCCAGGAGCGGCTGGAAGCCGCGCAGCGCCAGGTGAAGGTGCTCGAAGGCGAGGTGCTGCGCAAACTGCCCGCGGCCGCCGATCCCGGTGACGACGCCTGAGCCCGCGTTCGCGGACTGGATGGGCGGCATCCAGGCGCGAATGGAAAGCGCCCTCTCGCGCCTGCTGCCTGCCGCGCAGCTCGCGCCGGCGCGGCTGCACGAGGCGATGCGCTACGCCAGCCTGGAGGGCGGCAAGCGCGTGCGCCCGCTGCTCACGTTTGCCGCCGGCGAGCTGGCGCGCGCCAGGCCCGAACGGCTCGAGATGGCCGCCGCCGCGGTCGAGCTGATCCACGCCTACTCGCTGGTGCATGACGACCTGCCCTGCATGGACGACGACATGCTCCGCCGCGGCAAGCCCACGGTGCACGTCGAGTACGACGAGGCCACCGCGCTCCTGGCAGGCGACGCGTTGCAGTCGCTCGCGTTCCAGCTGCTTGCCGAATGCCCGCTCGCCGACGACGCGCGGGTGCAGCTCGAGATGGTGAAGCTGCTTGCGGTCGCCGCGGGCTCGCGCGGCATGGCGGGCGGCCAGCAGATCGACCTCGAGGCGGTCGGCCAGCCGCTCACGGTCCCGGAGCTGGAAGCGATGCACATCCACAAGACCGGGGCGCTGATCCGCGCCGCGGTGCTGCTCGGCGCCGCCTGCGGCGGCGCGCTCGATGCGGGGCTGCGCGCGCGCCTGGACCAGTACGCCAAGTCCGTCGGCCTCGCCTTCCAGGTGGTGGACGACGTGCTGGACCACGAAGCCAGCACCGCGACGCTGGGCAAGACGGCGGGCAAGGACTTGCGGCAGGGCAAGCCGACCTATGTGTCGGCGATGGGCGTCGCGCGCGCGCGCGAGCTGGCGCAGGAACTGAGGCACAATGCGCACCAGGCGCTGGAGCCGCTCGGCGCCGGGGCGCGCCGCCTGCGCGAGCTCGCCGATTTCATCGTTTTCAGGAAGTTCTAGGGATGTTCGAGCTGCTCAAGACGATCAACGATCCCTCCGAGCTGCGCAAGCTCGAGCGCAAGCAACTGCACCAGCTGGCCGAAGAGCTGCGCGCCTACGTACTCGACACGGTGTCGAAGACCGGCGGCCACCTGTCCTCGAACCTCGGCACGGTCGAACTGACCATCGCGCTGCACGCGGTGTTCGATACGCCCGAGGACCGCATCGTCTGGGACGTCGGCCACCAGACCTACCCGCACAAGATCCTCACCGGCCGGCGCGAGGCGATGGCGCGCTTGCGCATGCAGGACGGCATATCGGGCTTCCCGCGGCGCAGCGAGTCGCCCTACGACACCTTCGGCACCGCGCATTCCTCGACCTCGATCTCGGCGGCGCTCGGCATGGCCGTGGCGGCGAAGGCCAAGGGCGATAGCCGCAAGTGCATCGCCGTGATCGGCGACGGCGCGATGTCGGCCGGCATGGCTTTCGAGGCGATGAACAACGCCGGCGCCATGGACGTGGACCTGCTGGTGGTGCTGAACGACAACGAGATGTCGATCTCGCCGCCGGTAGGCGCGCTCACCAACTATCTCGCCCGCCTGCTCTCCGGGCGCTTCTATTCGGGCGCGCGGCGCGCGAGCGAGCAGCTCCTGAAGCGCGTAGGGGTGTGGGAGCTGGCGCGGCGCGCCGAGGAGCACGTCAAGGGCATGGTCACGCCCTCGACGCTGTTCGAGGAGTTCGGCTTCAACTACATCGGCCCGATCGACGGCCACGACCTCGACACGCTGATCGCCACGCTCACCAACATCAGGAAACTCAAGGGGCCGCAGTTCCTGCACATCGTCACGCGCAAGGGCCAGGGCTACAAGCTGGCCGAAGAGGACCCCATCGCCTACCACGGTCCCGGCAAGTTCGACCCGGCGGAAGGCTTGAAGAAAGCGGCGCCCGGCAAGCCGACCTACAGCCAGGTCTTCGGCGACTGGCTGTGCGACATGGCGAAAGCCGACCCGCGCCTGGTGGCGGTGACGCCGGCGATGCGCGAGGGTTCGGGCATGGTGCGCTACTCGGAGGAATTCCCGCAGCGCTACTTCGACGTCGGCATCGCCGAGCAGCACGCGGTGACCTTCGCCGCCGGCATGGCCTGCGAGGGCCTGCGGCCGGTGGTGGCCATCTATTCCACGTTCCTGCAGCGGGGCTACGACCAATTGATCCACGACGTCGCGATCCAGAACCTGCCGGTCACCTTCGCGCTCGATCGCGGCGGGTTGGTGGGAGGCGACGGCGCCACCCACAACGGCGCCTTCGATTTCGCCTACCTGCGCACAGTTCCCAACCTCACCGTGATGGCGCCGGCCGACGCGGACGAGTGCCGCCGCATGCTGACCACGGCGTTCCAGCTCGGCACGCCCGCCGCGGTGCGCTACCCGCGCGGCGTGGCGGCGGGGGAAGCGAAGCCGGGACTGCAAGGTCTGCCGGTCGGCAAGGGAGAGCTGCGGCGCGAGGGGCGGCGCATGGCCATCCTTGCTTTCGGCGCGATGCTCAAGCCTGCGCTGGAAGCCGCCGAGGCGCTCGACGCCACGGTGGCGAACATGCGCTTCGTCAAGCCGCTCGACCTGGAACTGGTGCGCGAGCTCGCCGCAAGTCACGAGCTGCTGGTCACGGTGGAGGAGCACCAGATGATGGGCGGGGCGGGCAGCGCGGTGTGCGAGGCACTGAATCGCCTCGGCATCAGGCGGCGCGTGCTGCTGCTCGGCCTGCCTGACCGCTTCATCGACCACGGCGACCCGGCAAAACTCTTATCTTCCGTGGGGTTGAACGCGGCAGGCATCCAACAGGCGATTCGAAACGTAATATCCGAGTAATTTACTCGGGAGTTATAATCGCGCCATGAAACCCAAGGACCTGCACAACATCCCCGACGTCCAGAGCTTGCCGGACGCGCGCAAGCTGGCCATCGACAAGGTCGGCATCAAGGCCATCCGCCATCCCGTCCAGATCATGCAGCGCACGGGCGGCGTGCAGCACACCGTCGCCAATTTCAACATGTACGTCAGCCTGCCGCACCAGTTCAAGGGCACGCACATGTCGCGTTTCGTAGAGATCCTGAACGCGCACGAGCGCGAGATCACGGTCGAGACCTTCAAGGTGATGCTGCAGGAGATGGTGGACAAGCTCGAGGCCGAGGAAGGCCACATCGAGATGACCTTCCCGTATTTCATCGACAAGGCGGCGCCTGTTTCGGGGGTGCGCAGCCTGATGGACTACGAAGTCACCTTCGTCGCGCAGATCGTCAAGGGGCAGCAGTGCTTCGCCATGAAGGTGCTGGTGCCGGTGACCAGCCTGTGCCCTTGCTCGAAGAAGATCTCCGACTACGGCGCGCACAACCAGCGCTCGCACGTCACGGTCACCGCGCATACCGGCCATTTCGTCTGGATCGAGGAGATCGTCGACCTGGTCGAGAAGCATGCCTCCAGCGAGCTCTACGGCCTGCTCAAGCGCCCGGACGAGAAGTACGTCACCGAGCGCGCCTACGACAACCCCAAGTTCGTCGAGGACATGGTGCGCGACGTGGCCGCGGTGCTGAACCTCGACGAGCGTGTCACCCGCTACGTGGTTGAGTCGGAGAATTTCGAGTCGATCCACAACCACTCTGCCTACGCCCTTATCGAACGCGACAAGAAGGCTGGCTAGCTGCGTCCTCGCCTGGCTCGGCATGAGCTGCGCCGACGCCCAGGACTACGCCAGCCAGCGCGTGCGCATGGTCGCCGAGGTGGAGGCCATGTACGCGGCGACGCGGCCGGACACCGGCCTCGGCGCGATGTCGCCGCAGGTGCGCGCGGCGCTGGGGAAGGTGGAGCGCCACCGCTTCGTTCCCTCCGATCAGCAGTCCCTCGCGTACCGCAACCACCCGCTGCCCATCGGCAGCGGCCAGACCATCTCGCAGCCCTACATCGTGGCGCTGTCCACCGACCTGCTCGAGCCGCAGCCCGGGCAGCGCGTGCTCGAGATCGGCACCGGGTCGGGCTACCAGGCGGCGATCCTGGCGGAGATCGTGTTGAAGGTGTACTCGATAGAGCTCATTCCTTCTCTGGGCAAGGAGGCCGCGGAGCGGCTGAGAACGCTCGGCTACGCCAACGTCGAAGTGAGAATCGGCGACGGCTACGCCGGCTGGCCGGAGCGGGCGCCGTTCGACGCCATCGTGGTCACCGCGGCCGCGCCGCGGGTGCCCGAGGCGCTCGTCGCGCAGCTCAAGCCCGGCGGCCGCATGGTGATTCCGGTGGGCGCGAGCTACGAGGCGCAGCAGTTGTTGCTGAT
>JBGQFF010000002.1:0-60015 GCA_041496745.1 Gammaproteobacteria bacterium
AACCCACCGCCAGCCTGGCCGCAATCTTGGCGATCGGGAAGCCCGTGGCCTTGGATGCCAGCGCGGAGCTGCGCGAAACCCGCGGATTCATTTCGATGATCACCATCCGCCCGTTGCGCGGGTTGATGGCGAACTGCACGTTGGAGCCGCCGGTGTCCACCCCGATCTCGCGCAGCACCGCGATCGAGGCGTTGCGCATGATCTGGTATTCCTTGTCGGTGAGGGTCTGCGCCGGCGCCACGGTGATCGAGTCGCCGGTGTGCACGCCCATCGCGTCCACGTTCTCGATGGAGCAGATGATGATGCAGTTGTCCTTCTTGTCGCGCACCACCTCCATCTCGAACTCTTTCCAGCCGATCACCGACTCCTCGATCAGCAGCTCGTTGGTGGGCGAGGCCTCCAGCCCGCGCTCGCAGATGGCGACGAACTCCTCGCGGTTGTAGGCGATGCCGCCGCCCGTGCCGCCCAGCGTGAAGGAAGGCCGGATCACCACCGGGAAGCCGAGGCTCGCCTGCACCTGCAGCGCTTCCTCCATCGAGTGCGCGAGCGAGGAACGCGCCGAAGCGAGGCCGATCTTGGTCATCGATTGCTTGAACTTCTCCCGGTCCTCGGCCTTGTCGATGGCCGCGCGCGAGGCGCCGATCATCTCCACGCCGAATTTCTCCAGCACGCCCTCGCGCGCGAGGTCGAGCGCGCAGTTGAGCGCGGTCTGCCCGCCCATGGTCGGCAGCAGCGCGTCGGGGCGCTCCTTTTCGATGATGCGCGCCACTGTCTGCCAGGTGATCGGCTCGATGTAGGTGGCGTCGGCCATCTCCGGGTCGGTCATGATGGTGGCCGGGTTGGAGTTCACCAGCACCACGCGGTAGCCCTCGTCGCGCAGCGCCTTGCAGGCCTGCGCGCCCGAATAGTCGAACTCGCAGGCCTGGCCGATGACGATCGGGCCGGCGCCGATGATCAGGATGTTGTGCAGATCAGTTCTTTTGGGCATCTTGCATCAGCTTGGCGAAGCGATCGAACAGGTAGCCGATGTCGTGCGGCCCGGGGCTCGCTTCCGGATGCCCCTGGAAGCAGAACGCCGGCCGGTCGGTCCTCGCCAGCCCTTGCAAGGAACCGTCGAAGAGCGACACGTGCGTGGGCTTGAGCGTGGACGGCAAGCCCTTCGGGTCCACCGCGAAGCCGTGGTTCTGGCTGGTGATCACGACCTGCCCGGTCTCCAGGTCCTTCACCGGGTGGTTGGCCCCGTGGTGCCCGAACTTCATCTTGAGCGTCTTCGCGCCGGAGGCGAGCCCCATCAGCTGGTGGCCGAGGCAGATGCCGAACACCGGCACGCGCGTCGTGTCGAGGATCTCGCCGACGGACTCGATGGCGTAGTCGCAGGCCTCGGGGTCGCCCGGGCCGTTGGACAGGAGCACCCCGTCCGGCTGCATGCGCAGCACCTCGCGCGCCGGGGTTTGCGCCGGCACCACGGTGATGTGCGCGCCGCGCTCGGCGAGCAGCCGCAGGATGTTCCTCTTGATGCCGTAGTCGTAGGCCACCACATGGAACGGCGCGTCCACCACGTGGCGGTACCCCTTGCCCAGCTCCCACTTGCCGTCGCGCCATTCGTAGGGCTTGGGGGTGCTTACCACCTTGGCGAGATCCATGCCCGCAAGACCTGGGAACCTGCGCGCCTCGGCCAGCGCCTTGTCCACGTCCACGTTCCCCGCCATCAGGCAGCCGTTCTGCGCGCCCTTTTCCCGCAGGATGCGCGTGAGTTTCCTCGTGTCGATGTCGGCGATCGCCACCACGTTCTTCTCGACCAGGTACTGGGCGAGGCTTTGCTGCGCGCGCCAGCTGGAAGGCAGCGCCGGCACGTCGCGCACCACCAGGCCCGCGGCATGGACCTTCCCCGACTCCTCGTCCTCGGCATTGACGCCGGTGTTGCCGATGTGCGGGGCGGTCAGGGTGACGATCTGCCCGCAGTAGGACGGATCGGTGAGGATTTCCTGGTAGCCGGTCATGGCGGTGTTGAACACCACCTCGCCGGCCGAGAGCCCCTGGGCGCCCACGCTGCGGCCCCGAAACACCGTCCCGTCGGCAAGGACGAGCACAGCGGTGTCGAGGGCAGGCAAAGCACAACTCCCGGAGTAGATGTGAAAAAGCGGAAGAGGCTCACGCCCCTCCCGCTCATTTGAGCGACGAATTATACCGCGCCGGCTACTTCAGGCCAAGCACGTCGAACATGTCGTAGAGGCCGGGCCCCTTGCCCTTGAGCCATTTGGCGGCGCGTAGCGCGCCGGCGGCATAGGTCATGCGGCTTTGCGAGCGCACCGTCACCTCCACCCGCTCGCCGGCGCCGGCGAAGATCACCGTGTGCTCGCCGACGATGTCGCCGCCGCGGATGGCGTGGAAGCCGATCTCCTTGGCCGGCCTTTCGCCGGTGTCGCCCTCGCGCCCGTGCGTCGCCACTTGGCCGAGGTCCCGTCCCAGCGCCCCGGCCACCAGCTCGCCCAGCATCAGCGCGGTGCCGGAGGGCGCGTCCACCTTGTGCCGGTGGTGCGCCTCGACGATCTCGACGTCGTAGGCGTCGCCCAGCGCCTTGGCGGCGGTCTGGGCAAGCCGGAACACGACGTTCACGCCGATGGCGAAGTTGGGCGACAGGACGACAGGGATGCGCTTCGCGCCGTCCGCGATGCGCGCCTTCTGCGCCTCGGCGAACCCCGTGGTGCCGATGACCATGCCCTTACCCTGCTTCAGGCAAGCGTCCAGGTGCGCCAAGGTGCCTGCAGGGCGGGTGAAGTCGATCAGCACGTCCGCCGCCGCGATCGCCGCCAGGTCCGCGCCGATTTTCAGGCCCCCGGCCGTGCGCCCGATCGCCGGGCTGCCCGCGGCATCGAGCGCCGCCGCCAGTTGCAGGTCCCGGTCGGCCAGCACCGCCTCGATCAGCGCCTGCCCCATGCGGCCGCCCGCGCCCGCGATCGCCACCTTCATTGCGTTTGCCCTTTCCCCTCGCCCGCAGGCGCCACGTCGCCGTCCACCCGCGCCAGCCTGCCGTCCTGGAAAAACACCGCGAGCCGCCGCCGCTCGCGCGGCTGGCCGCGCCGGTCGAGCCAGTACACGTAGTCCCAGCGCTCGGCGTGGAAGATGTCGGTAAGCAACGGCGTCCCGAGGAGGTAGCGCACCTGCTCTTTGCTCATTCCGGGCTTGAGCTGCGAGACCATTTCCTGCGTCACGTTGTTTCCCTGCTGGATGTCCATGCGGTAAGGCGCCATGAAATCGGGCAGCGCGCAGGCGGCGAGCAGCAGCGCGAGGGCGAGCGGAAGCGCGCGAGGCATAAGCCTATAATGATAAGCGATGAACTCGGCGCAAAGCCTCAAGGACAGCGGGCTCAAGGCCACCCTGCCGCGGCGCAAGGTGCTGGAGCTGTTCGAGCACAGCAAGGTGCGCCACTTGTCCGCCGAGGACGTCTACAAAAGCCTGTTAGCGGAAGGCATCGACATCGGCCTCGCCACCGTGTACCGGGTGCTCACGCAGTTCGAGCAGGCGGGGCTGCTCGCGCGCCAGCATTTCGAGACCGGCAAGGCGGTGTTCGAGCTGAACCAGGGCGGGCATCATGACCACCTGGTCTGCCTGCAGTGCGGGCGCGTCGAGGAGTTCTACGACGCCGAGATCGAGCAACGCCAGAGCGAGGTGGCGCATAAGGGCGGCTTCGAGCTGCGCGGCCACTCGCTCGCCCTGTACGGCGACTGCACCAAGCAGGACTGCCCGAACCGCAAGGACCTAGGCGGCGCCTAGCATCTCCGCCGCGTGCCGGCGCGTGGTGGCGGTGATTTCCGCGCCGCCCAGCATCCGGGCCAGTTCCTCGATCCTCCCCGCGCGGTCCAGCCGCGCGGTGCCGACCACGACCTTGCCGCGCGCGGCCGAGCGCACCACCGTCCACTGTTCGTCGCCTTGCGCCGCCACCTGCGGCAGGTGGGTCACGCACAGCACCTGCCGGTCCTTGCCGAGCTTCTTCAGCGCGCGGCCCACCGTCTCCGCCACGGCGCCGCCGATGCCGGCGTCCACCTCGTCGAATACCAGGGTGGCGACCGGCGAGGCCTTGGCCGTGACCAGCTGGAGCGCGAGGCTCACCCGGGACAGCTCGCCGCCCGAGGCCACTTTGGCGAGCGGCCGAAGGGGCAGGCTGGGATGCGAGGACACTTCGAAGTCGACCTCTTCCATGCCCGCCGCGGTGGGCGCCTCGAGCGCGCGCAGCGCCACCGAAAAGCGCCCGCCCTTCATCGCCAGCTGCTGCATGCCTTCCGTGACCGCCTCGGACAGGGCCCGTGCCGTGCCCTTGCGCTTCGCCGAGAGTTTCTTCGCCGCCGCGCCGTAGCGTCCTGCGGCGGCCGCCACTTCGCGCTTGAGCGCCTCGGGCGAAGCCGCCAGGTCGAGGTCCTTGAGCCGCGCGCGCAGCGACTCGGCGAGGCTCGCCAGCTCTTCGGGCCGCACGCGGAACCTGCGCCCGGCGGCGTGCAGCGCGTCGATCCTCGCCTCGGCCTCGTGCAGGGCCTGCGGGTCGAGCTCGACGCGCGTGGCGTACTGGCGCAGCGCGCGCACCGCTTCGCCGGCCTGTGCCTCGGCCGACTCGAGCAGCTCGACGATCGCCACCAGCTGCGCGTCGTGCTGCGCGAGGGACCTCAGCCGCGACGCCACCGCCGCGAGCTGCGGCAGGCTCGCGCGTTCCGCTTCCGACAGCGTCTCGAGCGAGGACTGCGCCCCGGCGAGCAGGCTTGAGCCGTGCGCGAGCCTCTGGTGCTCGGCGGCCAGGCGCTCCCACTCGAGCGCCGCCGGCGCGAGCTGGTCCAGCACCGCCACCTTGTCCTGCAGCTCGGCGCGCTCGGCCTCGCGCTGCGCGTACTGCTGCTCGGCCTCGGCGGCGAGCGCCTGCAACCGCATCCAGTCGCGCCAAGCCGCGGCGCAGTCGCGCGCCAGCCCCTCGGCGCCGCCGTGCGCGTCCAGCAGCTCGCGCTGCGCGGCCGGCCGCAGCAGCGACTGGTGCGCATGCTGGCCGTGGATGTCCACCAGGAACTCGCCGGTTTCGCGCACTTGCGCGAGCGTCGCGGCGTGCCCGTTGATGAAGCAGCGCGAGCGTCCCGCGGCGTCGATGGTGCGGCGCAGGATCAGACTGCCGGGATCGCCCTCCAGCCCGGCCTGCGCGATCCAGGCGGCGAGCGCCGATCCGGCCGCGACCTCGAACTCAGCCGACAGCTCGGCGCGCTCGGCGCCCTCGCGCACCAGCGCGGACTCCGCGCGGCCGCCGACCAGCAGCTCGAGCGCGTCCACCAGGACGGACTTGCCGGCCCCGGTTTCGCCGCTCAGCACGGTGAAGGCGGCCGCCGGCTCCAGCTCGACGCGCTCGGCGATGACGTAGTCGCGGACCGACAGGACGCGGAGCATCGGAATCAATCGGGATCGGAGCCCATTTCCGCCGACTCGCTCCAGTTCAGCTTCTCGCGCAGCATGGCGAAGTAGCTGTAGCCCGGCGGGTGCACGAAGCGGATGGCGTGCGCCGAGCGCTTGAGCACCAGCCGGTCGCCTTCGGCCATGTCGGTGAGGGCGAAACCGTCGAAATGCGCGCGCGCGTCCACCGCGCGCAGCAGCGCGATCTCGATGGTGCTTCGCTCGCTGACGCTCACCGGCCGCGCCGACAGCACGTGCGGGTTGAGTGGCACCAGCGCGAACGCGGCCACCCCCGGCTGCAGGATCGGGCCCTGCGCCGAAAGCGCGTACGCCGTGGAGCCGGTGGGCGTGGCGACGATCACCCCGTCGGCGCGCAGCCGGTAGACGTACTCGCCGTCGATGCGCACCTCGAACTCGATCAACCGCCCCTGCGAGCCCTTGCCGAGCACCGCTTCGTTGAGGGCCACCGTGCGCAGCAGGCTCCTGCCGGCGCGCAGGATCTCGGCGTCCAGCAGCGCGCGCTCCTCGATCAGGTACTGGCCCTCCAGGATCGCCCCCACCGAGGCGCGGATGTCCTTCAGCGCGATGTCGGTCATGAAGCCGACGCGCCCCTGGTTGATGCCGACGAGCGGCACCTTGTGGCGCGCCAGGTTGCGCGCCGCCGCGAGCATGGTGCCGTCGCCCCCCAGCACGATGGCCAGGTCGGCGAAGGCGCCGATCTCGTCGTAGCTCGCCGCGCCCTCGCCGTTGCCGATGCGCGCCGCGGTTTCGCGCTCCACGCGCACCTCGCAGCCGCGCGCGCGCAGCAACTCTCGCAGCCCGCGCAGCGACTCGGCGATCTCCGCCGTGTGCTTGCCGATCAGCGCGACGCGGCGGAACGCGGCTTTTGGCATCGCCGCATTTTAACCGCATGTGTAAAATGCGCCGCATGCTCGACAAACGCGCGCAGTTGCTGCTGAAGACGCTGGTCGAGCGCTACATCGCCGAGGGCCAGCCGGTCGGCTCGCGCACGCTGTCCAGGCATTCCGGGCTGGACCTGTCGCCCGCCACCATCCGCAACGTGATGTCGGACCTGGAGGAGCTGGGCTTGATCTCCAGCCCGCACACCTCCGCCGGGCGGGTGCCGACGCCGGCCGGCTACCGCTTCTTCGTCGACACGCTGCTGGTGATGAAACCCCTCGGCTCGGGCGAGCAGCGCCAGCTGCAAGACCAGCTGCACCCGGACAGCCCGCAGCGCGCGATCCAGTCGGCTTCCCAATTGCTGTCGCAACTCACCCAGTTCGCCGGCGTGGTGATGACCCCGCGCCGGCGCGCGCTCGCCTTCCGCCAGATCGAGTTCCTGCGCCTGTCGGAGAAGCGCGTGCTGCTGATCGTGGTGACGCAGGACGGCGACGTGCAGAACCGGGTGCTGTTCACCGAGCGCGACTACTCGCCCGCCGAGCTGGTCTCGGCGGCCAACTTCATCAACCAGAACTACGCCGGGCAGAGCTTCGAGCAGGTGCGCCAGCACCTGCACCAGGAGCTGCACCAGATCCGCCAGGACATGATGCAGCTGATGAGCGCCGCGCTCGAGGCCGGCGACCGCGCGGTGGCCGAGGGCAGCGAGCCCTACGTCATCTCGGGCGAGCGCAACCTGCTCGCGGCGCAGGAGCTGTCGCAGGGCATGGGCCGCATGCGCCAGCTGTTCGAGCTGTTCGAGCACAAGACCACGCTGCTGCAGATCCTGGACCTGTCTCTGCGCGGCCAGGGCGTGCAGGTGTTCATCGGCGGCGAGTCTGGCGTCAGCGCGCCCGACGAGGTGAGCGTGGTGACTGCCCCCTACAAGGTGGACGGCGAGGTGGTCGGCACGGTGGGCGTGATCGGGCCCTCGCGCATGGCCTACGACCGCGTGGTGCCGATCGTGGATATCACCGCCAAGCTGCTTTCCAGCGCGCTGTCCAAGCCCTGAACGGCATCCTCCTAGTCAACCTCGGTACGCCGGCGGCGCCTACGCCCGCGGCGGTGCGCGCCTACCTCGCCGAGTTCCTCGCCGATCCGCGCGTGGTCGAGCTGCCGCGCTGGCTCTGGCTGCCCATCCTGCACGGCATCGTGCTGCGCAAGCGCCCGGCGCAGTCGGCGCAGAAGTACGCCAAGGTCTGGACGCCGGAGGGCTCGCCGCTGGCGGTGCACACCCGCAAGCAAGCGAGGTTGCTGCACGAGGCCACGGGCCTGCCGGTCGAATACGCCATGCGCTATGGCGAGCCGAGCATCGCTGGCGTGCTGCAGAGGCTTCCCGGAAAGGTGCGCGTCGTTCCGCTGTATCCCCAATACGCGCGCAGCACCGCGGAATCGATCCGCGACGTGGTCGGGAGCAAGATGGACTTTGTCGAGCAATTCCACGACCACCCGGGCTACATCGCGGCGCTCGCCGCACTGGTGCAGGACAGGCCCGACGTGCTGGTGATGAGCTTCCACGGCCTGCCGCAGCGCGCGGTGGAGCGCGGCGATCCCTACCGCGCGCAGTGCGAACGCACCGCGCGGCTCCTCGCCGAGGCGCTGCAGCTCAAGCCCGGCGAGTACCGCGTCGCCTTCCAGTCGCGCTTCGGCCCGGCGCGCTGGCTGCAGCCTTACACCGCGGAAGTGTTGGCGCAACTCGGCGCGCAACGCACGCGCCGCGTGCACGTGATCTGCCCGGGATTCGTGGCCGACTGCCTGGAAACGCTGGAGGAGATCGCGATCGAGGGAAAGAAGACCTTCCTCGACGCGGGCGGCGGGGAGTTCCGCGCCCTGCCCTGCCTGAACGAATCGCCGCGCTGGATCGCGGCGCTGAAGGACATCGCTACTCGGTCTTCTTCTTGATCCATTCGCCGGTCTTGTCGGCGGCGCGGTTCACCGCCTTGCCGGCGCGCTTTCCCGCGCGCTCGACCGCGTTCCCGGCGCGGTCCAGCGCCTTGCCGGTGGCCTTCCCGGCGCGCTCGACGGCGTTGCCCTTGGACTTCTCGTCCGCGGCGTGCGCCGGCACCGCCACCGGCAGCAACATCAGCATCAGGATCCAGTGCTTCATCGTCGCCTCCTATCCCCGCGCCGCAAGGCGCATGTTGGCCTGCATCAGCCGCTCGATCAACACGCGCATGAAGGCCTTGTTGAAACCCACCTGGCAGGCGTCGGTCGCGGCACGCAGCGCCGCCGCCTTGATCTCGATCACCGTGATCTCGTCGTTGGCGGTGATGGTGGTGGTGCGCCGCTCGACGCGGTCGGTGAAATACAGGATCTCGCCGAAGCAGCCCCCCGGCTTGATGGTGTTCAGCTGCGTGCCCGAGAGCGTGACGCTGACCTCGCCGGAGAGCAGCAGGTAGAAGCTGTCGCCGTGGTCGCCCTCGCGCATGATCACGGTACCGGCGGGAATCTTCTTCCAGCTGCCGGTGCGCACCACTTCCCACAGGGCGACGTCGCCGAAGCCCTCGAAGAACGCGGTGTGGCGCAGCTCGTTGAACTTCTCCGAGTCCGACAGCGACTCGCCCACCAGGCGCAGGGCGGTGAAGGCCTGGCTCAGGTCCTTGCCGAAATCGAGCCAGGAGCGGAAGCGCTGCGCCGGGTCCTTGCTCATCGCCGTCATCACGATCTGGTCGAGCAGCGACGGCAGATCCGGGCGCAGCGTGGCGGGCCGCGGCGGCACGGTGTTGAGGATTGCGTAGGTCAGCCCGGCCTGGGTGGAGGCCTGGAACGGCAGCCGCCCGGTGAGCAGGCGGTACATGGTGACGCCCAGCGAGTAGATGTCGGTCTGGTGCGTCAGTTGCTCCATGCGGATCTGCTCGGGCGACATGTAGGCGGGCGAGCCGACGCCGGTGATCTGCGTGGTCTCGTGCCCGAGGCGCTGCTGGAACGAGGCGCCGAAGTCGCTCACTTTGGTCTCGCCAGCGGCCGACAGCAGGATATTGCCGGGCTTGATGTCGCGGTGGATCACGCCGTGCTGGAAGGCGTATTCCAGCGCGCGGATGCATTTGAAGATGATCTCCACCACCTTGGACAGCGGCAGCAGGCTGGTGACGTCCGAGTGCGCGTCCAGAGTCGTGCCGGCGACGTACTCCATCACCAGGTAGCTGTGGTCGGGCTCGGCCACCGCGTCGAGGATGTCGACGATGTGCGGGTGGTTGAGCTTGCCCGCGAGCGAGGCTTCCGCGAGGAAGGCCTTGTGCATCATGCGCTCGGTGTGCGGGTCGGCGAGCTGGTCGAACAGGAACACCTTGATCGCCACCTCGCGGTCGGCGAACGGGTCGCGTGCGAGGTACACGTGGCTGGTGGCGCCGCGGCCGATCTCGCGCAGGATCGGGTACTTGCCGAGCTGCGTCTGCGGCTCGAAGCGCGCGCCCGCGGCGCCCCGCGTGCCGCCGGTAGCCTGCGTCACTGCCTGCCGCCTGCAAGGTAGCCGGCGACGTGCTGCAGCAGCTCGGACTCCGGGTAGGGCTTGCCGAGGAACACGTTGACGCCCAGCGCTGCGGCCTGGGTGCGGTGCTTCTCCGCGGTGCGCGAGGAGATCATGATGATCGGCACGCCGCGCGTGCGCGGGTCGCCGCGCAGGATGCGCGTCAGGTCGAAGCCGTCCATGCGCGGCATCTCGATGTCCACCAGCATCACGGCGGGCAGCGCGTCCTTCATCTGCTCGAGCGCGTCCAGGCCGTCCTTGGCGGTCAGCACCTGGTAGCCCTCGCGCTGCAGCAGGCGGCTGGTGATCTTGCGCACGGTGAGCGAGTCGTCCACCACCATGACCACTGGCGCGGCGGGCGCGGCCGGAGCCGCTGGCGCGGCAGGCGAAGCCGTGCGCTCGGACACCATGCGCGCGTGCTGCACCAGCTGCACCGGGTTGACGATCAGCACGACGCTGCCGTCGGCCAGCACCGTCGCGCCGGCCACGCCGGGCGCGCGCGCGAGCTGCGGGCCGATGCTCTTCACCACGATTTCCTGGTTGCCGACCAGCTCGTCGACGTGCAGCGCGATGCGCTGGATGCCGCTGCGCAGCAGCAGCACCGAGTTGTAGGCCTGCACCCCCGCCCCGCCCGCACCCAGCAGCTGCGCCAGGCCGTAGAGCGGGTACTGCCGTTCCTGGAACGGGATCGCCAGCGCCGCGTAGCGCTCGGCCATGGCGTCCGCCTTCAGGCGCAGCACCTGCTCGACCATCGCGGATGGCACGGCGAATACGCTGCCGCCGGCGCGCACCAGCACCGCCTGCGTCACCGCCAGCGTGAGCGGCAGGTAGATGGTGAAAGTGGTGCCGCGGCCGCGCTCGCTGGCGATCTCGATGCGCCCGCCGATGGCGGTGATCTCGTTGCGCACCACGTCCATGCCGATGCCGCGGCCCGAAAGCTCGGTCACCGTTTCGGCGGTGGACAGGCCCGAGACGAAGATCAACTGCATCAGCTCCGCCTCGGCGGCCTGCTGGCCGGGCTGCAGCAGGCCCTTGTCCTCGGCCTTGCGCCGCAGCTGCCCCAGGTCGAGGCCGGCGCCGTCGTCGCTGACGATAAGCGCGATCTCGTTGCTCTCCTGGCGCAAGTTGACCGAAATGCGGCCGGCCTCCGGCTTGCCGGCCGCGGCGCGCGCAGGCGGCGCTTCCAGGCCGTGCACCAGCGCGTTGCGCAGCAGGTGCTCGAGCGGCGCGCCGATGCGCTCCACCACGCTGCGGTCGAGTTCCACCTGGCTGCCTTCGATGAGCAGCTCGGCCTTTTTGTCCAACTCGCGCGTGCTCTGGCGCACGATGCGGTACAGCCGCTCGTCGAGGATCGAGAACGGCACCGCGCGCATGCGCATCAGCTCCTGCTGCACTTCGCGGCTGGTGCGCGCCTGGTGCATCAGGGCGGCGTCGGTCTCGCCCAGGTTCTTGCTCAGCGACTGCTGGATCGCGGCCGCGTCGTGCAGGCTCTCGGCCATCAGGCGGGTCAGTTCCTGCAGCCGCGTGTAGCGGTCGAACTCGAGCGGGTCGAACTCGCGGTTGCGCTCCTCCAGCTCCGACGTGCGCGACCGCATCTGGCTGTCGGCCTGGATTTCCACCTCGCGCAGCTGCCCGCGCAAGCGGGAGATGCTCTCGCTCAGGTCGGCGATCGACTGCTTGACGCCGCGCAGCTCGGCCTCGACGCGCGAGCGCGCGATGCTGACCTCGCCCGACTCGTTGATCAGGTGATCGAGCGTGTTGGCGTTGATGCGCAGCATCGCCGCCGGGGTAGGCAGCGGCGGCTCGGCGCGCGGCCCCGCGGCGGCGGCCGGCAGCGGCGCGGCGCTCGCCGGCGCGGCCTCCAGCTCCGGACCGGCCGCCATGCGCTCGAGGTCGAGGCTCAGCCGGTCCATCTTCTCTTCCAATTCGACGAATAGCGTGTCGGGCAGCGCGCCCGCCTCGAGCGCCGCCTCGATGCGGCTCTCCATGAGGTGCGTGAGCTCGCCCAGGCGGATGGCGCCCGCCATGCGCGCGCTGCCCTTCAGCGTGTGCAGGGCGCGCTGCAGCGACTGCTGCACCTTCTGCTCCTGCGGACTCGCCTTCCAGTCGCGCAGGTCGCTGCCGATCAGCGGCAGCAGCTGCTGCGCTTCTTCGAGGAAAATCGGCAGCAACTGCGCGTCGATGTCGTCGCGCATCACGCGCTGTTCGCGGCCGCCCTTGGCTGGCGCTTGCGCCGGGGGCGCGGGCACCGGCTTGGGCGCCGGCTTGGGCGGCGGCGGCGCCAGCAGCCGCGCCGTCAGCTCGCGCAGGCGGTTCTCGGCCTGCGCGACGGTCGCGGGCGCTTCGCGCCGCGCCACCGCCTCCACCCGCTCGCGCAAGGCTTCGATCACGGCCTGCACCGTCTTGACGTCGGCGGCCGCTCCGCTGCGCCGCGCCAGCGGCGTCCATTGCTCCAGCGCCGCGGCCAGGTCGGCGATCGGCGCGAAGCCTGCGGTGCGCGAGCTGCTGGCGAGCGTGTGCGCCGCGCGCACGAATTGCTGCGTGGTGTCGATGCCGGTTCCTTTGCGCCAGGCCTCGCACTGCGCTTCGAGCGTCGCGACGTGCTGGTGCGCTTCCTGCATGTAGATGTCGTACAGGTGGCGCGCGAGGCGCGTCTCGCCGATCGCCACCTCTTCCGGCTCCGGCGCAGGCGCAGGCTCCGCTGGCGCGACCAGCTCCGGCGCGGGCGCGGCAGCTGGCGCCGCGGCGACCGGCTCCGCGGCCGCCTTTAGCCTGCCGGCGAGCGCCCCGATCTCCCGGGCGTCGATTTCTCCCGTCAGGCTGCGTTCGCGCAACTGAGCGATCCAGCCGGCGAAGGCAGCGCTCGCCAGGGCGATCAGCTCGAGCAGCTCCGCGCTGGCCGGCCACTTCTGCTCCAGCCAGCGGTTCATCACCTGCTCGACTTCCCAGGCCACTTCGCCGATGTCCATCAGGCCGACCATGCGGCCGCTGCCCTTGAGGGTGTGGAAGCCGCGGCGGATGGTGGTGAGCGTGTCGCGGTCCAGCGGCTGCGCGCGGCAGGCCGGCAACGCGGCGTCGATGTTGCCGAGCACTTCGCGGGCCTCCTCCAGGTAGATCTCGAGCAGCTCCTGGTTCACCTCGGGCCGCGGCTTCGGCGCCGGTGCTGCCACCGGCGCCGGAGCCGGTTCCGCGGCCGCCGCGGCGATCACCTCGGCCGCGGTCGCTGCGGCCTTCATCGCGGTGGCGGTCAGCACCACCGTGGAGTCCCTCGCCCGTTGCATCACCGGGGTGTGCGCCTTGTCGTAACGGTGGAAGAACAGCTCGATGGCCTGCTCCGCGGGCTCGCGCCCCTGCAGGCACGGATCGAGGAAGAAGCCCAAGCTGCTCAGGCCTTCCGCGATCCAGTCCATGTCCTCGGCCGTGCCGGCATGGTCCGGTTCGGCGCATTGCACGATCATGCGCTCGCAGGTCGCCAGAGAGCGCGCCGCCGCCTCGAAGCGCAGCACCATCAGCGCACCGTGGATCTGGCGCAGGTGCGGCGCCAGCCCGGCCAGCGTGCCGCGCTTGGCGGGATCGCGCGCGAAGCCGTCCAGCACCTGCTCCACGTGCTGCAGGTTGGCGACGATCTCCTTCGCCACCTGCGCGCGCAGCTGCAGCGCGCCGATGCGCTCGCTCAGGTCCGCGCGCAGCCCTGCAGGCGGCTCGCCCGTGGACCTGCCCTTGGCGGCGTCGAGCAGCCAGCCGCCCATGATGTCGATCTGCTGCTCGGTGTCGGCGGCCGGGCTGGTGAAGTACGCGATCAGGCTCTCCGCTAGCAGGAAGGCCGAGGCCATCTCGATCACCATGAACTGGTGCTGCTGCGGATAGGGATCGGGCAGGCGCGTCGACACCAGCGCGATGACGTCGAGCAGCTTGACGAGCGGCACGCTGCCCACCTCCCCCGCCTTGGCCTTGAACGAGGCCACCAGCTCGCGGAAACGCGCCGCGCTCTTCGGCTCGCCCGAGACATACTGCAGCCACATGCCTTTCAAGGCTTCCAGGCGCGAGCGCATGTCGGCAAGCGCCGGCCCCAGCCAGTCCATGTCGTATTCCATGACGCCGCCGAGCTCCGCGCCGGGGAACAGGCTGTCGAGCTGGTAGAGCTGCTTGATGTCCTTGAGCCGCGGCGTGGAGGGCTTGCACTTGGCGATGGCGTACAGCACTTCGCGCAGCAGCGACTCGTTCGCCGACTGCGCGCCGCCCGCCAGGTCGCGCATCTGGAAGTCGATCTTGTTGCACAGCGCCTTCGCCCTGGCGAGCCAGTCCGCGTCGGGTGCATCCTGCAACCCGTCGACCAGGCCCTCGGCCACCCACCACAGCGCCTGCGGCTCGGGCAGCTGCGCCGCGACCTGGTGCAGCGCGGCGAGCGCCTGGCGCATCTCCGGCGGCCCGTCGTGCAGGTTGCGCAGCGCGCCGAGCAGGCCGCGCTGGAACTGCGAGCGCTGCGCCTGCACGTAGGGCGCCAGCGTTTGCTTGGCGAGCGGCTTCGGGTTCGGGTGGGCCGGCGCCGCCGCCGCCAAGTCGGGGAAGAACAGGTCCTTCTCGGCGGCGACGGCCTTGCCCTGCAGCGTCTTCAACTCGCGGTACACCGGGTACAGGCGCAGCGGCACGTTGGCCTGGCCGCGCTCCAGCCCGTCGACGAAATCCTTCAGCGCCAGCACCGCCTTGTCGATCACGCTCACCGCCTGCGAGCTCGGCCGCGTGCGGTCCAGGCCGGCGAAGCCGCCCTCGATCTCCTCGCAGAAGCGCGTCGCGCCCGACAGGCCCACCATGCGCAGCGCCCCGCTCACTTGGTGCAGGTGCTCGGGGCAGGGCCTGAGCAGCGCCACGTCCCAAGGCTCTGCCGCGAATTTGGCGATGTGATCCCGGACCAGCTTCAGCGCCTGCTCCACCTCGGCGGTGATCCAGGACAGGATGGTGGCGGAGGCGTTGACCATGGCCCTCGTCAGGCGAGCTTGAAGCCCGACACCGAGGCCTTGAGTTCATTGGCAAGCGCCGTGAGCCTCTCAGCGGAAGCCGCTGTGCGCCGCGTGCCGTCGGTGGTCATCCGCGTGATGGCGAGGATATCGTTCATCGCCGCCGCCACGCGCGTCGCCGACGCCGACTGCTGCTGCGTGGCGTTGGAGATCGAGCCGATCAGCCCGGCCAGCTGGTTGGACACCTGCTCGATTTCGCGCAGTGCCCGGTCCGCTTCGTCCGCCGTCCTGGTCCCTTCCACCACGCCGCGCGTGCTGCGCTCCATGGCCTCGACCGCGTCCTGCGTGTCGCGCTGAATCGACTTGACGATCGCGCCGATGTGCTTGGTCGCCTCGCCGGAGCGCTCCGCCAGCCGCTGCACCTCCTCCGCCACCACCGTGAAGCCGCGCCCCGCTTCGCCGGCGGAAGCCGCCTGGATCGCGGCGTTCAGCGCCAGCACGTTGGTCTGCTCCGTGATGTCCGAGATCAGCTGCACGATCTCGCCGATCTCCTGCGAGCTCTCGCCCAGCCGCTTGATGCGCTTGGAGGTCTCCTGGATCTGCTCGCGGATGTCGTTCATGCCGGCGATCGCGTTCTGCACCGCCCGCGCGCCCTTCTCGGCAGCGTGGAGCGAGGTCTGCGCCACCTTGGCCGATTCGTTGGCGCTCTTGGACACCTCGCTCATCGACTGCGCCATCTGCGCCACCGACTGGCCGGTGCCCTGGATCTCCGTGGCCTGTTTCTGCGCCGCCTGCAGCAACTGGCCGGAAACCGCCTGCGCTTCCGCGGTCGCCGTGGTCACCTGCAGCGCCGCCGTGTTGATGCCCGTCACCAGGCGGCGCAGTTCGTCGATGGTGAAATTGATCGCGTCGGCGATGGCGCCGGTGATCTCCTCCGTCACCCGCGCGCGGGAGGTCAGGTCGCCGTCGGCCAGGCTGCCGATCTCGTCGAGCAGCCGCAGGATGGCCTGCTGGTTGCTTCGGTTCTGCTGCTCGCTCTGCGCCGCGCGGCGGCGGCTGTCGACCAGGTAAACCCGGCCGAGGAGCAGCAGGCTGCCCAGTGCCAGCAGTGCGCTGAGCACCGCGCCCAAGACATAGTCGGCCTGACCCTGCGCCAGCTGCTGGTGCGCATTGCCCAGTTCCTGCGTCGACTTCAGCAGCCCCTCGCTGGCGCCGAAGATGTCGCGGCTCGCCTGCTTGGCGGCGGCGAGCGCCTGCATTTCCTCGATGATGGCCTGCACGGCCGCGGCGAACGGCGCGAACAGCTTGCGCAGTTCCTGGGCCCGCCGCTTGACCGCCTCGTTCGCAATCGGCGCAATCCCGGCAACCTTGGCCTCGCCCAGCAGCGCGTCCAGCATGCGCAGAAACTGGCGCGTGTTGCTCGCCAGCAGCCGCGCCACCTCCGGGTTCGGGCGGTCCGTGGAGAGCAGGCGCACCGCGTTGGCGAAGTCGAAATTGGTGACGTCATGGAACATCTGCTGCGCGAACACCACAACGCCGTAGACCTCGCGCGCATCGCGCGCGCTGGTCATCAGCTCCTGCGCGCGCAATGACAACTGGGGCGCGGTCGCTTCGATCAGCTGCTCGCGCTGGCGCAACTCGACCAGGTTCTTTTCCTGTCCCAGGATGAGTGCGATGTTCTTCTCCATGGGGCTCCATTGCTTCTCCAGCTCTCGCAGGGCCGGCTGCACCGCGTCGGGCGAAGGCGGCACGGTGACGCCGAACCGGGTGCCGCCGACTCGCAGCAGGCGCAGGTCCTCGAAGAACTGGTCCTGGCCCTGCTTCAGCTGGCCGAACGCCACGGCGCTGCCCTGCGCCGCCTGCTGCGCGCTGTTCGCAATGCGCTGCGACAGCATCTGCATCTCGGTGACGGTCGACTGGACCACGGCGACCCGCGACGCAAGGCGGTTATTGAGATAGACGCAAACCGCGGACACCGCGAGGAAGACGATCAGCAGCCCGATCAGGATCTGCAGCTGCCGGCCGGTGGACAGATGCCCGATGAACCGCCCGCCGCGCGGCGGCGCGGCGGGCGCCGCCGCGGCAGCCTGCGCCGCCGGCTCGTCGCCGCGCCCGATGAACGGAGGTTTGAGTGCACCAACTTTGAATGCCATGGGGTTCCCCTTATTGCCGATAATCGCCTGCGTGATCGTTTCCGGGTCCGGCCGCAGTCATGCGCCGACGGTGAGAAACTCGGGATGCTGCACCAGCTGCGGCACGTCCAGCTCCTTCCAGCGAGCGCCCTCGGCGTCGCCGAATTCCGCCCGCACCCAGGCCGAGCGCGGCGCACCCGTCTCGCGCGGCTGCAACTGCTCCGGGTTGCGCAGGCCGAGCGAACGGTCCACCAGCAGCGCGCTTCCCATGCGGTAGCGCTCGCTGAGCAGGAGCAGCCGGGCCTGCTCGCCCAGCGCCACCGGCGCGCCGCCGAGGAAGGCCGGGAAGTCGACCACGCTGACCAGGTTGCCGCGGATGTTCGCCACGCCCCGGAACCAAGGCCGGGTCAGCGGCACCGGCGTGATCGGGGGCACCGGGATCACCTCGTCGGCGTCGGCCAAGTCCACCAGCCAGGACTCGGCGCCCACCTGCAGGCCGAGCTTGGTGGCCGCACCGCCGCTGCCCGCGCTTTGCAGGCGCGCCGCCAGCTCGCGCTGGTAATCGCGCAGGGAGGTGCGGGCTGCCACTAGCCGAGCGCCGAGATTTTGGCGAGCAGGTCCGCCTGGCTCACCGGCTTGACGATGTAGTCGCGCGCGCCCTGGCGCATGCCCCAGACGCGGTCGGTCGCCTGGCCCTTGGTGGTGCAAATGATGACCGGGATGTTCTTGGTGCTGCTGTCCTTGCTCAGCGTGCGCGTCGCCTGGTAGCCGTTCTGTCCCGGCATCACCACGTCCATCAAGACGAGGTCGGGGCGCTGCAGCTTGACCTTGGCCAGCGCTTCCTCCGCGCTCTCGGCGGTAGTCACGACGTAGCCGCTCTTGGCCAGGATGTCGCTGAGGTACTGGCGATCGGTGGGCGAATCGTCGACGACGAGGATGTTCTTGATCGGCATGGCACTGGGCCTTTCGGATGCTGGGTTAGGAGGAAATGGAAGACGGTTTCACGTATTCGTTGACGGTGTCGATCAGCGCTTCCTTGGTGAACGGCTTGGTCAGGTAGCGGTCGGAGCCGGCGAGCCGGCCGCGCGCGCGGTCGAACACGCCGTCCTTGCTCGAGAGCATGATCACCGGCGTGGATTTCAGGTTCGGGTTCTGCTTGATCAGCGCGCAGGTCTGGTAGCCGTCGAGCCTGGGCATCATGATGTCGACGAAGATGACCTTGGGGTGGTGGTCGCTGATCTTCGCCAGCGCGTCGAAGCCGTCCTCGGCCAGGATCACGTCGAACCCGGCCTGGCGCAGGAACATCTCCGCGCTGCGCCGGATGGTGTTGCTGTCATCGATGACCAGGACCTTGATGGGGCCCGGCGCCGTGTCGCTCACGAACCTCTCCCCCTCCCCATCTGCAATAATGCAACTATAAGCCTTTTCTTGTCAGGCCGTTATCGCATCTAATTAAAGTGGAATGATACCTAAGCCGTATATTCCATAAAAATCCGAGAACCATCGCGCACAAGCGCGCTCTTCCAGGCTTGAAGTGGGCCGCTTGCCCCCAATATATCGAGCTTTGCCGAGCCACCTTTTGCCCGATGTCCGATCACAAACCGCAAAGCGAAGTAGTTCCATCCGCAGAGCCCGCGCCTGCAAGGTCGCTCGACGAACTGCTCGCTGAAGCGCAGGCCAAGCTCGACGAGCAGCGCGACGCCTGGCTGCGCGCGCTGGCTGACGCGGAAAATGCCCGCAAGCGCGCCCAGGCCGACATCACCCTGGCGCGCAAGTACGCGGCCGAGCGGGTCGTGGAAGACCTGCTGCCGGTGATGGACAGCCTGGAGGCGGCGCTCGGCGCCGCCGGCGCCAGCCCGGATGCGCTGCGCGCGGGCGTCGAACTGACCTACAGGCAGCTGCGCCAGGCTTTCGAGCGGGCGGGCGTCAACGAGGTCAATCCGGCCCCCGGCCAGCGTTTCGACCCCCACCGCCACCAGGCGATGGCCGCCGTCGAGGCCGACCAGGAGCCCAACACGGTGCTGGCGGTGATGCAGAAGGGCTACACCCTGCACGACCGGGTCGTGCGCCCCGCCCTGGTGACGGTCGCCAAGGCGAGGGCAGTTGAAAACGGCCCGGGAAACCCCATCTCAGACAGTAACTTGGCATCGAACTGAAGGAACCACCATGGCAAAGATCATTGGCATCGACCTGGGCACGACCAACTCGTGCGTCGCGATCATGGAGGGTGGCAAGCCCAAGGTGATCGAGAACTCGGAAGGCGCGCGCACCACGCCCTCGGTCGTGGCCTATGCGGAAGACGGCGAGATACTGGTCGGCGCCTCCGCCAAGCGCCAGGCAGTGACCAACGCCAAGAACACGATCTACGCAGTCAAGCGCCTGATCGGCCGCCGCTTCGAGGAGAAGGAGGTGCAGAAGGACATCGGCCTGATGCCCTTCCGCATCGTCAAGGCCGACAACGGCGACGCCTGGGTCGAAGAGCGCGGCAGGAAGATGGCGCCGCAGCAGGTTTCGGCCGAGATCCTGCGCAAGATGAAGAAGACCGCCGAGGACTACCTCGGCGAGGAAGTCACCGAGGCCGTCATCACGGTGCCGGCGTACTTCAACGACTCGCAGCGCCAGGCCACCAAGGACGCCGGCCGCATCGCCGGCCTGGACGTCAAGCGCATCATCAACGAGCCCACTGCGGCGGCGCTCGCCTTCGGCATGGACAAGCAGGAAAAGCGCGACCGCAAGATCGCGGTCTACGACCTGGGCGGGGGCACCTTCGACATCTCGATCATCGAGATCGCGAACGTCGAGGGCGAGAAGCAGTTCGAGGTGCTGTCCACGAACGGCGACACGTTCCTGGGCGGCGAGGACTTCGACCAGCGGCTGATCGACCACATCGTCACCGAGTTCAAGAAGGAAGCGGGCGTCGACCTGTCGAAGGACGTGCTCGCGCTGCAGCGCCTGAAGGACGCGGCCGAGAAGGCCAAGATCGAACTGTCGTCGTCGCAGCAGACCGAAATAAATCTGCCGTATATCACCGCTGATGCGTCTGGGCCCAAGCACCTGGCGATGAAGATCACGCGCGCCAAGTTCGAGTCGCTGGTGGACGAGCTGATCGAGAAGACCATCGAGCCCTGCCGCATCGCCATCAAGGACTCGGGCGTGAAGGCGTCCGACATCGCCGACGTGATCCTGGTCGGCGGCCAGACGCGCATGCCCAAGGTGATCGACAAGGTGCGCGAATTCTTCGGCAAGGAGCCGCGCAAGGACGTAAACCCCGACGAGGCGGTGGCGATCGGCGCGGCGATCCAGGCCGGCGTGCTCAAGGGCGACGTCAAGGACGTGCTGCTGCTCGACGTCACGCCCCTTTCTCTGGGCATCGAGACACTGGGCGGAGTGATGACCAAGCTCATCAACAAGAACACCACCATCCCGACCAAGGCGCAGCAGGTGTTCTCCACCGCGGACGACAACCAGAACGCGGTGACCATCCACGTGATGCAGGGCGAGCGCGAGATGGCTTCGGGCAACAAGTCGCTGGGGCAGTTCAACCTCACCGACATCCCACCGGCGCCGCGCGGCATGCCGCAGATCGAGGTCATCTTCGACATCGACGCCAACGGCATCCTGCACGTGACGGCCAAGGACAAGGCCACCGGCAAGGAGAACAAGATCAAGATCCAGGCGAGCTCGGGCCTGAACGAGGCGGAGATCCAGCGCATGGTGAAGGACGCCGAGGTGCACGCCGAGGAGGACCGCAAGGCCCTCGAGCTGGTCAACGCGCGCAATGCCTGCGAGGCGCTGGTGCACTCGGTGAAGAAATCGCTCAAGGACCACGGCGACAAGCTGGAAGCCGCCGAGAAGGAGAAGATCGAGGCTGCGCTGAAGGACGCCGAGGGCGCGCTCAAGTCGGAGAACAAGTCCGACATCGAGGCCAGGGCCGAGGCACTGGCGAAGGCCGCGCAGAAGCTGGGCGAGAAGGTCTACGCCGAGAGCCAGAAGGCGGCGCAGGCCGGCGCAGGGGAGCAGGCAGCGCCCGGCGGCGGCGAGGCGAAGAAGGACGATGGCAACGTGGTCGACGCCGAGTTCACCGAAGTCAAGGACAAGAAAGCCGGCTGAACGCGGTGATCGGTAACAATTGACGGCAGCCGGGCGGTGCGCGTAAGCGCGCCGCCCGTTTTGCTGTCTGGGAAAGCACATGGCGAAGCGCGACTACTACGAAGTGCTGGGCATCAACCGGGACGCCTCCGAGGAGGAGATCAAGAAGTCGTACCGCAAGCTCGCCATGAAATGGCACCCGGACCGCAATCCGGACAACCCCAAGGCCGAGGAGCACTTCAAGGAGGCGAAACAAGCCTACGAGGTGCTCTCGGATGCCCAGAAGCGCGGCGCCTACGACCAGTACGGCCACGCCGGCGTCGACCCCCAGGCCGGCATGGGGTCGGCCGGCGCGGCGGGCGGCATGGGCGGCTTCGGCGACATCTTCAACGACATCTTCGGCGACATCTTCGGCGGCGCCCGCGGCGGCCGTTCGAACGTGTTCCGCGGCGCCGACCTGCGCTACAACCTGGAGATCACGCTCGAGCAGGCGGCGCACGGCTTCGAGACGCGCATCCGCATCCCGACCATGGCGCAGTGCGACACCTGCCACGGCAGCGGCGCCAAGGCCGGCAGCCAGCCGCAGACCTGCCCCACCTGCCGCGGCGCCGGCCAGGTGCGCGTGTCGCAGGGCCCGTTCTCGATCGCGCAGACCTGCCCGCGCTGCCACGGCTCGGGCAAGATCATCCCCAATCCCTGCGCCAGCTGCGGCGGCAGCGGGCGCATCAAGCAGCAGAAGACCCTGTCGGTGAAGATCCCGGCCGGCGTGGACGAAGGCGACCGCGTGCGCCTGTCCGGCGAGGGCGAGCCGGGCGCCAATGGCGGTCCGGCGGGCGACCTCTACGTCCAGGTGCACATCAAGCCGCACCCGGTGTTCCAGCGCGACCATGACGACCTGCACTGCGAGATGCCGATCTCCATCACCACCGCGGCGCTCGGCGCCGACATCGAGATTCCCACGCTGGACGGCAGCGCCCGCATCAAGGTCCCGACGGAGACGCAGAGCGGCAAGACCTTCCGCCTGCGCGGCAAGGGCATCAGGGGCGTGCGCAGCCAGACGCCCGGGGACCTGTTCTGCCACGTGGTGGTCGAGACGCCGGTGAACCTGACGACGCGGCAGAAGGAACTGCTGCACGAATTCGAGGCGATCAGCCAGAAAGACGTGGCGCGCCACAACCCGCGGAGCAAGTCCTGGTACGACAAGGTGAAAGAGTTCTTCGAGGGCTGAATTGAGGCACGCCGCGGCCGCGTTCCTTCTTCTGGCGGCCTGCACCGCAAGGGCGCAGGGCGTCACCCCGGTGACCTTGGCACTGGGCCAGTCGGCGCCGCTCTCGGGGCCGTCGCAGGCCCTCGGCGAGGACATCCGTAATGGTGCCCTCGCCTACTTCCGCACGCTAAACGAAGCCGGCGGCGTGCATGGCCGGCGCATCGAGCTCGCCACGCTCGACGACGCCGGCGACGCCAAGCGCGCGCTGGCCAACACGCAGCGCCTGGCCGAGCAGCTGAGCGTGTTCGCGCTGCTTGCCTATCCCGGGCCAAGCGTGTCGCGCGAGTTGCTGTCGTATGTGCAGCAAGCCCGCATTCCGTTCTTCGCGCCAGTGACCGGCGCGGAGATCGTGCGCCTGCCGGCGCGAACCGTGGTCACCGTGCGCGCCAGCCACGCCGAGGAACTGGACCAGGCGGTGGAGCACTACGCGCTGCTGGGCATGAAGCGCTTCGCGCTGGCGACCGGCGACGAGGACGCGGAGTTTCGCGAAGCCTTCGCCCGCGCGCTGGAAAAGCGCGGCCTGGAGCCCGCGGTGAATCGCGGCGAGGCCGACGTGATCCTGGTCGCCGCGCCGCTGCGCTCCGCCGCCGACCTGGTCCGCGGCCTCAAGCGCTCGCGCACCACCGCCCAGATCGTGGTGCTGTCCATGGCCGAGGCGACGCCGCTTGCCCGCGAGCTCGGGCCAGAGGGCGCAGGCGTCGCGCTGTCGCTGGTGGTACCGCCGCTCGAGCGCATCTCGCTGCCCGTGGTGGCCGAATACCGCGCGGCGATGGCGGCCGAGACCGGGCGCAAGTCCTACTCCGCCGCCTCGCTCGAGGCGTTCATCGCCGCCAAGGTGTTCGCCGAAGCCGCGCGGCGCGCCGGGCCGGCGCTGACGCGCGAGGCGCTGATGCAGGCCCTCGAATCGATGACGGCCTACGATGCCGGAGGCTATTTGCTGCGCTTCGGACGCGGCGACCGCCACGGCGGCGCCCACACCGAGCTGGTCGCCATCGGGCGCGACGGGAATCTACTGCACTAGGCGCGGCGCCAGGTGGTGCCCTGCGGCCCGTCTTCGAGGATCACTCCCGCCGACTCGAGTTCCTTGCGGATGCGGTCGGCCTCGGCGTAGTTCTTCGCCTTGCGGGCGGCAAGGCGCGCTTCAATCAGCTTCTGAACGGATTCCGGTGTTCCCGTTCCCGTGATGGCCATTCCCTGCAAGAACATTTCAGCCCGACGACCCAACAGCCCAAGTATCCCTGCAAGGGACCGCAGCAGGCGCGCACTCTTTTCCGAGCGGCTTCTATTGACCTCGTTCGCCAGATCGAACAGTACGGCGACCGCCTCAGGTGTATTGAAGTCGTCATCCATTGCTTCCCGGAACTGCTTTGCACGGAAGTCAGCCCAGTCGATTGGTTCTGGTACAACGTCGAATCCCTTGAGCGCTGTGTAAAGCCGAGTCAGCGCTTGTTTGGCGTCGTCGAGATTCTGCTCCGCGTAGTTCAGCGGGCTGCGGTAGTGCGCCCGCAGGATGAAAAAGCGCACCACCTCGGCATCGTAGCGCTGCAGGATGTCGCGGACGAGGAAGAAATTGCCCAGCGACTTGGACATCTTCTCCTCGTCCACCCGCACGAAGCCGTTGTGCATCCAGTAGTTGACGAACGGCTGGCCGGTGGCGCCCACCGATTGCGCGATCTCGTTTTCGTGGTGCGGGAACTGCAGGTCCTGGCCGCCGCCGTGGATGTCGAAATGCTCTCCGAGCAGCCGGCAGCTCATCGCCGAGCACTCGATGTGCCAGCCAGGCCGGCCCTCGCCCCACTTGGATGCCCATTTCGGCTCCTCGGGCTTCGCGCGCTTCCACAGCACGAAGTCGAGCGGATCCTCCTTGCTCTTGTCGACTTCGACCCGCTCCCCCGCGCGCAGCTCGTCCAGCGACTTGCCCGACAGCCGGCCATAGCCGGGGAATTTGCGCACCGCGTAATTCACGTCGCCCGAGGCGGACTGGTAGGCGAGGCCCTTCTGCTGCAGCCGGTCGATCATGTCGAGCATCTGCGGCACATACTGCGTCGCGCGCGGCTCGTGGTCGGGCTTCTGCAAGCCGAGGGCGGCGGCGTCCTCGTGCATCGCGCGGATGAAGCGCTCGCTCAGCGCCTCCGGCGTCTCGCCGTTCTCCGCCGCGCGCCTGATGATCTTGTCGTCGATGTCGGTGATGTTGCGCACGTAGGTGACGCGGTAGCCGCTGGCGCGCAGCCAGCGCTGCACCATGTCGAACGCCACCAGCATGCGCGCGTGGCCCAGGTGGCAGTAGTCGTAGACCGTGATGCCGCACACGTACATGCGCGCCTCGCCCGGCCGGATCGGCACAAAGTCCTGTTTTTCGCGCGCGAGCGAGTTGTAGATCCTGAGCATCTGGGGTTCGGCGGGGCCGGGCCGCCGCTCTGTTGTGAACGCGCGGGGCTTAGTCTAGAATGAGCAAGTTTCCGTAGATCCTTGAAAACTATAACACAATGCGTGTTTTGCCCATCTCGCGCCTGAGCCTCGTTGCAGTTGCGGTCGCCATCTTCGTGGCGTCGCCGGTCGCACGCGCGGACGAACTCGCGGAAGCAACCAAGCTGCTCAAGTCGGGACAGCACCAGCAGGCGCTCGAGCGCGTCAACAAGCTGCTGTCGGGCAAGCCGAAGGATCCGCAGGCGCGTTTCCTGAAGGGGCTGATCTACACCGAGCAGGGCAACGCCCGCGATGCGATCGACATGTTCCAGAAGCTCACCGAGGACTATCCGGAGCTGCCCGAGCCCTACAACAACCTCGCGGTGATCTACGCTTCGCAGGGCCAGTACGAAAAGGCACGCTCCGCCCTGGAGCAGTCGATCCGCACGCATCCCAGCTACGCCACCGCCTACGAGAACCTGGGCGATGTCTACGCCAAGCTCGCCAGCCAGGCTTACGACAAGGCGCTCAAGCTCGATTCGTCCAACGCCGGCGCGCAGAACAAGCTGGCGCTGGTGCGCGACCTGGTCGGCGGGACGCCGCGCGCCGCGGCACCGGCGGTGGTCGCCGCCGCGGAATCCAGAGCGCCGGCCGCGAAGCCCGCCGCCTCCGGGACGCCTGCGCCGAAACCAGTCGCCGCAGGTAAGGACGAAGTGGTGGACGTGGTGAACGCCTGGGCGCAGGCCTGGTCGCGCAAGGACGCGGACGCTTATCTGGGGTTCTACGCCAAGGATTTCCGCACGCCGAAGGGCGAGCCGCGCGCCGACTGGGAGAAAGGCCGGCGCCAGCGCATTCTCGCGCCGAAAAGCATCTCGGTGACGGTCGACGCGCCGCGCGTCAGCCGCGAAGGCGAGTCGCGCGCCAAGGTCACGTTCCTCCAGGCCTACAAGTCCGACACCCTCAGCTCGCGCGGCACGAAGACGCTGCTGCTGGTCAAGGCGGATGACGGGCGCTGGCTGATCCAGCAGGAGCAGGTGGCGAATTGAGGCGCGCCGCCGCACTGCTGCGCGCCGCGGCAGTTGCGCTGCTCCTGTCCGGTGGCGCCCTCGCCGCCTCCCCGGAGTCCGCGCTGTCCGGCGTGGTCGAGGCGATCGAGACCAACCGGCTGGGACTGGCCCTGCAGCGCGTCGAGCGGCTGATCGCCGAGCACCCCAACTTCCGCCTGGCGCACCTGATCCGCGGGGACCTGCTGCTCTCGCGCACGCGGCCGCTGCAGACCTTCGGCGACGTGGTGAAGACCGTGCCGCAGGAGAAAGTCGACGACCTGCGCGCGGAGGCGCTGGTGCGCCTGCGCGCGCTGCGCGACCGCCCGGGTTCCGGGCGCCTGCCGCGCACCATCTTGCAGCTGCACCCGGGCCAGAAGCATGCGCTGGTGGTCGACTCGCGCCGCTCGCGGCTGTACGTGTTCGAGAATGCGGACGGCCGCCCGCAGTACGTCGCCGACTACTACGTCTCGCTGGGCAAGCGCGGCGTGGACAAGGCGCGCGCGGGCGACCAAAAAACGCCGATCGGCGTGTACACGTCACGGCCAACCTGCCGCGGCAGAAGCTGACCGACTTCTACGGCGCCGGCGCCTACCCGATCAATTACCCCAACGAGTGGGACAAGCGCCTGGGCCGCGACGGCTACGGCATCTGGGTGCACGGCACGCCGCCCGACACCTACAGCCGCCCGCCGCGCGCCAGCGACGGCTGCATCGTGCTCGCCAACCCCGACCTGCTCTCGGTCGGGCGCTTCATGCAGGTCGGCATGACCCCGGTGATCATCGCCGAGGAGATCGAGTGGGCCGACGCCGACGCTCTGCAGGCCGAGCGCGTCGCGCTCGCCGGCGCGCTGGAGAGCTGGCGCAGCGACTGGGAAAGCCGCGACACGGAGCGCTACCTCGCGCACTACGCGGCGGCCTTCCGCTCCGAGGCGCAGGACCTGGCCGCCTGGGCGACGCACAAGCGCGGCGTGAACGCCGCCAAGAAATGGATTCGCGTGGGCCTCACGCAGGTGGCGATGTTCCGCTATCCCGGCAATGCGGATTTCGTGGTGGTCACCTTCGCGCAGGACTACCGCTCCAGCAACCTTTCCAACACCATGCGCAAGCGCCAGTACTGGCAGAAGCAGGACGGGCGCTGGCGCATCCTCTACGAAGGAACGGCGTGAACTTCAGACTCTCGTCCCTGTGGAAGCCCCTGGTGATGCTCTCGGCCGCTGCCGCCTCTCCCGGCGCGCTGGCCGCGAATCCGCTGGTGGACCTGAAGACCAATGTCGGCACCATCCGGCTGGAGCTCTACCCGGCCAAGGCGCCTAAGACGGTCGAGAACTTCCTGCAGTACGTGAAGGACGGCCACTACAGCGGCACCGTGTTCCATCGCGTGATCCCGGGCTTCATGCTCCAGGGCGGCGGCTTCGACGGCAGCTACAAGCAGAAGCCGACGCGCGCCCCGATCCAAAACGAGGCGAAGAACGGGCTAAAGAACGACATCGGCACCATTGCGATGGCGCGCACCAACGCCCCGCACTCGGCGTCGGCCCAGTTCTTCATCAACGTGAAGAACAACGATTTCCTCAATGCCGCGTCGGCGCAGGACGGCTGGGGCTACGCGGTGTTCGGCAAGGTGGTGTCCGGGCTCGACGTGGTGATGAATATCGCCAAGACCCCGACTGGCCCGGGCGGCCCGTTCCCGACCGACGTGCCGCGCCAGCCGGTCGTCATCGAGTCGGCGACCCTCGTCGGCAAATAGAGCTGGCGGCGTGCCGGCCACGCTGTTCATTTCGGACCTGCACCTCTCGGGCGAACGCCCGGCGATCAACCAGCGCTTTTTCGCTTTCCTGCGCGAGCAGGCGCCGCGCGCCGCCGTGCTCTACGTGCTCGGCGACCTGTTCGAATACTGGATCGGCGACGAGGAGCTGGACGCGCCCGACGGCGACCCGCTGGCGCGCAAGGTGGCGGAGGCGTTCGGCGCGCTGTCGCGTGGCGGCGTCGGCGTGCGCCTGATGCACGGCAACCGCGACTTCCTCATCGGCACGCGCTTCTGCGAAGTGAGCGGCGCGCGCCTGTTGCAGGACCCCGCGGTGGAGAAGATCGGCGGCGCGAGGACGCTGCTGATGCACGGCGACACGCTGTGCACCGACGACGTCGACTACCAGGCCTGGCGCAGGACCGCGCGCTCGCGCGACTGGCAGCGCGAATTCCTGGCGCAATCCCTGCCCGAGCGGCGCCAGGCGCTGCAGGCGCTGCGCGAGAAGAGCAAGGAAGTGGTGGGCGCCAAGCCGGCCCAGATCATGGACGTGAACGACGGCGCGGTACGCGAGGCCCTGCGCGCCCACAGCCTGACCCGCCTGGTGCACGGCCACACCCACCGGCCGGCACGCCATGAGCTGGAAGTGGACGGGCGGCGCTGCGAGCGCTGGGTGCTGCCCGACTGGTACGAGCGCGGCGGCTACCTCGCGATCGACGACGCCGGGCCGCGCCTGGTTTCGTTCTGACCGAATCGGTCATTCAGTCAGGCCGGGTAACATGGGCGCATGACTGAACACAAGCGTGCTGCCACCAAGGCCTACCAGCACCCGGGCTTCCTCAACAGCAAGGACGCCCGCCCCTTGCGCATCCTGGCGGAGTATCTCGAACCCAAGAGCCGCTTCGACCATTTCAAGGTGGAAGACACCATCGTGTTCATGGGCTCGGCGCGCATCCAATCGCGCGAGGCCGCCGAGGAGATGGTACGCAAGGGGCGGGCAGGCGATGGCGGCGCGGAGAAGGCGCAGACCGCGCTCAGGATGTCCGCCTATTACGAAGCCGCACGCGAGTTCGCCTTTCGCCTGACGAATTGGTCGAAGGAGCTCAACCGCGAAGAGCGCCGCTTCGTCGTATGCACCGGCGGCGGCCCCGGGATCATGGAGGCGGCCAACCGCGGCGCGGCCGAGGCGAAGGGGTTGAACGTCGGCCTCACCATCTCGATTCCGGTGGCGGAATTCGACAACCCCTACGTCACGCGTGAGCTCGCCTTCCACTTCCACTACTTCTTCATGCGCAAGTTCTGGTTCGCCTACCTGGCGAAGGCGGTCATCGTGTTTCCGGGCGGCTACGGAACCTTGGACGAACTCTTCGAGCTCTTGACGCTGGTGCAGACGCGCAAAATGCGCAAGCCCATGCCCATCGTGCTCTTCGGCACCGAGTACTGGCGCGAGATCGTCGACTTCGACGCGCTCGCGCGCCATGGCATGATCGACCCGCAGGACATTGAGCTCGTGCACCGCACCGACTCCGTCGACGAGGCCTTTGACTGGATCGTCCTGCAGCTCGCCGAGAAGGCGCTGGGGCAGCCGGGGGCGACTCTGTAGTCGACTGCTCAATGCTCCCGGGGGGACGGTATCAAGAATGCTAAGCCGGTGCCGCCGTGGGAGTGGCGGCGCAACGCGAAGTGATTGCGTCTGGCCAGCAATGGCCGATTTCGACCCGTAGCGGTCATTCGCGGATCGACATAAACTGCCGCCAGCGTAGGTGGGCTTGTGGCGCCAGTGGCGTGCGACGCGAAGCCAAATTGTCGCGACGCCGCTTTTCAATTGTTCCGCCATTCCAGTTGGGTCGCCGCAGAGCCAGCGTAAAGGAGGACCTGTGACCCCATCCACACAGTGCGTCTTGATGCTACGCAAATTCGGCGGACCAGATGGGTTCGCCGTCGTCGAACGACCTGTGCCGGAACCGGGCGCTGGCGAGGTGCTGGTGAAGGTGCTCGCCGCAAGTGTTCAATTCACCGACGTCATACTGCGCAAGGGCCAGTACCCGGACCTCAGAGACAAGCCGCCGCTCGTCCTCGGCTACGACCTCGTTGGTGAGGTCGTGAAGGTCGGCCCGGGCGTGGCTTCGCTGTCCGTCGGACAGCGTGTTGCCGACCTCACAATGACGGGGTCCTACGCGCAATACCGCACACTCAAGGCAGGCCGCGTCGCCGTCGTCGACGCCGCCCTCGACCCAGCGGAAGCAACCTCGCTTGTGCTGAGTTGGATGACTGCCTATCAACTGCTGCGCCGTGACGCGCGCATTCAGAAGGGTCAGAAGCTTCTTGTCCTCGGCGCTGCCGGGGCCGTCGGCCAGGCGCTCGTCGTGCTCGGCAGGCTGGCGGGTTGCGATCTGTGGGGGGCCGCACGAGCTCGACACGCCGGCGTGGTGCGGGCGCTGGGTGCAACCTATGTCGACAGCGACCGCGCAGACTTTGCGAAAGTGCTGCCCGAGGGTTTCGATGTCGTGTTCGACGGCATTGGCGAGCAGGGCTTCTCGCGAGCCTGGCACGCAGTCGGACCGCGCGGTCATCTGTCGGCGTTCGGATTTTCCGCTGGAGTTCAGCACAACGTGTCGATCGCCCTGGTCGGACTCTGGTTCGCGAAGCTATGGTGGTGGAACACATTCTCGGGTGGGCGGTCGACGAGTTTTTACTCCATCACGTCGTTGCGCAAGAAGCACCCCGACTGGTTCGTCGCCGACCTTGGCGAATTGCTCGGTATGGCCAAGTGCGGCGAGATCAGGCCCCGCGTTGCAGAACGCATCGCGCTCGACGCCGTCGCGGACGCTCACACCCGCATCGAGCGCGGGGGTCTCGAAGGAAAGATCGTGCTCATACCCAACGGGTAACTCAGCGACGATCACCTTTGCTTTACAGACGGATTGCTGAGAAGCGGCGCTTTGGCGCAGCGCCCTTGAATGACTGCTTACCCCGCGTCTCTTTGCGCTGCGTCCCAATGACAACCTTTGGCCGATAACGGACTCTCCTAACTTCAAAACGGCACCACCATCTGGGGGCAGGTCAGCGGAGACCGCGCGCAAGATCCGTCTTTAGGTCCTCGACCGCCTCCAACCCGACGGCGACCCGGACCAATCCCTCGGTGATCCCGGCCGCAGCGCGCGCCTCCGGCGTAATACGACCGTGAGTCGTCGTTGCCGGATGGGTGATCGTGCTCTTCACGTCCCCCAGATTGCCGGTGATCGAGATCATCCTGGTCGAGTCGATCACCTTCCAGGCTGCCTCGCGGCCGCCCTGCACCTCGAACGACACGATGGCGCCGCCGGCGCGCTGCTGGCGCATCGCGAGCGCGTGCTGTGGATTGGAGGGAAGACCCGGGTAATGCACCCGCGCCACCTTAGGATGCGCCTCCAGCCAGCGCGCAAGTTCCAGCGCGTGCTCCGACTGCGCAAGCATGCGCAGCTCGAGCGTCTCCATGCCCTTCAGGATGACCCAGGCATTGAAAGGCGACAACGATGGCCCGGCGGTGCGCAGAAAGCTGAACACGGCATCCATCGCCGGCCCCTTCGCCCCCAGCACCGCGCCGCCGAGCACCCTGCCTTGCCCGTCGAGGTACTTGGTGGCGGAATGAATCACCAGATCGGCGCCGAATTCGAGCGGGCGCTGCAGCGCCGGCGTGCACAAGGCGTTATCCACCGCGAGCACCGCGCCGGCCTTCTTCGCCACCGCGGCAATCGCAGCGATATCGGAGATCTCGCCCAAAGGATTGGACGGCGTCTCGAGGAACAAGAGCTTCGTGTTCGGCCGCACCGCGCGTTGCCATTCCTCGACCCTGGTGGGAGATACGAACGTAGTCTCGACGCCGAAGCGCGACAGGATGGTGGCGTACAACTGCACCGTGGCGCCGAACACCGCGTTAGAGCATACGACATGGTCGCCCGCCTTGAGCAGCGCCATCGAGGTGGCGAGGATCGCCGACATGCCGGAGGCGGTCGCCACGCAGGCTTCGGCGCCTTCGAGCGCGGCGAGCCGGTCCTGGAACATGGAGACCGTGGGATTGGTGAAGCGCGAATAGACGAAGCCGCCGTCGCCGCCAGTGAAGCGCGCGGCGGCCTGTGCCGCGTTTTCGAACACGAAGCTCGAGGTGAGGAACAACGCCTCGGAGTGCTCGTTGAATTCGGTACGGGCCGTGCCGGCGCGCACGCCCAGGGTGGATTGCTCGAACTGTTTTGCCATAAAAAAACCCGGTCCTTTCACTCACTAAGCGGACCGGGCTGTTTCGGCACGCTTTAGCTGTATTTTTAACGCGCCCGCAAGCTGTGGCTCAAATCGGCGCGAAGCCCACTATACCAAATTCATTGCGCCGTGGCCAGATTGAGGTCGAGCTGGGCGGCGTCGCCGTCCTCGCCCGAGTCGCGCGCGGCGTCGCGGCGCACCTCGATGGCGTGCAGGTAATCGGTGGTGACGTCGCCGGTGATGTACTGGCCATCGAAGCATGAAGTCTCGAAGGTTTTCAGTTTCGGGTTGACCTGCCGCACCGCCGCCTTCAGCGCCTCCAGCTCCTGGTAGATCAGCGCGTCGGCGCCGATCTCGCGGCCGACCTCCTCCTCGCTGCGGTGGGCGGCGATCAGCTCCGCGCGCGTGGGCATGTCGATGCCGTAGACGTTGGGGAAGCGCACCGGCGGCGCCGCGGAGGCGAAGTACACCTTGCGCGCGCCGGCTTCGCGCGCCATCTGCACGATCTCGCGGCTGGTGGTGCCGCGCACGATCGAGTCGTCCACCAGCAGCACGTTCTTGCCCTTGAACTCCATGCCGATGGTGTTCAGCTTCTGGCGCACCGAGCGCCGGCGCACCGCCTGCCCCGGCATGATGAAGGTGCGGCCGATGTAGCGGTTCTTGACGAAGCCCTCCCGGTACGGGAGCCCCAGTCCCAGCGCCAGCTGCAGCGCCGAGGGCCGGCTCGAGTCCGGGATCGGGATCACCACGTCGATGTCGAGATGGCGGTAGTCGCTGCGTATCTTCTGCGCAAGCTTTTCTCCCATCACCAGGCGGGCCTCGTACACCGACGCGCCGTCGATCACCGAATCGGGCCGCGCCAGGTAGACGTATTCGAAGATGCAGGGATTGAGCGAAGTGTGCTCGGCGCACTGCTGGCTGTAGAAGTTGCCGTCCTCGTCGATGAACACCGCCTCGCCCGGCGCCACGTCGCGCAGCAGTTTGTAGCCGAGCGAGTCCACGGCGACCGACTCGGAGGCCACCATGTACGAGGTTCCCTGCTCGGTCTCGTTGTAGCCGATCACCGCGGGGCGGATGCCGAAGGGGTCGCGGAAAGCGAGCACGCCGTAGCCGGCGATCATGGCGATCACCGAATAGGCGCCGCGCACGCGGCGGTGCACGTTGGCCACCGCGCGGAAAATGGTCTGCGGGTCCAGGCGCAGTTTGACCGAGACCTTCTCCAGCTCGTGCGCCAGCACGTTAAGCAGCACTTCCGAGTCGGAGTTGGTGTTGATGTGCCGCAGGTCCTGGCGGAACATCTCCTCCTTGAGCTGGTCGGAATTGGTCAGGTTGCCGTTGTGCCCCAGCACGATGCCGAAGGGCGAGTTGACGTAGAACGGCTGCGCCTCGGCCGAATTGGACGCCGAGCCGGCGGTCGGGTAGCGGCAGTGGGCGATGCCGATGTCGCCGGGCAGCGAGCGCATGTTGCGCGTGCGGAACACATCGCGCACCTGCCCGTTGCCCTTGTGCATGTGGAAAGACTTGCGCTCGGCGGTGACGATCCCCGCCGCGTCCTGGCCGCGGTGCTGCAGGAGCAGCAGCCCGTCGTACAGCAGCTGGTTGACGGGCGAGTGAGCTACGATGCCGAGGATCCCGCACATGGGAGCCGCCTCGCGAAGTCGCTAAGGGTCAATGATAGCGCAAGCGCTGCCCGAACGTCCGCGGCAGCCAGGGCTGGAGCGCCTGCGCGGCCTGCGCCAACAACGGGCCGCTCACGGAATTCCGCCATGCCGGCTGGCGCGGCAGCGCGGTGAGCCCCGCGATCAAGGCGAATGCGAGCACGATCAGCAGCGCACGCGCCAGGCCGAATACGCCGCCGAGCGACCGGTCGAGCTCGCCCAGGCCCGCCACCTTGACCAGCTTCGACAGGACCCGCCCGAGCAGCGTGCACACGGCAAGGATGGCGATGAACACCAGAATGAACGCCACCAGCACCCGGATCTCGGGGGACGGCAGCGCCTTGGGCAGCGTCTCGCCCAGCGGCCCGGCGAACAGGTTGGCGCCCAGGAACGCCAGCACCCAGGACGCGACCGAGATCACCTCGCGCACCAGCCCTCGCCATATGCCCCAGAGGACGGATGCCACGATGATCGTGAGCGCCGCGTAGTCGAGCCAGGTCACGTCACGACCTGGAGGCGACGTTGCCAGGCGTAAAGCCGAGCGACCGCAGCTGCTTGTGCGCCCTTTCCGCGGCGTCGCGGGTCGCGAACGGACCCGCGCGCACGCGCGTCACCGTGCCCTTGGCGGCCGCCACCGGTTCCGTGTAGTAGGGCAGCTTGGCTGCCTTCAACTTGCCGAGGACTGCCGCCGGATCGGCGTAGGCGCCGACCGGCACGATGAACTGGGCGTTGGCGAGCGCCGCCTCGGCGCGCGCGCGCTCGGCCGCGGCCGGCGCGGAAGCGGGCTTCGCCGGCGCCTCGGGTTTGGCAGGAGGGGGCTCCGGGGCGGGCGCCGGCTTGGCGGCCTCCACGGGCGGCGGCGGCGCCTTCGGCACCGGCTTCGGCGTGAACGGCGCCTCGTCCTGGCTCGGGATGCGCACGCTCACCGGCGGCGTCTGCCGCGGCTGCGGGTCGAAGATCCATGGCAGCACGATGACCGCGAGCAGCACCAGCGCGATGGCGCCCACCAGCCGCCGCCGGCCGCGGCGCTTCAGAGTATTGACGTCCTGGGATTCAGCCATGGGTGCCGGGGCCGCTGCTGCCAGCCGCAAGCGCTTGCATCACTGCGGCGACGGTGAGGAAGGATCCGAATACGACGATTTTATCATTCTCGCCTGCTTCGCTCCGCGCCGCCGCGAACGCCGCCGCCGGCGACTCGTGCTCCGAGCGCGGAGCAGTCACGCCTGCAGCCGCGAGGATGCGCGCCAGTTCGCCGGCGCTCGCGCCGCGCGCCCCGCCGAGGCCGGCAAGGTGCCAGCGCGTGACGCGCGGCGCGAGCGCCAGCGCCACCGCGGAGATGTCCTTGTCGCGCAGCATGCCGAACACCGCGATCGTCTCCTCTGCGTAGCCGCCCGCGGACAGGTTCTCCGCCAGTGTGCGTGCCGCCTCGGGATTGTGCGCCACGTCGAGGATTACCTGCGGCCTGCCGGGCAGCACCTGGAATCGCGCCGGCAGCTCGACTTCGGCGAGTCCGCGGCGTACGTCCTGCATCGCCACCGGCAACTGGCCGCGCAAGGCGTCGAGCGCGGCCAGCGCTGCGGCGGCGTTGCGCAACTGCGGCGCGCCGCGCAACGCCGGATGCGCCAGCGCGGACCGCTTGCCCGCCGGTCCCCAGAAGTCCCACTGCCCCGCCTGCGCCCGGTAGCCGAAATCGCGGCCGAGCAGCAGCGCCTGCGCGCCGACGCGTTCGGCTTCGCGCAGCACCGAGGACGGCGGGTCCGGGTCGGCGACCACCGCCGGGCGCCCGGCCCTGAAAATACCCGCCTTCTCGCGCCCGATGGCCTCGCGCGTGTCGCCGAGCAGCTCGGTGTGGTCGAGGGCGACGCCGGTAATGACTGCGCAGTCGGCATCCAGCGCGTTCACGGCGTCGAGGCGGCCGCCGAGGCCCACCTCGAGCACCAGCGCGTCGAGCGGCTCCTGCGCGAACAGCCAGAAGGCGCCGAGCGTGCCGAATTCGAAGTAGGTCAGCGGCACGCCGCCGCGCGCCCGCTCGACCGCGGCAAAGGAGGCGCACAACTGTTCATCCGCGGACTCGCGGCCGTCGATGCGCACGCGCTCGTTGTAGCGCAGGAGGTGCGGCGAGGTATACAGACCCGCGCGCCGGCCGGAAACCCGCAGGATGCTTTCGAGGGTGGCGCAGACCGAACCCTTGCCGTTGGTTCCCGCCACCGTGAACACCGGGCAGCCGACGGCAATGCCCATGCGCGCCATGACCGCGCGCACGCGGTCCAGGCCCAGCGCGATGGCGTCGGGGTGCTGGCGGCCGATGAACTCGAGCCAGCCCGGGAGCGTGCGCGCACCCGCCGCGCTCACGACGGCTGGTCGACCGCGATCCCCTGTAGCAGCGCGAGCAGCGCCGCCAGCTTGTCCCGCAGCTGGCGCCGGTCGACGATCATGTCGACGGCGCCCTTCTCCAGCAGGAACTCGGCGCGCTGGAAACCCTCCGGCAGCTTCTGCCGCACCGTCTGCTCGATGACGCGTGGCCCGGCGAAGCCGACCAGCGCCTTGGGCTCGGCAATGACCACGTCGCCGATCATGGCGTAGCTCGCCGACACGCCGCCGGTGGTGGGATCGGTGAGCACGGTGACAAAGGGCAGTCCGCGGTCGGCAAGATCGGTGAGCGACGCGGTGGTCTTCGCCATCTGCATCAGCGACAGCAGCCCTTCCTGCATGCGCGCGCCGCCGCTCGCCGTGATGACGATGAACGGCAGCTTTTGCTCGATCGCCACGCGCACGCCGCGCACGAAGCGCTCGCCCAGCACCGAGCCCATGGTACCGGCCATGAATTCGAACTCGTGCGCCGCCGCCACCACGCCGATCGACTTGATGGCGCCCTGCATCACGATCAGCGCCTCCGATTCAGCCGACTGCGCCTCGGCCTCGACCAGGCGCTCGGTGTATTTCTTGGAATCCTTGAACTTCAGGCTGTCCACCGGCAGCACTTCGGCGCCGATCTCGAAGCGCCCGTCGGCGTCGAGCAGCGCGTCGAGCCGGGCGCGCGCGCCGATCCTCTGGTGGAAGCCGCACTTCGGGCAGACGTTGAGGTTCTTCTCCAGGTCGGTGCTGTAGAGCACCGCGTCGCAGGCCGGGCACTTGGTCCACAGCCCCTCCGGCACCGCCCGCTTCGGGCCGGAGCTGCGCTGGATCTTCGGCGGCAGGAGTTTCTGCAGCCAGCTCATGCGTCGAGCGCCTCCCGGATGGGGCGCAGCAGCGCCTTCACCCGCGCCACCGCCTGGTCGGCGCCGGCGTCCTCGATCTCCTGGATGATGCGGCTGCCGATCACCACGCCGTCCGCGATCTGCGCCACGCGGCGCGCCGATTCCGCGTCGCGGATGCCGAAGCCCACGCCGATCGGCAGGCGCGTGGCGGCACGGATCTTCGGGATGTGCGCGGCCACCTCGGCCAGGTCGATGTGCCCCGCGCCGGTCACGCCGCGCAGGGATACGTAGTACAGGTAGCCGCTGCCGGCGCGAGCCACTTCCTGGATGCGCTGGTCGGTCGAAGTCGGCGCCAGCAGGAAGATCGGATCGATGCCGGCTTGCCGGACAAGCCTGGCGAATTCGGCACATTCCTCGGGTGGATAGTCGACCACGATCACGCCGTCCACCCCTGCGGCCGCGGCCTCGCGCACGAAGTTCTCCACCCCCATCGCCTCGATCGGGTTGGCGTAGCCCATCAGCACGAGCGGCGTCTGCGAGTTCTGGTGGCGGAAGTCGCGCACCAGTCCGAGCACGTCGCGCAGCCCCACGCCTTGCTTGAGCGCCCGCTCGCCCGAGCGCTGGATCACGGGCCCGTCCGCCATCGGGTCGGAGAACGGCACGCCGAGCTCGAGGATGTCGGCCCCCGCCTCGACCAGGGCGCGCATCAGGGGCACCGTCAGGGCCGGCTTGGGGTCGCCCGCCGTGATGTAGGGGATCAGCGCCTTGCGCTTCGCCTTGCGCAATGTCTCGAAGCGGGCCTGGATGCGCGACACGGCTAGAGCTTGAGCCCCGCGCGCTCGGCGACGGTATGCATGTCCTTGTCGCCGCGGCCGGAAAGATTAACCAGCAGGATGCGGTCCTTGGCCATCTGCGGCGCGACCTGCGCCGCGTAGGCCACCGCGTGCGCGGATTCCAGGGCCGGAATGATGCCTTCGTAGTGGCACAGGTCGCTGAACGCGCGCAGCGCGTCGGCATCGGTCACCGCCACGTATTCGGCGCGCCCGGCGTCCTTCAGCCAGGCGTGCTCGGGGCCGACGCCGGGATAGTCCAGGCCGGCCGACACCGAATGCGTCTCGAGGATCTGGCCGTTGGCGTCCTGCAGCAGGTAGGTGCGGTTGCCGTGCAGCACGCCGGGCTTGCCCGCGCACAACGAGGCCGCGTGCCTGCCGGTGGCCAGGCCCTCGCCCGCCGCCTCCACGCCGATCAGACGCACGCCCTCGACCTCGATGTAGGGGTAGAAGATGCCCATCGCGTTCGAGCCGCCGCCGACGCAGGCGATCACCGCATCCGGCTGGCGGCCGGCGAGTTCCGGCATCTGCTGCTTGCACTCCTCGCCGATCACCGTCTGGAAATCGCGCACCATCATCGGATAGGGGTGCGGGCCGGCCACCGTGCCGATGATGTAGAAAGTGCTGTCGATGTGAGTGACCCAGTCGCGCATCGCTTCGTTGAGCGCGTCCTTGAGCGTCTTGGAGCCGGACTCCACCGGCACCACGGTCGCCCCGAGCAGCTTCATGCGGTAGACGTTCTGCGCCTGGCGCTTGATGTCTTGCGCTCCCATGTACACCACGCACTGCATGCCGTAGCGCGCCGCCACGGTCGCCGTCGCGACGCCGTGCATGCCGGCGCCCGTCTCGGCGATCACGCGCGGCTTGCCCATGCGCCGCGCCAGCAGCGCCTGGCCGATGGTGTTGTTGATCTTGTGCGCGCCGGTGTGGTTCAGGTCTTCGCGCTTGAGGTAAATCTGCGCGCCGCCGAGCAACTGCGACCAGCGCTTGGCGTGGTACACCGGGCTGGGGCGACCGACGTAGTGCTTCAGGTCATCGCGGAATTCCGCCTCGAACGCGGGATCGCGGCGCGCCTGCTGGTACGCGGCGAGCAGTTCCTCGAGCGCGTGCATCAGCGTCTCGGCGACGAACACGCCGCCGTAGGGGCCGAAGTGCCCGCGCGCGTCGGGCAAGTCATGCATCCGCATTCCTGACCTCCGCGATGAACGCCGCGATTTTCGCGGCGTCCTTGATTCCCTTTGACGACTCCACGCCGCTCGATACGTCCACGGCCCAGGGCCGCACGCGGCGTACCGCCTCGCCGACGTTCCCCCGCGTCAGGCCGCCCGACAGGACCAGGGGCCGCGCCAGCCTCGCCGGCACCAGCGACCAGTCGAAGCTGGCGCCGGCGCCGCCGTACTCCCCGACATGGGCGTCGAGCAGCCAGCCGCTGGCGGCCGAGAATGGCCGCAAGTATTTTAGCAAATCGACCCCCTGCGCCACGCGGCAGGCCTTGATGAACGGCAAGCCAAACTGCGCGCAGAACTCCGGCGTCTCCTCGCCGTGGAACTGCAGCAGCGCCGGGTGCACGCGCCCGATCACCTGCGCCACCTGTGCCGCGTCCGGGTTCACGAACAGCGCCACCGCCTGCACGAACGGCGGCAGCGCGTCGCGGATCTCCCGCGCGCGTTCCACGTTCAGGAACCGCGGGCTGGGAGGATAGAACACCAGGCCGATGGCGTCCGCCCCCGCTTGCGCCGCCGCCACGGCATCCGCGGGCCGCGTGATGCCGCAGATCTTGATGCGCGTTCTCAAGGCAGCACCGGGACGCGCAGCTCGGTGCGGTCCTGCCGCGGCAGGCCCCAGCGCGCCTCGTACTCCACCCGCTCCAGGTACAGGCCTTGCGCGGCGAACGTCGGCGCGGCGCGCGCGCGGTCGCGCGACTCGAGCACTTCCGCGGCCCACGCGGGGGGATGCTTGCCCTTGCCCACGATCACCAGAGTACCGACGATGTTGCGCACCATGTGTTGCAAGAACGCGTTGGCGCGCAGCACGAAGTCGATGCGCTCGCCGTGCGCTTCGATGTCGAGCTCGTGCAGCGTGCGCACCGGTGTCTTGGCCTGGCACTCGGCGGAGCGGAAAGCGGAGAAATCGTGCTCGCCCCGCAGGTGGCGCGCCGCCGCGCGCATCGCCGCCATGTCGAGCGGCAGGTGGAACCAGCCGGCGTGGCGTGCGGCCAGCGCCGGCCGCACCGCGCGGTTGATGAGCACGTAGCGATAGGTGCGCGCGTGGGCGGCATAGCGCGCGTGGAACTCGGGCGCCACCACCCGCGACCAGTGCACGGCGACCGACTCGGGCAGCAGTGCGTTGATGCCGCGCACCCACGCGCTTTCCGGGCGCGCTGCGACGGTGTCGAAGTGCACCACCTGCTCGAGCGCGTGCACGCCGCGGTCGGTGCGTCCGGCGCAGGTGACCTGGATGCGCTCGCCGGCGATGCTGGCGAGCGCCGCCTCCAGGGTGTCCTGCACCGTGCCGCCCCCCGGCTGCGTCTGCCACCCGAGGAAGCGGCTGCCGTCGTACTCCAGTGCCAGCGCGATTCTCATGCTCTTGAAATGATGGAGCCACGGAGCACGGCGCAATGCGCGCCGCGGCCGTGGCTCCGGCAGTGCGATGCGCCCTTCAGCCCAGCTTGGCGAGCATCTGCCTGGCCTGGCCCTGCTGCGCGGCGTCGCCTTCCCTCAGCACTTCGTTCAGCAATTCGCGCGCGCCATCCTTGTCGCCCATTTCCTCGTAGGCTTTGGCGAGGTCCAGCTTGGTCGCGACCTCCTGCCACTTCGGATCGGCGCTCGCGCCTGCCGCAGGCGTTCCCCCCGGCGTGCCCAGATCCAGGCTGATTTCGGACAAGTCCACCGAGGCCGACGGCGAAGTGGTGTCCACCTTGGCATCGCTGCTGCCCAGGTTCAAGTCGAAATCAAGGCCGCCGCCCGAGGCCGGCGCGCTCGGCGCGGGAGCCGGCGCCTGCGCCGCCGCAGGCGTCGATGCGGGAAGTTCGAAATTCAGGCCGCTAACCGTGTCGCCCGCCTTGTCGCCGTCGCCGCCCAGGTCGAAGTCGAGCCCGCTGGAGGCCGCCTTGGTCTCGTTGGCGTCGATAATCAGTGTGCCGCCGGGCGAAAAATCGCTTTTCTCCTGCGCCGGCACGGACGTGCCGCCCAGGTCCAGATCGAGCGCGGACGCAGGAGCCGCTGCCGCGTCGCTGCCCGCGCCTTGGCCACCGCCAATGTCGAAGTCCACCGTGGGCACCGCGGCCGCTGCCGCGGCCGGCGCTGGCGCCCGCGCCGGTGTCGCGGCCGCTTCGCCGCGCGACCCGCCGTACAGTCCGTTGGCCGGATCGATGGAACGTCCCAACGCCGCCGCCTTGTCCCAATCCGCGCCAGCGCCCTTGGTGAGGCCCTTCAGCTTGAGCGCGATCTGCTCGAAGGACTTGGCGTCGCGCCGATTGGCATAGATCTCGAGCAGCTTGGCCTGCACCGGGATGCGGTTGGCGTCCTTCTGCAGCGCTTCCTTGAGAATCTCTTCGGCTTGCGTATCCCGGCCATAGGCCATGTACACGTCGGCCTCGGCGATCGGATCCACATCGTCGGTGTCCAGGCCGCCGACGGCGGATTGGCTCACCGACGCCTGCGACACGCTCGCGGCGGCACCAGTTGCCGCGGCAGCTCCGGTCGCAGCCGCGGCTTCGGGCGCGCTCGATGCGGCCCCGAGGACGCTATCCTGGAACTTGCTTACGGATTTTTTTTTACGCTGCCAGGCCCAAGCGCCGTATCCGGCCAGCAGCAAGATCACCACGCCCAACCCGCCCAACGCGATCGGGTTGTCGAGGAACTCATCGGCCAGGCTGGGCTCCGGCGGTGGCGGCGCCGCGGCGGGCTTGGGCCTTCCCGGCGCGGGCTTGGCAGCCGGCTTCGGCGCCTCGGCAACTGGCTTCGCCGGCTCGGCTGCCGGCGTGGCTGGGGCTTGCGCGGCGGGTTTAGCCTCCGGCGCCTTTGCCGCTTGCGGCGCCGGCGCGGGCTTTGGGGGTTCGGGCGCCTTGGCTGCTGGAGGCGGCGCAGCGGGCGCGGGTTTCGCCGATTTCTTCTCGAGCTCCGCGAACTGCTGGTTCTTGAGCTCCATCAGCTTTTGCAGGTCTGCGACGTTTTTCTCCAGGTCGGTGACCCGGGATTGCGCTTCCTTGAGCGCGCGCTCGCGCGCAGCCTGATCGTCTTCGCGCGCAGCTTTCGCCGCCGGCGCGCCCGGCTTCTTGGGATCGGCTTTGGAGAGCTTCAGCTGGTCCTTGGGCTCGGCGGGCTTCGGCTCCTCGGCCTTCGGCGTGATCTGGCCCTCCGTCACACGCTCTGCGGCAGCTGCCGGGGCGGGCGCGGCCGCCACGGTCGCGCCGAGCCTGCTGCGGTACTCGGCGAAGTCGGCCATCTGCGCGCCGACAAGCCGGTTGGCATCCGCCGTTTCCACTGCCGCCACGGCCTCGGGATCGGGAATGTTGAGGATGCGTCCGGCGCGTACCAGGTTGATGTTGTTGCGGATGAAGGCGTCCTCGTTCGCGCGCTGCAGCGCGATCAGCATCTGGTTGAACGTGACGCCATCGGGACGGTACTGTCGCGCGACGGCGCCGAGGGTATCGCCCTTCTTCACTTCGTACGATTGCGCGCCCTTGGTCTCGGCGGGCGCGGGCGCGGCGGCAATCGGCCGCTCCTCGATACGCGGCTCTGGCATGGCCGCCTCGGCCACCGGCGCTGCCGGCGCTGCCGGCGCGGGCGCGGCGGGCGCAGCGGGCGCAGCGGGCGCCACGGCAGTTATCGCGGGGACGGCAGGCGCGACGGCCATCGGCTTCGGCGCCTTGTAATCGGTGGGGTCGAGCAGCACGGTGTACTCGCGCACGAGCAGGCCCGTCGCCCAGCGCAATTCCACCAGCATATCGAGGAACGGCTCGTTGACCGGCTGGCGCGTGGTCACACGCAACACGGTGCGGCCGTCGCTCTTCTCGATGGCGAAGCGCACGCCGACCAGCACGGGGTTGAAGTCGATTCCCGCTTGCGCGAACGCGTTGCCCGAAGCCAGGCGCGCCTCGAGCGAGGATTCCTCTGCCGGCAGGAGCGAAACGATCTCGATCTCCACGCGCAGCGGCTGGCCAAGAAAGGACTGAACGCTCAGCCGCCCGAGACCCGCCGCTTGCGCGAGCAGCGGCAGCGAGAGCGCCGCCGCGAAGACGAGTCGAAGGAACGCGACCGGTTTAATCACCCGCACCACCCTGAGTCGTTCTTATCGGACTGAGTACAATAACATCATGGCGTTAGGCCTGCAAGCTGAGACCTTTTCTCGGTTTCTTGCGCCTTTAGCCTGAGGCCGCAAGGAGTATTTACTGGCGCACGCCGGCATCCAAAAGGATGCGCAGCATCCGGCGCAGCGGCTCTGCAGCGCCCCAGAGCAACTGGTCGCCGACCGTGAACGCGGCCAGGTAATCGCCCCCCATCGGCAGTTTGCGCAGGCGACCCACCGGTACCGATAACTTGCCGGTGACCGCCGCCGGCGTGAGCTCGGCCAATGTCTCTTCCTTGCGGTTCGGAACGACGCGCACCCAGTCGTTGCCCTCCGCGATGATGCCTTCGACCTCGTCCAGCGGCACGTCCTTGCGCAGCTTGATGGTCAGCGCCTGGCAGTGGCAGCGCATCACGCCCACGCGCACGCAGATGCCGTCCAACGGGATCGGCCGCTCGCTGCGGCCGAGGATCTTGTTGGTCTCGGCCTGCCCTTTCCATTCCTCGCGGCTCTGGCCGTCGCCGAGGTCCTTGTCCACCCAGGGCAGCAGGCTCGCGGCGAGCGGGTAGCCGAAGTGCTCCTTCGGCAGGCCGCCATTGCGCAGCGCTTCGGTCACGCGGCGGTCAATGTCCAGGGCGCTGGCCGCGGGATCGGCGATCGCGGGCTTTGCGGCGTCACCGACGTGCGCCATCTGCTCGGCGAGCTCGCGCATGTTGGCCGCCCCTGCGCCGGAAGCCGCCTGGTAGGTCATGCTGGTCATCCACTCGACCAGATCGTTGCGGAACAGTCCGGCCATGCCCATCATCATCAGGCTCACCGTGCAATTGCCCCCGATGTAGTTGCGCACGCCGGAGGCGAGCGCCTGCTCGATCACGGGCATGTTGACCGGGTCGAGCACGATCACCGCATCGTCCTTCATGCGCAGCGCGCTCGCCGCGTCGATCCAGTAGCCCTTCCAGCCGGCGGCGCGCAGTTTCGGATACACCTCGTTGGTGTAGTCGCCGCTCTGGCAGGCGATGATCACCGGCAGGCGCTTGAGCGCCTCGATGTCGGTCGCGCTCTTCACCGGACCCGTGTCCTTGCCGATCGCGGGCCCCTTGCCGCCGGCCTGCGAGGTCGAGAAGAACTCCGGCTCGATGTGGTCGAAGTCGCGCTCCTCGCGCATGCGCTGCACCAGGACCGATCCCACCATTCCGCGCCAACCGACGATTCCCACTCTCAGCATCGACCTTCCCTCAAAGCGCGGCGACCACCGCGTCGCCCATTTCCTCCGTCCCCGCCCGTCTCGACCCCGCAGTATAGATGTCCGCGGTGCGCAAGCCGCTTTTGAGCACCTTGCGCACGGCCGCTTCCACCCTGCCCGCCTCATCGGCCCGGCCCAGCGAGTAGCGCAGCATCATCGCCACCGACAGGATGGTCGCCAGGGGGTTGGCCACCCCCTTGCCGGCGATGTCGGGCGCCGAACCGTGGATCGGCTCGTACAACCCCTTGCCCTTTTCGTCCATCGAGGCCGAAGGCAGCATGCCGATCGAGCCGGTCAGCATCGATGCTTCGTCCGACAGGATGTCGCCGAACATGTTCCCGGTCACGATCACGTCGAACTGCTTCGGGTTGCGCACCAGCTGCATGGCGCAGTTGTCTACGTACATGTGCGACAGCTCGACGTCGGGGAAGGCCTTGCCCTCCTCGATCACCACCTGCCTCCACAGTTCTGTGGTCTCGAGCACGTTCGCCTTGTCCACGGAGCAAAGCTTCTTCGCGCGCTTGCGCGCCGCCTCGAAGGCGACCCGCGCGATGCGCCGGACTTCGCTTTCGCGGTAGCGCATGGTGTTGACTCCTTCGCGCTCTCCGCCCGCCAGGGTAGCGATGCCGCGCGGCTCGCCGAAGTAGATGTCGCCGGTGAGTTCGCGCACGATCAGCAGGTCGAGGCCGGCCACCACCTCGGGCTTGAGCGTCGAGGCCTGGGCCAGTTCCTCGTAGACCAGCGCAGGGCGCAGGTTGGCGAACAGGCCGAGCTCCTTGCGCAGGCGCAACAGGCCGCGCTCGGGGCGCTTGTCGCGCGGCAGCGCGTCGTATTGCGGGCCGCCAATGGCGCCGAACAGGATCGCATCCGACTCGCGCGCCAGTTGCAGGGTGGCCGGGGGCAAGGGATCGCCCGCCGCGTCGTAGCCGGCGCCGCCGACCGGCGCTTCCTGCATCTCCAGCGGCAGCGCGAGGCGGCGCAACACCTTCGTCGCCTGGGCGATGATCTCCTTGCCGATCCCGTCCCCGGGCAGTACCGCGACCTTCATCGCGTCAACGGGACAGCCAGGGATGCTGCGCCAGCCGATTCGCCTCGAAGGCGCGGATCTTGTCCGCGTGGCGCAGCGTCAGGCCGATCTCGTCCAGGCCGTTCAGCAGGCTGTACTTGCGGAAGGCGTCCACCTCGAAGCGCAGGACCTGCGAGCGGTCGGCGGTGGACACGGTCTGCTGCTCGAGGTCGATCGTGAGGCGAAAGGCGGGGAACGACGCGCACTCGTAGAACAGGCGGTCGACCTCGGACTCCTGCAACACCACCGGCAACAGGCTGTTCTTGAAGCAGTTGTTGAAGAAGATGTCGGCAAACGCAGGCGCGATCACGCAACGAAATCCGTAATCCACCAGCGCCCAGGGCGCGTGCTCCCGCGAGGAGCCGCAGCCGAAATTCTTGCGCGCAAGAAGGATGCTCGCGCCTTTGAAGCGCGGCTGATTAAGTACGAATGCCGGATCGTGTCGCCAGGCGGCGAACAACGCATCGGCAAAGCCAGTGCGCTTGATCGACTTGAGGTACTCCTTGGGGATGATCTGATCGGTGTCGACGTTGGCGCGGTCGAGCGGCGCGACGAGCCCGTTGAGGACGGTGAACTTTTCCATGCTCAGCGCCACTCCCTGATGTCGACGAAATGGCCGGCGATGGCGGCGGCGGCGGCCATCGCCGGGCTGACGAGGTGGGTGCGTCCGCCCGCGCCTTGCCGGCCCTCGAAATTGCGGTTGGAGGTCGAGGCACAGCGCTCGCCCGGCCCCAGCCGGTCGGGGTTCATGCCGAGGCACATCGAGCAGCCCGGCTGCCGCCAGTCGAAGCCGGCGTCCTTGAAGATACGGTCCAGCCCTTCGCGTTCCGCCTGCGCCTTCACCAGTCCCGAGCCGGGAACCACCATGGCGAGCTTGATGTTCGGCGCCACGCGCCGGCCCTTCACCACCGCTGCGGCGATGCGCAGGTCCTCGATGCGCGAGTTGGTGCAGGAACCGATGAATATCTTGTCCAGCCGGATGTCGGTGATCCGGGTGCGCGGCTTGAGCCCCATGTACTGCAGCGCGCGTTCCATGCCTTCGCGCTTGGTCGCGTCCTTCTCGCGTTCCGGGTCGGGCACTGCGTCGTCCACCGGCACCACCATCTCAGGCGACGTGCCCCACGACACCTGCGGCTTGATCTCCTCCGCGCGCAGCGAGACCTCGCGGTCGTATTTCGCGTCCGGATCGGATCGCAGCGTCTTCCAGTAGGCGAGCGCCGCAATCCAGTCCGGCCCGGCCGGTGCGAGCGGCCGCCCCTTGAGGTACTCGAAAGTGGTGTCGTCCGCCGCGATCATCCCCGCGCGCGCGCCCGCCTCGATCGACATGTTGCACACCGTCATGCGGCCTTCCATGGACAGGACACGGATCGCGCTGCCGGCGAACTCGATGGCGTGCCCGCTGCCGCCGGCGGTGCCGATCTTGCCGATGATCGCCAGCACGATGTCCTTTGCCGTGACGCCGCGCGCCAGCGATCCTTCTACGTTGACGCGCATGTTCTTCATCTTCTTCGTCACCAGGCATTGCGTCGCCAGCACGTGCTCGACTTCCGAGGTGCCGATGCCGTGCGCCAGACAGGCGAAGGCGCCGTGGGTGCTGGTGTGGGAATCGCCACAGACCACGGTCATTCCCGGCAATGTGGCGCCTTGCTCCGGCCCGATCACGTGCACGATGCCTTGGCGCTTGTCGAGGAAAGGGAAATAGGCCTTGGCGCCGAACTGGCGGATGTTTGCGTCGAGCGTTTCGATCTGCAGCTTGGCGAACGGGTCGCGCACGCCCGCCATGCCCTCCTCCCAATGATCGGTCGGCGTGTTGTGGTCGGCGGTGGCGACCACCGATTCGATGCGCCAGGGCTTGCGCCCGGCGAGCTTGAGCCCCTCGAACGCCTGCGGGCTGGTGACTTCGTGCACCAGGTGACGGTCGATGTAGATCAGCGCGGTGCCGTCCTCCTCGGCGTGCACCAGGTGGCTGTCCCAAAGCTTGTCGTACAGGGTCTGTCCCATCATGCCGAAAGCCTACACGCGCACGCGCCAGATGACGAGGGCGGCGCCCGCCAGCCCGGCGGCGGCGCTCAGCGTGAAGCTGAGCTCGGGGCCGAGTGCGGTCCACGACCAGCCCGCGAGCAGCGTGCCGGCGGTCCCGCCCAGCCCGTAGGAGAGGCTGGAGTAAAGCGTCTGCCCTCGCGCCTGCAGCGCGCCCGTGAACAGGCGGTGGACGATGGCGACGGAGGACGCGTGGTAGGCGCCGAAGGTCGCCGCGTGCAGCAGCTGCGCGAATACCAGCAGCAACGGCGAATGCACGCCCCAGCCGATGAGAGCGAAGCGCAGCGCCGCGCAGGCGCAGCTCGCCCCCAGCACCGCGCGCAGGCTGTAGCGCCTGAGCAACCGCGGCAGCGCCAGGAACAGCGCGATCTCCGCCAGCACGCCGAGCGTCCACAGCACGCCGATGGCGGTCTTGCTGTAGCCCTCGGCATCCAGGTAGATCGAATAAAACGCATACAGCGCGCCGTGCGCCACGTTCATGCACAGGCAGGCGGCGAAGAACGCCAGCACCTCGGGCCGCCGCAGCACCGCGGCAAGGCGCGCATCGCCCCGCCCGCCGGCGGCCGCGACGCGGCCCGCGGGCACGAGGAACGATACGGCAAGCGTGAGCGCAGCGAGCAGCACGATGACGCCGAGCAGCGACTGCGGCGGATGCGCGTCCAGCCAGGCGCCGGTGGCCAGCACGCCGGCGACGAAACCCACCGAGCCCCACAGCCGGATCGGACCGTAGCGCTCCGTGCAGGCGCCGAGCGAGCCCAGCGTCAGCGCCTCGACGATGGGCAGCGCGCCCGCCGACAGCAGGCTCATCACCAGCATGATCGCCACGGCGGCGGCATAACCTTCGACCAGGTGCAGCAGAGCGAATCCCGCCAGCACCGCAGCCGCGGAAAACACCACGATACCGCGCGCGGCGCCGCTGCGGTCCGCGAGCCAGCCCCAGAACGACGGCGCGACGATGCGCGCGAGCTGCGGCATCGCCAGCACCACCGCGATCTCGCCGGCGCCGTAGCCCCGCGCGGCGAGGTAGAGAGAGAAATACGGCACCAGCGCGCCCGCGTAGAGGAAGTAGGCGCAGAAATACGCGGACAGGCGCAGCGGCGGCGTCATCGCGGCGCATCTTACCCAGACGCGGCGGGGAGTCGTGCTATAAACGCGCGCCATGCCTGGCCTGAAGCCCTCGCGTACCGCGTTCTACCTGCTGTTCACGCTGTCGGGCTTCGCCGGGCTGATCTACGAGTCGATCTGGACGCACTACCTCAAGCTGTTCCTCGGCCACGCCGCGTACGCCCAGTCGCTGGTGCTGGTGGTGTTCATGGGCGGCATGGCGGCGGGCAGCGCCTACTGCAGTCGAATCTCCATGCGGCTGCGCAATCCGCTGCGCGCCTACGCACTGGTGGAGGCCGTCGTCGGCCTGTGCGCGCTCGGCCTGCACGAGGTTTTCGTTGCGCTCACCGACTGGTCCTATGCCTCGCTGCTGCCCGGCCTGGGCAACGAATGGCTGGTGCTTGGCGCCAAGCTCGCCATCTCCTGCGTGCTGATCCTGCCGCAATCGGTTCTGCTAGGCGCCACCTTCCCGTTGATGAGCGCCGGGCTGGTGCGCGCGCACCCGGGGTCTTCCGGCGAGTCGGTGTCGATGCTCTATTTCACCAACAGCCTGGGCGCTGCCGTGGGCGTGCTCGCCGGCGGCTTCCTGCTGATCGAGTGGGTCGGCCTTCCGGGGACGCTGCGCACCGCCGGCGCCATCAACCTCGCGCTCGCCGTCGCCGTTTGGCTGCTGGCGCGCCCGATGCAGGCTCCGGCGCTCACCGCGAGCGCCGGTGGCGAGCCGGAGGGCGCAGCGCTGCTGCTGGTGGTGGCTTTCCTCACCGGCCTTGCCTCCTTCGTCTACGAGATCAGCTGGATCCGCATGCTGTCGCTGGTGCTCGGCGCCTCGACGCATTCTTTCGAGTTGATGCTCTCGACCTTCATCCTCGGCCTGGCGCTCGGCGGCCTCGCGGTGCGGCGCCACGTCGACACGGCGGCCAGCCCCGAGCGCCTGCTGGGCTGGGTGCAGGTGGTGATGGGGCTGCTCGCCCTGCTCACGCTGCTGGTGTACGACCGCAGCTTCGAGCTGATGGAGTACCTGATGAACGGGCTCGCGCGCAACGAAGCGGGCTACCTGCTGTTCAACCTGTCCGGGCAGGCGATCGCGGCGCTGGTAATGCTTCCCGCGACCTTCTGCGCGGGCATGACGCTGCCGCTGATCACCGGCGCGCTGCTGCGCAGCGGCGCCGGAGAAGGCGCCATCGGCAGGGTCTACGCTGCCAACACGCTCGGCGCAATCGCCGGGGTGCTGTTCGCCGTGCACGTCGGGCTCCCGGTGCTGGGTCTGAAGGGCGCCATGGTGGTGGGCAGCCTGGTGGACGCGGTGCTGGGCCTTACCCTGCTATACCTGTACGTCCCTGCACGGCGCCACGCCGCGCTGGCGGCGCTGGCCTGCGCGGCCCTGTTCCTGCCCGTGACGCTAGGCTTCCGGCTGGACGTGAACAAGATGACCGCCGGGGTGTTCCGGCACGGCGACTTGGAGAGTTCGCGCGACGCCAAGGTCCTGTTCCAGAAGGACGGCAAGACCGCCACCGTGCACCTGATGCAGTACGGGTCCGCGACCAGCATCCGCACCAACGGCAAGTCCGACGGCTCCATCAACCTCACCGGCGAGGCGGAAAGCGACCGCGGCACTGACGAGATCACCATGGTGCTGACCGCGGCCGTGCCGCTGTCTCTCAAGCCCGAAGCGAAGACCGCCGCCGTGATCGGCATCGGCACCGGGCTCACCACCCACACGCTGCTGCAGAGCCTGCAGATCGAGCGCGTCGAGACCGTGGAAATCGAGTCGGCGATGGCGGAAGCCTCGCGCGGCTTCAGGCCGCGCAACAGCGCGGCCTTCGCCGATCCGCGAAGCAACATCCTGATCGACGACGCCAAGACCTTCTTCTCCTCGCGCGACCGGCGCTACGACATCATCATCTCGGAGCCCTCGAATCCCTGGGTGAGCGGCGTGTCGAGCCTGTTCACGCGCGAGTTCTACCGGCGCATCCGCACGCACCTCAATGCGCGCGGTGTGCTGGTGCAATGGTTCCAGCTCTACGAGATCGACGCCTCGCTGCTCGCCTCGGTGATGCGCGCGCTGGGCGAGGAATTCCCGCATTACGCGATTTACGCGCCGAGCGACCACGACGTGCTGATCGTGGCCGGAGAAGCGCCGCTGCCGGCAGCGCCGGATGCGCGCGTGTTCGAGCAGCCGGGCGTGGCGAAGGAATTGTGGACCGTGCACGTGCTGAGCGTGGGCGACCTCGACGCGCGCTACCTGGGCAGCCGCGCGACGCTCGAGCCGCTGTTCGCGAGCTATGGCGCGCGCGCCAACTCGGACTACTACCCGGTGCTGGACCTCAACGCGGCGCGGCACCGATTCATGGAGAAAAGCGCCACCGACGTGGTGGCGCTGCTCAACCTCGGCGTGCCGGTGCTGGAGTTGCTCGAGCCCGGCTTCGCGCGCCGGCCGATGAACCCGCTGCACATGGGCGCCTACTCCTTCAAGCGCATCGAGAACGCGCGCCAGGCGTCCTACGCGCGCGATTTCCTGCTGCGGCGGCCGCCGCCGCCGCAAGGCATCCCGATGCAGCTGCAGAAGGACCTCGAGGTGGTGAAGCTGCGGCTGCTCGAATGCCGCGAGCCGCGCGAATTCGACGTGTGGCTGCACAGCCTCCTGCACGTGGCGAAGCTCATCAACCAGGCGCTGCCCCCCGCCGAGGCGGGCGCGGTATGGTCGCGCATCGCGGGCGCGCGCTGCGTGCCCGCGCTGCACGAGTTCCAGCGCCAGTGGATCGCCTTGTTCCAGGCGGTCGGTGCGCGCGACGCGCGCGCCATGGCGGAGCTCTCCGCGGTGCTCCTCGAATCCACGCCGGAACTGCACGGCGACGGCCGCGAGTACCTGCTGCTGGCGGGCATGAGCGGCGCGATCGCCGGCGGCCGGCGCGACCAGGCGCTCTCGCTGTGGGAGCGCCACGCGGCCAACCTGTCGGGCGGCGCGGCGCAGCCGGCGTTCCGGCTGCTGCGCTGCCACGCACAACCAGGCGCCGGGGAAGCCTGCGCCGCAGCCTTCCGTGCCTACGCGGAGGACTGAGCGCGCGCCAGCCATTTGCGGCCGGTGCCTGTGGCGGGGCCTCGCTCAGCGCGCTGCGGCCTTGCGCCGCACGTAGGCCGCCGCCGCACCGGTGCCCTTGTAGGGATTGCGCCCGGTGCGGAACTCGATGCTCAGCGGCGTGCCCTGCAGGTCGAAGGCGTTGCGAAAGTACCCTTCCAGGTAGCGCCGGTAGGTGTCGGGCACTTCGTCGAGCGAATTGCCGTGGATGATGACGCGCGGCGGGTTGTGCCCGCCCTGGTGCGCGTAGCGCATCTTGGGGCGCCGCAAGCCCTTGCGCGGCGGGGACTGGCGCTCGACCGCGGCAATCAGGGCGCGCGTCAGCTTCGGCGTGGACAGCTTGGCCATGGCGGCGGCGTAGGCGCCATCCACCGAGCGCATCAGCTCGCCCAGGCCCTTGCCGCTCTTCGCGGAGATGAAGTGCGTGTCGGCGAAGCCGAGGAAACCGAGCTTCCAGGCGAGGTCGCGCTTGACGCGCTCGCGCGCCTCCTTGTCCGCGGCATCCCACTTGTTCACCGCCAGGACCACCGCGCGCCCCCGCTCCAGGATGTAGCTGGCGACATGGGCGTCCTGCTCCGAGACGCCCTCGGCGGCGTCCAGCACCAGCACCGCGACGTTGGATTGCTCGATCGCCTGCAGCGTCTTGACGATGGAGAACTTCTCCACCGTCTCGCCCTGCTTGCCGCGCTTGCGCAGCCCGGCAGTGTCGATCAGCGTGTAGCGCCGCCCGCCGCGCTCGAACGGCACCTCGATCGCGTCGCGCGTGGTGCCGGGCTCGCCGAAGACGATGACGCGCTCCTCGCCCACCAGCGCGTTGACCAGCGTGGACTTGCCGACGTTCGGCCGGCCGACGACCGAGATGCGCGGCTGCTTGTCGCGCTCCAGCGCTTCTTCCTCGGTGGAGAGCGGGAATTCCGCCAGCACGCCCTCGATCAGGTCCGCGACGCCATCGCCGTGCGCCGCCGAGATCGGGTTGGGCGCGCCGAGGCCGAGCTCGTGGAACTCGGCCACTGCCGCGTCGCTCGCCATGCCCTCGCACTTGTTCACCACCAGCCAGACGCGCGCCTTCAGCTTGCGCAGGCGCCGGGCGATCTCGCGGTCGCCGTCGTGCAGGCCGCTGCGGCCGTCGGTCAGGAACACCACCGCGTCGGCCTCGGCGATCGCCTGCTCGGCCTGGCGCGCCATCTCGACGAAGATGCCCTCGCGCGCGCGGAGCTCCAGGCCGCCGGTGTCGATGGCGATGAACGGCCGCGCGCCGACGCGGCCCTCGCCGTAGTGGCGGTCGCGCGTGACGCCGGGCACGTCGACCACGATCGCGTCGCGGCGACGCGTCAGGCGGTTGAACAGCGTGGACTTGCCGACATTGGGCCGTCCGACCAGCGCGATGACCGGCTTCACGGCGGACCGTCCCCGCTACAGCGCCAGCGCGTACAGGCTGCCGCCCTGCGTCTGCACCAGGAATCCCACCGGCAGGCGCAGCGGCGCGGCGCGCACCGGGCTGCCGTCGGTCGCGGCGCGCCCGGCGAAGGCGCCGGAGTCCCGCGCCAGCACGTGCACGTAGCCCTGCAGGTCGCCCAGCACGATCTCCGTGTCCAGCGGCAGGGGCTGCGACAGCTGCCGGTGCGCGAGGCGGTCCTGCTTCCACAGGCTGCGGCCGCTCGAGCGGTCCAGCGCGTGCACCGCGCCGCGGTCGTCGCTCACGTAGGCGTAGCGCGCATCGACGCTGGCGCCGGTGACGGTGGACATGTCGCGCGCCCACAGCTGGCTGCCGTTCTGCGTATCGAAGCAGGCGATGCGCCCCTGGAAGGCCGCAGCGCAGACCTCCCGCCCGAGTACCGCCGGATCGCCCACGACGTCGGTCACGCGCTCCAGTTCCGTCGCGCCCTTGGGCAGGGCGACGGTCGCTTCCCAGCGCACCCCGCCGTTGGCCAGGCCCAGCGCCACCAGCTTGCCGCCCGAGAATCCCGCGTACACCGAGCCCTGCAGCACGCTCAGGCCCGCCGGCGTGCGCACCATCAGCGAGGACGAAGCGCGCTGGTATACCCAGCGGCGCTTGCCATCCTCGGCGTCGAAGGCGTAGATGCGGCTGTCGGCGCTGCGCACCAGCACCAGCCCGCCGGCGAGGCGCGGCGCGGCCAGCACCTCACTCGAGGCGCGGGCGCGCCAGCGCACCTGCCCCGTCTCGGCGTCGAGCGCGAGCACCTCGCCCTCGTCCGTGGCCACCGCTACGGTGCGCAGGTCGGCGCCGGCACCCGCGGACAGCGGCACGCCGAGCTCGGTGCGCCACTGCGGCTTGCCGTCCGCCGCGCCCAGCCGCACCACCGTGCCGTCGCGCGCCGCGGCCACCACGCTGTCGCCCACCAGCGCCGGGCTGAACACGAAGGCGCCCGCCGGGCCCACGTGCGCCGACCACAGCACGCGCGGTTCCCGCGCCTGCTGCAGCGCGGGCAGCTCCGCCGGCTTCGGCCCGGAGTCCGTGGAGCAGGCGGCGAGGACCAGGAGGGCGCCCGCGGCCAGCGTGGCGCGCAGCGCCACGCTCAGCCTCCCAGCGCGTCGAGGCGCATCTGCACGCTCTCGCGGAACGCGCCGCTGCCGCCGTTCGCCCCCTCCAGCGCCAGCTTGTACGCCGCCCTGGCCTCCGCGGGCTGGTTCTTGGCCAGCAGCAGGTCGCCCCTGAGCGCCGCGAACTGCGCCGCGTACGCGTCCAGCGGTTTCACCTCGAGCAGCTTGAGCGCTTCGTCGTAGGCCTTGTCGTCGAGCAACAGGGCGCCGAGACGCAGCCGCGCGAGGTCGCGGAAATCCTCCGACGGCGAGCGCTCCACCACCCATTGCAGCTGCGCTTTCGCACTCTTCAGCTCGCCGCGGTCGGCGTGGAAGCGCGCCACGGCCAGCGCACCCATCGAGGCGTACAGCGTGCGCGGGAAGCCCTCCGCCAGCGCGCCGCCCGCGTCGCGCAGCACCTTGGCGTCGCCCGCGCGCGCGGCCTTGGACAGCGTCTCGTACAGCGCGCTCGCCTGCGCCGCCTGGTCGCGCTGGACCCAGCGCCAGCCGCCCCAGCCGGCCACCGCCAGCGCGGCGGCGATGATCACCAGCAGCACCAGGTTGCCGTACTGCTTCCACCAGGCCTTGAGCTCGGCGAGTTGTTCCTGCTCTTCCAGATCGAGGTTCTGCATTGCCATGACTAGGATTCCTTGATGAGTTGGGCCAAGCGGCCCGCCAGTTCCGCGCGCGGCAGGCGCTGCTGCGCGCGCGCGTCGCGCAGCGGCTTTATCGAGACGGCTTGCGCCCCGAGCTCGTCCTCGCCGACGATCAATGCCAGCAGCGCGCCGCTGGCGTCCGCCTTCTTCATCTGCGACTTCAAACTGCCGCCGCCGGCGTGCAGCATCACGGCGAAGCCGGCCGCGCGCAGCTCCTCGCCGAGGGTGAAGGCGTAGGGGAGCGTGCCCTCGCCCTGGAACACCAGGTAGGCGTCGGGCCGGCGCGCAGGCACGGCGCGGCCCGAGTCGCGCAGCAGCGCGATGAGCCGCTCCACGCCGGCCGCGAATCCCACGCCCGGCGCCGGCTTGCCGCCGAGCTGGGCGAACAGGCCGTCGTAGCGCCCGCCGCCGCACACCGTGCCCTGCGCGCCGAGGCGGTCGCTGATCCATTCGAACACGGTGAGGTTGTAGTAATCGAGCCCGCGCACCAGCCGCGGGTTGATCCGGTAGGACACTCCCGCCGCGGCGAGCAGCTGCTTCAGCCCTTCGAAATGGGCCAGCGAATCCTCGCCGAGGTAGCTCAGCATGTCCGGCGCCTGCACCACCACTTCCTGCACCATCGGGTTCTTCGAGTCGAGCACCCGCATCGGGTTGCTGTGCAGGCGGCGCCTGGCGTCGGCATCGAGCTGCGCTTCGTGCGCCTGCAGGTGGCGCACCAGGTCGGCGCGGTAGCGCGCGCGCTCCCCGGGCGAGCCGATGGTATTGAGCTCGAGGCGGATGCCCTCGAGGCCCAGCTCCTTCCACAGCGCGGCGCACATCACGATCAGCTCGGCGTCGATGTCCGGCCCGGCAAAGCCGAGCGCCTCGGCGCCGAACTGGTTGAATTCCCGGTAGCGCCCTTTCTGCGGCCGCTCGTGGCGGTACATCGGCCCCTGGTACCAGAGGCGCTTGGGCCCCTCGTACACCAGGCTGTGCTCGATCGCCGCGCGCACTGTCGAGGCGGTGGCTTCGGGGCGCAGCGTCAGGCTCTCGTTGCTCAGCGCATCGGTGAAGGTGTACATCTCCTTCTCGACGATGTCGGTCGCCTCGCCGATGGCGCGCCGGAACAGGCCCGTGTGCTCCAGCAGCGGCGTGCGGATCTGCCGGTAGCCGTAGCGCGCGAACCACTGCGCGACCACGCCCTCGAACCAGAGCCACAGCTCCGCCTCGTCGGGCAACAGGTCGTTCATGCCGCGCACGGCGCGGATGGCTTCACTCACGGTTCAGGCCGCCTTGATCGGGATTTTCTTCGCGCGCGCGCGGGCGGCGCCAGGAGCGTAGTTCTTCCTGACGTAATCCTCGACCAGCGCCTGGAACTGCTCGGCGATGCGCCCGCCCTTCAGCGTCACGGTCTTCGCGCCGTCCACGTACACCGGCGCCACCGGCAGCTCGTTGGTGCCCGGCAGGCTGATGCCGATGTCGGCATGCTTGGATTCCCCGGGCCCGTTGACCACGCAGCCCATCACCGCGACGCGCATTTCCTCGACGCCGGGATAGCGCTCGCGCCACACCGGCATCTGCGCGCGCAGGTAGGACTGGATCCTGGCGGCGAGCTCCTGGAATACCGTGCTGGTGGTGCGCCCGCAACCCGGGCAGGCGGCGACCATCGGCGTGAACGAGCGGATGCCCATGGTCTGCAGAATCTCCTGCGCCACCACCACTTCGCGCGTGCGCTCGCCGCCCGGCTCGGGCGTGAGCGACACGCGGATGGTGTCGCCGATGCCTTCCTGCAGCAGCACCGCCATCGCGGCGCTCGAGGCGACGATGCCTTTGGAGCCCATGCCGGCCTCGGTGAGCCCCAGGTGCAGCGCGTAGCCGCAGCGCCGCGCCAGTTCCCGGTACACGCCGATCAGGTCCTGCACGCCGCTCATCTTGCAGGAGATGACGATGCGCTCCGCCGGCAGGCCCCACTCCTCGGCTTGCAGCGCGCAATCCAGCGCCGAGCGGATCACGGCTTCGCGCATCACCTCGGCCGCGTCGAGCGGCTCGGCGCGGCGCGCGTTCTCGTCCATCAGGCGCGCCAGCAGCGCCTGGTCGAGGCTGCCCCAGTTGACGCCGATGCGCACCGGCTTGCCGTAGCGGATGGCGGCCTGGATCATGGTGGCGAACTGCTCGTCGCGCTTCGCCCCCTTGCCGACGTTGCCCGGGTTGATGCGGTACTTGGCCAGCGCCCTGGCGCACGCCGGGAACTGGGTCAGCAGCCTGTGGCCGTTGAAGTGGAAATCGCCGATCAGCGGCACGTCGCAGCCCACGGCGTCGAGCCGCGCGCGGATTCCGGCGACCTCCGCCGCCGCCTCCGGCGAATTTACCGTGATGCGCACCAGCTCCGAGCCGGCGCGCCACAGTTCCGCCACCTGGCGCGCGGTGGCCTCGGCGTCCGCGGTGTCGGTGTTGGTCATGGACTGCACCACCACCGGCGCCCCGCCGCCGATGGCGACCGGTCCCACCATGACGCGGCTGGAGATCCTGCGTTCGAGCATCGCTATTCCAGCGTGAAACGCGCCACTTCGACCTTGACGTGCGGCATCAGGTCCACGGGCTTGTCGTTGTAGGAGAGGCGCACGTGTTGCGCGTTGCCGATCACCACCGCGAACGGCGGTACGCCGGTCACCACGCGTACGGTTCCGCCCGGGTGCAGCTGCGACACCAGCAGCTTGCCGTTGCCGCTCTTGATCTCGACCCAGGACTCACCGTCGAACTGCAGGGCGATGCGGTGTCGGCCTGCCGCCGTGCCGCGCTCCTCGGGCGGTGCCGCGGGTTCCGCCGTCGCCGCGGGCGCGGGCGCCGCGCTCGCCACCGCCGCGCGCGGCGGCTCGGCCGGCTGCTGCGCGGCCGAGACGAACGCCAGCCGCGGCGTGCCGGCGCGTTCCTGGCGCCATTCCAGCGCCACGGCCGCGACCACTGCCAGCAGCGTCAACGACAGCGCGACATAGGCCAGGTTCGAGCGCCGCGCGCCATCGGAGAACGGCACCGGCTGGCGAAAACGCTGCGCCAGGCGCTCGGCGTCCGGCGGCGGCACGCGGTCGCCGATCTGCGCCAGCAACGGTTGCGCATCGAGGTGCAGCAGGCGCGCGTAGCTGCGCAGCATGCCGCGCACGAACGTGCCGCCGGGCAAGCGCTCCAGCTCGCCGGCCTCCAGGGCTTGCAGCTGGCGCGGCGCGAACTTCAGCTGCCGAGCCGCTTCCTCCAGCGACATGCCTGCCGCCTCGCGCGCTTGCGCCAGCGCGGAGAACTGCAGCTCACTCATAGGCGCCGCGCTGCAGGGCCTGCGCCTCCCTCGACTGCGGAAAACGGCGCCGCAGCTGGTTGGCGTAGGATAGTTCGTCGGCGCGCTGCCCGAGGCGGCGCTCGATGCGCAGCGCGAGCCAGAGCGATTCGGCCGTCGCCTCCACGATCTTGGCGTGCCGCGCCACCAGCTTTCGCGCTTCGTCCGGTTTGCCCTGGCGGTAGCGCACCTGGGCGAGCTGCAATAGCGCGGCCGGTTGGTTCGGGTCGATGCCGAGCGCCCGCTGCAGGTAAGACTCCGCCTCCCGCTGGTCGCCGCGGCGCAGCGCGCAGGTGCCGGCGGCGGTCCAGGTCCGCGCCGGGGTGGCATACAGGGGGTTGCGCAGGGCGCGCATGAGATACGCCGTCGACTCGCCTTCCCTGCCGGTCTGGCACAGGAACCAGCCGTAGTTGTGGTTGATGTCCGGATCGTCCGGCGACAGGCTCAGGGCGCGCTCGAAGCTGGATTGCGCGAGCGCATTCTCGCGCAACTCCATGTACACCAGTCCGAACATGCCGTGCGCGGTGGCGAAATTGGGGTCGGCGGCCACTGCGAGGCGCAACTCCTCGAGCGCGATGTTCATGTTGCCGCGTGAGTAGTACAGCGACGCCAGCTCGGTACGGATGCGCGCGCGGTTGCGCGGATCCGTCGAGTTGCCGACGATGGCGCCCGATTCAATCTGCGGGCCTTCTGGCTGCGGCGCCGCCGCGCAGCCGGCGAGCAGCGCGAGCGCCAGGCAAAGCGCACGCCTCATGCGCGCACCTCTGCGATGCGCAGCGTCTTCTTGCCGCGAGTGCGGCGCGTACGGTCGGCAACGTCGCCGGCCAGCTGGCCGCAAGCCGCGTCGATGGCGTCGCCGCGCGTCTTGCGCGTGGTCACCGTGACACCCTTGCGCTGCAGGATCTCGGCAAAGCGCCGGATGCGCTCAGCCGGGGAGCGGCGGAACTCGGTCTGCGGGAACGGATTGAACGGAATCAGGTTGAACTTGCAGCTGACGCGCGTGGCGATGCCGGCCAGCTCCTGGGCCTGCGTGTCGGCGTCGTTCACGCCGTCGAGCATCACGTACTCGAAGGTGATGAAGTCGCGCGGCGCCTTTTCCAGGTAGCGGTTGCAGGCCTTCAGCAGCTCGCGGATCGGGTACTTGCGATTCACCGGCACCAGCCGCTCGCGCAGCGCGTCGTTGGGCGCGTGCAGCGAAACGGCCAGCGCCACCGGGCACTCCTCGCGCAGCCGGTCCATGCCGGGGATCACGCCGGAGGTGGACACCGTCACTCGGCGGCGCGACAGGCCGTAGGCGTTGTCGTCGAGCATCAGGCGCAACGCGGGAATCACGTTGTCCAGGTTGAGCATCGGCTCGCCCATGCCCATCAGCACCACGTTGGTCACCGGCCGCGCGCCGCCCAGCAGGCGGTTCGCCAGCCACAGCTGCCCTACGATCTCGGCCGTGCTCAGGTTGCGGTTGAAGCCCTGCTTGCCGGTGGAGCAGAACGCGCAGTCGAGCACGCAGCCCGCCTGGCTCGAGACGCACAGCGTGCCGCGCGAGGTCTCCGGAATGAACACCGCGTCCACGGCGTTGGCGCCGTCCACCTTGAGCAGCCACTTGCGCGTCCCGTCCGCGGCCACATGGTCGCCGACGATCTGCGGTGCCGCGACCGTCGCTCGCTGCACGAGCTTGGCGCGCAGGTCCTTCGCCAGTTCACTCATGCGCGCGAAATCGGACTCGCGGCGCTGGTGCACCCATTGCAGGACCTGGCGCGCGCGAAACGGCTTCTCGCCCAGCGTGTGGAAGAACGCGGTGAGGCCGGCGGCGTCCAGGCCGAGAAGGTTGGTCTTCATGTCAGCGCGAAAACACCTCGCAGGCGGGGAAAAAGTACGCGATCTCGGTGCGCGCCGTCTCCGCACCGTCCGAACCGTGCACCGCGTTGGCGTCGATCGAGTCGGCGAAATCCGCGCGGATGGTGCCCTTGGCGGCCTTCTTCGGGTCGGTGGCGCCCATCAGTTCGCGGTTCTTCGCGATCGCGTCCTTGCCCTCCAGCACCTGCACTAGCACCGGTCCGGAGATCATGAAACCGACCAGGTCCTTGAAGAACGGCCGCTCGCGGTGCACCGCGTAAAAACCTTCGGCCTCGGCTCGCGACAGGTGCATCATGCGCGCACCGACGACTCGCAGCCCCGCCTTCTCGAAGCGCGCGATGATCTGGCCGATCGCGTTCTTCTTCACTGCGTCCGGTTTGATAATGGACAGGGTGCGCTGGACCGCCATTCCTGAATCTCCGTGGATTGGTGGAAAAGTTAGGCCGCGATTCTAGCATGG
>JBGQFF010000003.1:0-56812 GCA_041496745.1 Gammaproteobacteria bacterium
AATCCCGTTTCAACATTCCTGTTTGCATGGCTGTACCCTGCGTCGATGTAGCCGCTAAGGCTGAGTCCCGACGCGTCGAGGACTTTGTCGAGGGTCGGGGCGGCTTGGGCCAGCACGGTCGCCGGTGCGGCGAATGCGGTCCATACCGCGGCAGCGAGAATGGCGTTGCGCATTGTGGTGATCTCCCTTAAGTGATATTTGGTAGAACGCCGATAGCTCAGAGCATCTGCCGTGCCAGATAAAAACTTCTTATTAATCAGGTTAATATCAAGAGCCCACGGCGTTTGTTGTATCTCAGCGCACCAACTTGGGGCGTATCCTGGTGTAATTGCGCGAGCATGGTGCGGGCCTTGCCCTTCACGCGGGCGGCCTCTCCGCATACGCTCGGCGCCATGATTGACAAGCGACTGATGGACGAATTGGGCGAGCGCCTGGGCGAAGCGGCCAAGGCGTCCCCGGCGCAGGACCTGGAGAAGAACCTGCGTGCCCTGCTCGGTGCCTTTTTCGACCGCTTCGACGTGGTGCTGCGCGAGGACTTCGACGTGCAGAGGCGGCTACTCGAGCGCGCACAGGCGAAGCTCGAGGCGCTGGAGGCCCGCCTCGGCGAGCTCGAGGCCCGTTCCGGCCGCGACGTGTAAACCGCCGCCGCCGCGCCGCGTTGTTCACGGCAGGGAGGTGGCGATGGCGCTGGCAACGGTGGCGAGCCGCGCGCTCGCCGGCATCGATGCGCCCGAGGTGACGGTGGAGGTGCACCTCGGGCCGGGCCTGCCCGCATTCCACATCGTCGGCCTGCCCGACGCCGAAGTGCGCGAGGCGAAAGAGCGCGTGCGCGCGGCGCTGCACCACGCGCAGTTCGAATTCCCTTCGCGCCGCATCACGGTCAACCTCGCTCCCGCCGATCTGCCCAAGGACTCGGCGCGCTTTGACCTGCCGATCGCGCTAGGCATCCTCGCCGCGAGCGGTCAGCTGAAGAGCGCGGCGCTCGCCGGGCTCGAGTTCGCGGGCGAGCTCTCACTCACCGGCGAGCTGCGCCCGGTGCGCGGCGCACTGGCGATGGCGCTGGCCTCGGGCCGCTCGGGCCGCAGCTTCATCCTGCCGGCCGGCAACGCCGCGCAGGCCGCGCTCGCCGAGCGCGCGACCGTGCTGCCGGCGAGAAACCTGCTGGAAGTCTGCGCGCACCTCGCAGGCAGCGCGCCGCTCGCGCCACATCGCAACTCCGCGGAGCGCGCGGCGCCCGCCTACGCCGACTTGCGCGACGTGAAGGGCCAGGCCGCGGCGAAGCGCGCGCTGGAAGTCGCCGCCGCGGGCGGCCACAGCCTGCTGCTGCTCGGCCCGCCGGGCACCGGCAAGTCGATGCTCGCTGCGCGCTTCCCGGGCATCCTCGCGCCGATGAGCCAGGAAGAGGCGCTGGAGAGCGCCGCCATCCATTCCGCATCGAACGCCGGATTCGATGCCGCGCACTGGGGCGTGCGCCCGCTGCGCGCGCCGCACCACACCGCGTCGCGCGTCGCGCTGGTAGGCGGCGGCAGCCCGCCGCGGCCGGGCGAGATTTCGCTCGCGCACCACGGCGTGCTGTTCATGGACGAGCTGCCGGAGTTCGGGCGCAGCGCGCTCGAGGCGCTGCGCGAGCCGCTCGAATCGGGTGTCATCTCGCTCGCGCGCGGGGTGCGCCACGCGCGCTTTCCCGCGCGCTTCCAGCTGGTGGCGGCGATGAACCCCTGTCCCTGCGGCTACCTGGGGCACGCTTCGGGCCGCTGCCGCTGCACGCCCGACGCCATCGCCCGCTACCGCGCGCGCATCTCGGGGCCGCTGGCGGACCGCATCGACATCAAGATCGAGGCGCCGGCGCCTCGCGAGGCGGAGTTGCTGGCGGCGGCCGAGGGCGAGGCGTCGAGCGCGATCCGCTCCAGGGTGTGCGCCGCGCGCGAACGGCAACTGGCGCGGCAGGGCAAGCCGAACGCGCTCCTCGGCACGCAGGAGATCGGCGAGCATTGCGCCACCGACGCGCAGGCCGAGGAACTGGTGCGCACGGCGATCGCCCGGCTGTCGCTGTCGGCGCGCGCCTACCACCGGGTGCTGCGCCTGGCGCGCTCGATCGCGGATCTCGCGTCGCTCGAACGCATCGGCGCGGCGCAGGTCGCCGAGGCCATCCAGTACCGCAGGCTCGACGCGGCGCTGTAGACTCGGCGCCGATGGCGACGTACGCGATCGGCGACGTGCAGGGCTGCATCGACGAACTGCAGGCGCTGCTCGCGCAATTGAGCTTCAGCGGGGCACGCGACCGATTGTGGTTCGTCGGTGACCTGGTCAACCGCGGGCCCGCCTCGCTCGAGGTGCTGCGCCTCGTGCGCGGCCTGGGGGAGAAAGCGGTCGTCGTCCTGGGCAACCACGACCTGCACCTGCTGTGCGTCGCCGCAGGCTACGCGAAGAAGCGGGACGACGACACGCTGGATGAGTTGCTGTCCGCGCCGGATGCGCAAGAGTTGCTGGCTTGGCTGCGCGGCCGTTCCATGATGCACGTCGAGGCGGGCCATGCCATGGTGCATGCGGGATTGCTGCCGCAGTGGCCAATCGACAAGGCATTGGGTCTCGCTCGTGAGGCGGAGGCAGCGCTTCGCGCTCCGTCCTACCGGGAATTCCTGGCGAACATGTACGGCGGCACGCCGACCTCCTGGCGCGACGACCTCGTTGGCTGGGACCGCCTGCGCGTCATCGTCAACGCGATGACCCGCCTTCGCTTCTGCAATGCCGGCGGCGAGATGGAGCTGCGCGCGAATGGCGCCGAGGCGCCGCCGGGGTTCAAGCCCTGGTTCGAATTGCGGCCCATGGGTGAACTGCCGATCGTCTGCGGCCACTGGTCCGCGTTGGGCCTGAAGCTCTCGCAGAAGCTCATCGCCCTCGACAGCGGCTGCGTCTGGGGCGGGAGCCTCACCGCGCTGCGCCTGGAAGACAGGGCCTTGTTTCAGGTACCCTGCCGCGGCTATCAGCCGGTGGGAGAAGACGGATGACCGACTGCGTTTTCTGCAAGATCATGGCGAAACAGATTCCGGCGACCGTGGTGCACGAGGACGAGGCCACGCTCGCCTTCATGGACATCGGGCAGGTGAACCCCGGCCACGTGCTGGTCGCCTGCAAGGCGCACGTCGAGAACGTGTACGGTCTCCAAGACGCGCAGGCCGCGGCCGTGTTCCGAACGGCGGCCCGCGTGGCGCGGGCGATCCGCGCCGCCTTCAATCCGCCGGGGCTTTCGATCTACCAGGCGAACGGCAAGCCCGCCGGGCAGACGGTGTTCCACTTCCACCTGCACGTGCTGCCGCGGCACGACGCCGACGGCATGCAGCTCGTCTGGCCGGTGAAGAACCCGCCGCGCGAAAAGCTCGAGGAATACGCCGCGCAGATCCGCGCACAACTGGCCTAGCTCCACGGCGAGTAGCCGAACGCCTGCTTGAAGTGCGCCTCGACCGTGGCGCGGTCGGCACGATGGTTCTGCGCGCCGCGGCTGGCGATCTTGATGGCGCCGAACACCGCGCCGAGACGCCCGGTGTTCGCCCAGTCCCAGCCATTGGCGATGCCGTAGAGCAGTCCCGCGCGGTAGGCGTCGCCGCAGCCGGTCGGGTCGGTCACGCTCTTCGCCGGCACGCAGGGGATGTCGTGGGCCTTGCCGCCGGCAAGAATGCGCGAGCCCTGCGGGCCGAGCGTGACGATCAGCGCCTTCACTTCGCGCGCGAGGTTCTCCAGGCTGCGCCCGGTCTTTTCCACGAGCAGTTTGCCCTCGTAGTCGTTCACCGCGACGTAGTCGGCGAGCCGCACGAACTGCGCCAGCTCCTCGCCCGAGAACATCGGCAGCCCCTGCCCGGGGTCGAACACGAAGGGGATGCCCGCGGCGACGCATTCGCGCGCGTGCTGCAGCATGCCTTCCTTGCCGTCGGGCGCGATGATCGCCAGCCCCGCGCCGAGCGCGCGCTCGACGTGGTTTTCATGCGCGTGGTTCATGGCGCCGGGATGGAACGCGGTGATCTGGTTGTCGTCGAGGTCCGTGGTGATGAACGCCTGCGCCGTGAACTGCCCGGGGATCTTCTTCAGGTGCGCCGCGTCGATGCCCAAGCGCTGCAGCCGGTAAAGGTAGGGGTCGATGTCCTCGCCCACGGTGGCCATCACCAGCGGGTCGCCGCCCAGCTGCTTCAGGTTGTAGGCGATGTTGCCGGAGGTGCCGCCGAACTCGCGCCGCATCTGCGGGGTGAGGAAGCACACGTTGAGGATGTGCAGCTGGTCGGGCAGCAGGTGGTTCTTGAAGCGGTCCGGGAACACCATGATGGTGTCGTAGGCGATGGAGCCGGTGATCAGGGTTTTCATTCAGGAAGGATAGAAGAGATAGAGCCGGTAGCCCGTGGCGTGCACGCCGCGGGTGTCGAAATGCACGCGCACCACCGCCTCGCCGCCCGGGCCGATGCCCTGCGCCAGCTGTTCGCGCGCCGCCGCCTGCATGTATTCCGGCGGCCGCAGCACGCGCCGCACCAGCGCCTTGTCGGCGGCGTCGGTCAGCGTGAGCTCGAGCGCCGGGTGCTCCTGCGCGAACGGCGCGCGGTTGCGGATCACCGCGTTTAGCACGATCAGGCTGTCGCGCCGGCTGTCGGCCTGCAGGTCGGAGGACTCGATGCTGAGCAGGTCCGGGCGGCGTGGCAGGCGCAGCTCGCAGTCGAGCAGGCGGCAGCCCTCCTCGAGGAAGGGACGCGTCTGCGGCATGAGCGTGGCGATTTCGGTACGGTAGTAATGGGCGAGCTGCCCGAAGAGCGCCGCGAAGGCGAGCAGCGCCGCGAGGCTCCAGGCGACGGTATAGCGCGCGCGCGGCGCCTCTTCCTCGAGGAATTCGGGCAGCGGCTCGTCGTCCTGCGCAGTGCTCGGGCGCCGCGCCGGACGGCGCTCCGGCTTTGCCGCGGCGGCGGCCGCCGCGCCGGGGTCGAACAGCCCGAGCTGCGGCGAGGGCTCCAGCGGCCCGGTGGCGGCGCCCTCCTCGATCAGGTGCGCGACGCCGTCGAACACGGCGGCGCACTTGCCGCAGCGGACCATGCCGCCGCGCGCCGTGAGCTGCGACTGCTGCGCGCGGAATGCGGTGCCGCAGTGCGGGCAGCGGGTGACCAGCGTGCTCACCGCCGCCGCCCTTCGACCAGGTCCCAGCCCTCCTCCGAGGCCGCGACGGCCGCGTCGAAGTCGCCGGCGTAGGCGGCCAACACTTCCGCCGACTGCGCGGCGAGAATGCCGGCGAGCGCGATGCGCCCGCCGCGGCGCGTGCGCGCGGCGAGCAGCGGTTCGAGTACGATCAGGGCCTGGGACAGGATGTTGGCCACCACCACGTCGTAATCGCCGGGCGGCAGCCGCTCCGGCGGGAGCGCGCGCAACGCGACGCTGTTGGCGCGCGCGTTGTCCGTCGTCGTCGCCAGCGCCAGCGGGTCCACGTCGACGGCGTCGACGCGGGCGGCGCCGAGCTTGGCGGCGGCGATCGCCAATATACCGGAACCGCAGCCGTAATCGAGGACGCTGGCGCCGGGAGCCAGGGTGCGCGCGAGCCAGCCCAGCACCAGGCGCGTGCTCGGGTGGCTGCCGGTGCCGAAAGCCATGCCGGGGTCGAGGCGCACCACCGCGGCCGCCTCGCGCGGGGGCTGGTGCCAGCTCGGCACCACCCACAACCGGCCGGCGATACAGATCGGCGCAAACTGCGCTTGCGTCGCGCGCACCCAATCCTGGTCGGCGACCGCCTGGACGGTGAACGCGGGCGCGCCGATCCCCGCCTGCGTAGCGGCGATGGCGAGCAGCGCTGCCGGGTCGGCATCCTGCGCCAGCAGCACGTGCAGCCGGTGGCGCGGGCGCTCCGGCTCCTCGATCCATACCGAGTGCGCGCCCTGCTCCATCAGCGCGTCGCTCAGCGCCTCGGCCTGCGCCGCCTCGACCTCCAGGGTGAGCGCGAGCCAGGGCACTACTTGACCTTCTGCTTGCTCTCCTGCGCCAGCTTCTGCTCGAGGTAGTGGATCGAGGTGCCGCCGCGCAGGAAGCGGCTGTCGTGCAGCAGCTCGCGGTGCAGCGGGATGTTGGTGGCGATGCCCTCGAGCACCATTTCCGAGAGCGCGATGCGCATGCGCCGGATCGCCTGGTCGCGCGTCGCGCCGTAGGCGATCAGCTTGCCGACCATCGAGTCGTAGTTGGGCGGTACGGTGTAGCCGGCATAGATGTGCGTGTCGACGCGAATGCCGGGCCCGCCCGGCGGGTGGTAGGAGGTGATGCGGCCCGGCGAGGGCGTGAAGCGGTACGGGTCCTCCGCGTTGATGCGGCACTCGATGGCATGGCCGCGCACCACGATGTCCTTCTGCCGGAAGCGCAGTTTCTCGCCCGCGGCGATGCGGATCTGTTCCTGCACCAGGTCCACCCCGGTGATCATCTCGGTCACCGGGTGCTCGACCTGGATGCGCGTGTTCATCTCGATGAAGTAGAACTCGCCGTCCTCGTACAGGAACTCGAAGGTGCCCGCGCCGCGGTAGCCGATCTTGCGGCAGGCGTCGGCGCAGCGCTCGCCGATCCTCTCGCGCTGCTTTTCCGTCAGCTCGGGTGCCGGCGCTTCCTCGATGATCTTCTGGTGGCGGCGCTGCATCGAGCAGTCCCGCTCGCCCAGGTAGATGGCGTTCTTGTGGCTGTCGGCGAGCACCTGGATCTCGATGTGGCGCGGGTTCTCCAGGTACTTCTCCATGTACACGGTGGCGTTGCCGAAGGCGGCCTGCGCCTCGCCGCGCGTCATGTTGACCGCATTGAGCAGCGCTGCTTCGGTGTGCACCACCCGCATGCCGCGGCCGCCGCCGCCGCCGGAGGCCTTGATGATCACCGGGTAGCCGATCTTGCGCGCGATGCGCACGACCTCCTTGGCGTCCTCCGGCAGCCCGCCTTCCGAGCCAGGCACGCAGGGCACGCCCGCCTTCACCATCGCCTGCTTGGCGCTGACCTTGTCGCCCATCAAGCGGATGTTCTCGGGCCGCGGGCCGATGAACACGAAGCCCGAGCGCTCGACGCGCTCGGCGAAATCGGCGTTCTCCGACAGAAAGCCGTAGCCCGGGTGGATCGCCTCGGCGTCGGTGACTTCGGCGGCGCTGATGATCGCCGCCATGTTGAGGTAGCTGTCGCGCGCCGGCGCCGGGCCGATGCATACCGACTCGTCGGCGAGCTTCACGTACTTGGCCTCGGCGTCGACCGTGGAATGCACGACCACCGTGCGGATGCCGAGCTCGCGGCAGGCGCGCTGGATGCGCAGCGCGATCTCCCCGCGGTTGGCGATGAGGATCTTCTCGAACACCGGGGGCGCTATTCGATGATGAACAGCGGCTGGCCGTACTCCACCGGCTGGCCGCTCTCCACCAGGATCGCCTTGATCATGCCGGTGGCGTCGGCCTCGATCTCGTTCATCAGCTTCATCGCCTCGATGATGCACACCGTCTCGCCGGCCTTGACGTTCTGGCCGACCTCGACGAAGTGGTTGGCCTCCGGCGAGGGCGAGCGGTAGAAGGTGCCAACCATCGGCGCCGTGAGCACGTGGCCGGACTGGGCTGGCTCCTCGGCCGCCGCAGCGGTGGCTGCAGCGGGCGCCGCCGCGGGCCCGGGGGCCGTGGCCGGCGCCGCGGCAGGCGCGACCGGCGTCACCGTCGCCTCCCCGCCCTTCACGATCTTGACCTTCTCCTCGCCCTCGGTGATCTCAAGCTCAGCGATGCCCGACTCCTGCACGAGGTCGATCAGCTTCTTCAGCTTGCGCAAATCCATTGTTTTTCCTCCCCCGGCGGGCAGGGCTGCCCGCCGCGCGGAAACCGGGGCTAGGCCCCGCCGCTCCCCTTGGCCTTGAGCCGCCCGATGGCGAAATCGAGCGCCAGGTCGTAGCCGCGGCTGCCCAGCCCGAGAATCGAGCCGACCGCCACGGCGGTGAAATGCGAGTGCGCACGCCAAGGCTCGCGCGCATGGATGTTGGACAGGTGCACCTCTACGAACGGGATCTGCACCGCGGCCAGCGCATCGCGCAGCGCGATGCTCGAATAGGTGAACGCAGCCGGATTGAGAATGATGAAACCGACGCCATCGCACTTCGCCTGCTGCACGCGGTCGACTGCTACCCCCTCATGGTTGGTCTGCAGGCAATCGAGCTTGACGCCGGCGGCCTTGGCTGTGGCAGCAAGCCGCCGCTCGATCGAGGGCAGCGTGTCCCGCCCATACAGGTGCGGCTCGCGGGTGCCGAGCAGGTTCAGGTTCGGCCCGTTCAGAAGCAAAATGGAGGGGCGCCCCGATTTTCCGGATTTAGCCATTTTTCCCCGAAGAAGGCGGCAATATAGCCGAAATTCCCGCAAGGGGCTGTCCATGGCCTCCCACCCGGGAAGGCCTAGTGTTTCTATCCAACGTCAAGGGCGGAGGGTCAGAAACGTGATCCAGGCCATTCGCCCCATTTTCGGAGAACTTCACACTATTTAACCGCTCTTTCCCAACAGTTGCCCTACCTCCGTGATGCCTGCCCGGTCGATGACGCGTCCTGTTTGGGAGGTTTTCAGCGCCAGGCGCTCGTCGCGGGGATCGAAAACCGACAGGCGCAGGGGGGTCCCGAGCCAGTCGAGCTTGAACACGCTCACGGCATGGGCCCGGTCGCCGGAATAGCGCCGCGCCTCGGAGGTGTCGAAAGCGATGTTGCGCTCGAGCAGGAACAGCTCGACGTCCTTGGCGCTGTCCGGGTAGAGCTGCAGGTCGATTTGCGCGTATGGCCCGGCGATGCCCTTCAGCACTGGCCCGGTGAGGTAGGGAGTGAAGCGCTCGAGCGCCCGCATCGCATCGAGCGCCAGCCGGCGCAACTCGGCGATGCGTTCGGGGTGTTCCTCGGCCTGGTACAGCGCGCGATAGTCGCGCAGCTCGACTTCGATCTCGTCGTTGGTGGGGAGCGACTCGGTATCAGCGGCGCCCAGCTGGCGCGCCGCCTTGCGCTTGGCGAGGGCGAAGCTGTCGATGCCGTCCTCGGCCATCAGGCGCGCCGCGGCTGCGGCGATCCTCGTGCGCATGCCGTCATGCCGCGAAGTCCGGCGGCTCATAGCGGGCGCATGATAGCGCACCAGGCCCCGGGGCCATCGCGTAAAATCGCCGCCCTTTCGCCATGGCCGCACACCTGCACATTCTGGGAATTTGCGGCACCTTCATGGGCGGCCTCGCCGCGGTCGCGCGGCAGGCGGGTTTCCGCGTCACCGGCTGCGATGCCAATGTCTATCCGCCGATGAGCGAGCAACTCAAGGCGCTCGGCATCGAACTGATCGAAGGCTACGGCAAGGAACAGATGGCGCTCGCGCCAGACGTCTGGGTGGTGGGCAACGTGGTGGCGCGCGGCAATCCCCTCATGGAGGCGATCCTTGATTCCGGCGCGCGCTACGTCTCCGGGCCGCAGTGGCTCGCCGAGCAGGTGCTTCGTGGGCGCCATGTGCTCGCGGTGGCCGGAACCCACGGCAAGACCGCCACTGCCTCGATGCTCGCCTGGATCCTCGAACACGCCGGCTGCAAGCCGGGCTTCCTGATCGGCGGGCTGCCTTCCAACTTCGGCATCTCGGCACGCCTGGAGGAGGGTCCCCTGTTCGTGATCGAGGCGGACGAATACGACACTGCCTTCTTCGATAAGCGCTCCAAATTCGTGCATTACCGGCCTAGGACCGCAATCCTGAACAATCTTGAGTTTGATCACGCTGACATCTTCTGCGATCTTGCAGACATCGAGCGCCAATTTCACCATTTCGTGCGAATCGTCCCGAGTAACGGCCGCCTCGTCGTAAATGGAAGGGACGAAGCCCTGAAGCGAGTGCTCACAAAGGGCTGCTGGACCCCGGTCGAACGCTTCGGGGTGGACGAGGGTTGGCAGGCTGGGCCGCCCGACCTCGACGGCGGATTCGACGTCCAGCTCGAGGGCAGGGTGCTTGGCCGGGTGCATTGGACCCAACCCGGGGAGTACAACCGCCACAACGCCCTGGCGGCCATCGCGGCCGCACGCCATGCCGGGGTCGCGCCGGCAGCGGCGATCGGCGCACTGGCGCAGTTCAAAGGGGTGCGGCGCCGCATGGAGCAAAGGGGCACGGCGCGCGGCGTCACCGTCTACGACGATTTCGCGCACCACCCGACGGCCATCCGCGTCACGCTGGAAGGGTTGCGCGCCCAGGCGGGCAATTCGCGCATCCTGGCCGTGCTCGAGCCGCGCTCCAACACCATGAAGCAGGGCGTGATGAAGGACCAGCTGCCGGCGAGCCTCGCCGCCGCCGACCGCGTGTTCGTGTATAGCGCCGGCCTGGGCTGGGACGCGGCGGCCGCGCTGCGGCCGCTGGGGGACCGCGCGCGCTGCTTCGAGCAGTTCGATGCCCTGGTGGCGGCGATCGCCGCCGAGGCGCGTGCGGGCGACCGGGTGCTGGTGATGTCCAATGGGGGCTTCGGCGGCATCCATGAAAAGCTGCTCGCGGCGCTCGGCCGATGATCATCTACCTGCACGGCTTCAATTCTTCGCCGCAGTCGCACAAGGCGCAGGTCCTCGGCAGGTTCATGCAAGAGCGGGGGCTCGGCGCGCACTACGCCTGCCCGGCGCTGCCGCCGCTTGCTGGCGATGCGATCATGGAGATCGAGCGCCTTCGACCGGACCGCGAACCCTGCTATGTGGGCTCCTCGCTCGGCGGCTACTACGCGACTTACCTGGTCGAGAAGTACGGCGGCCGTGCCGCGCTGGTCAACCCGGCGATCGAGCCTCACGTCGGCTTGCGCGCCTATCTCGGTCCGCAGACTAACCTGCACACCGGCGAGCCCTACCAGCTGACCGAGGCCCATCTGCGCGAGTGGCAGAAACTCTGGGCGCCGCGCATCACCCCGTCGCGCTACCTGCTGATCGTCGAGACCGGCGACGAGGTGCTCGACTACCGCAAGGCGGTCGAACGCTATGCCGGCGCGGCCCAGGTGGTGATCGAGGGCGGAGACCACTCGCTGCTGTCCTTCCCCCAGCACCTGCCGCGCATCCTCGAGTTCGCCGGCCTGCGCGCCGCGCACGTGGCCTGAGATGCACCTGCTCTACGAGGAGGACGGCGAGTTCAAGGTCGGGACGGTGCTCGCGCAGGCGCCAGCCTCGTTCCAGGTGGAAAGTCCCCACGGGAGGCGCTCCAAGATCAAGGCGGCGAATGTGCTGCTCAATTTCGAACGCCCGGGCGCGGCGGAACTGTTCGCCGCCGCCCAGGCCTACGCCGCGGGGCTCGACACCGATTTCCTGTGGCAGTGTTGCGGCAGCGGCGAGTTCCGCTTCCAGGACCTGGCGCGGGAATACGTCGGCCGCGAAGCGGGTCCGGCCGAAGCCGCGGGCGTGCTGCTGAAGCTGCAGTCGGCGCCGATGCATTTCCATCGCCGCGGCCGCGGCCGCTACCAGGCGGCCCCCGCGGAGACGCTCAGGCTCGCGCTGGCCTCCGCCGAGAAAAAGCAGCGCGTGCTCGCGCAGATCGCGGACTGGGCCGCGCAGCTCGCGCGCTTCGAGTGCCCGCCCGAAATCGAGCGGCTGAAGGACGAATTGCTCTATGCGCCCGACCGCAACAAGCCGCAGACCAAGGCTTTCGAGCAGGCCTGCGCGAAGACGGGGCTTTCGGGCGCGCGCCTGTTCGAGCGCTGCGGCAAGCTCGCTGACACGCACGCCTACCACCTGAACCGCTTCTTGTACGAATTCTTCCCGCACGGCGCGGCGTTCCCGCCGCACGAGCCGCCGTCGCCGCCCGGCGGCCTGCCGCTGGCCGAGGTCGAGGCCTTCAGCCTGGACGATGCCGACACCACCGAGATCGACGACGCGTTCTCCCTCCAGCGCGTATCGGCGGAGGAATGGCGCGTCGGCATCCACATCGCCGCGCCGGGGCTCGCCTTCGCGCCGGGCTCGGCGCTCGACGCCATCGCGCGCGATCGGCTGTCCACCGCCTACATGCCGGGGCGGAAATTCACCATGCTGCCCGAAGACGCCATCGCCGCCTGCTCGCTGGATGCGGGCACGGAGCGCGCAGCCGTATCGCTGTACGTGAACGTGTCGGCCGGGGATTTCACGGTGCGCGCACGCCACTCGCGGCTGGAGCGCGTGCGCATTGCGGCCAACCTGCGCCACGGCGAGATCGAGGCGCTCAACGCGGCGTTCGAGGAGGGAAGGAGCGTGGGGTTGCCGCGCGAGGACGAGCTGCGCACGCTGTGGCGCCTGGCCGAGGCGCTGGAGCGGCGCCGCGGCAAGCCGAGCGTCAACGCGGCGGTCCTGGACTACATCTTTCGCGTGGAGCAGGGCAGGGTGCGCATCGAGCCGCGCCGGCGCGGCGCGCCGCTCGACAAGCTGGTCGCCGAAATGATGATCCTCGCCAACACCGCCTGGGGCGAGCTGCTCGCCGAGCGCGACGTGGCGGCGCTGTATCGCGTGCAGTCCTCCGGCAAGGTGCGCATGAGCGTGCACCCGGAAGCGCACGAGGGCCTCGGCGTGGCCTGCTACGCCTGGAGCAGTTCGCCGCTGCGCCGCTACGTCGACCTCGTCAACCAGTGGCAGCTCGCCGCCGCGATCAGCGGGCGCAAGGCGCCGTTCGCGCGCAGCTCGGAAACGCTGCTCTCGGCGCTGCGCGCCTTCGAAGTCACTTACGCGCGCTACGACGAGCACCAGCGCGCGATGGAGAACTACTGGTGCCTGCGCTGGTTGCTGCAGGAAGGCGTTGCCGAGGCGGACGCGGTGGTGCTGCGCGAGAACCTGGTGCGCTTCGAGAAATTGCCGCTCACGGCACGCGTGCCCTCACTGCCCGCGCTCGACGCGGGCATGCGCGTGCGCCTGGCGGTCGGCGAGGTGGACCTGATCGAGCGCAGCGTGGCCTGCGTCTATCGCGAGACCCTCGGCCCAGGGGCAGCGGTGGTCGCCGACGAGCAGGGGGAACGCTAAAGCCCTAGAATGACGGCGTTTTATCGCCTCGAGGTGCCATTGCAGGGAGCGCTTGCGACACGCATGCCGGGCTCGGCCGAGTTCTGGGCCGGGCTCGACCGCCGGTCCCGCGTGCTCCGCGCGTCGGTGGCGGCTTCGCTCCTGCTGCACGCCATCCTGCTCTCGGTGCACTTCAGGTTTCCCAACGAGCCGCGCTGGAAAAGCGCCAACCAGCCGCTCGACGTGATCCTGGTAAACGCCAAGTCGCGCCAGCGCCCGGGCAAGGCCGACGCCCTGGCGCAGAACCACCTCGACGGCGGCGGCGAGACCGACCAGAACCGGCGCGCCCGCTCGCCGCTGCCGGTGATCGACCCGCGCAACCCGGGGCGCGACCTGGCGCAGGCGCAGCGCCGCGTGAAGGCACTCGAGGCCCAGCAGCGCAAGCTCATCGCGCAGGCGCACCGCTCGCGCGCCAGCGTGACGCCGGAGGCCGAGCGCCGCGCGCCTGCCGACGAGCCGACGCCGCAGGTTTCCGGCCGCGACCTTGCCGACCTGTCGCTCGCGGCGATGCGGCTGCAGGCGCAGATCGACCGCCAGCTGGATGCCTACCAGAAGCGCCCGCGCAAGAAGTTCCTCGGCGCCTCCGCCGTGGAGTACCGCTATGCCCAGTACGAGGAGGACTGGCGCCAGAAGGTGGAGCGCGTGGGCACGGTGAACTACCCGGCGGCGGCGCGTGGCAAGCTCTACGGCAACCTGCGCATGACCGTGACCCTGCGTCCCGACGGCAACGTCGAGTCAATCGAGCTGGACCGCTCCTCCGGCCTCAAGGTGCTCGACGATGCGGCGTTCAGGATCGTGCGCATGGCCTCGCCCTACGCGGTGTTCCCGCCCGACATCCGCCGCGACACCGACCTGCTGGTGATCACGCGCACCTGGTTCTTCGGCCGCGGCGACAAGCTCTGGACCGAGTGAAGTGCCGGACCGCTACGCGGTAATCGGCAACCCGGTTACCCACTCCAAGTCTCCCTGGATCCACGCGCAGTTCGCGCGCGCCACGGGCGAGGACATCGAGTACGGCAGGCTGGAAGCACCGGTGGAGGGCTTCATGCGCGCCGTGGAAGCCTTCCGCGCGCAGGGCGGCAAGGGCCTCAACGTCACGCTGCCGTTCAAGGAGCAGGCCTTCCGCTTTTGCGCCGGCACGAGCGAGCGCGCCGCCGCCGCGCAGGCGGTGAACACGCTGGTGCTCGACCGCGGCAAGCCCTGGGGCGACAACACCGACGGCGTCGGCCTGGTGCGCGACCTCACCGCCAACCTCGGCCGCAGGCTCTCCGGCGCGCGCGTCCTGCTGATGGGCGCGGGCGGCGCGGCGCAAGGCGTGATCGCGCCGCTCGCGAGCGAAGGACCGGCGGGCATCGTCGTCGCCAACCGCACCCTGCCCAGGGCGCAGTCGCTCGCGGCGCGCGCTGCGGGCGTCGTCGCCTGCGGGTTTGATGCGCTCGCCGGCCAGGCTTTCGACTTGGTGATCAACGCGACGTCCGCGGGATTGCGCGGCGAGCTGCCGCCGCTGCCGCAGGGATTGTTCCGCCCGGGCGCGCTCGCCTACGACATGGTCTACGGCCGCGACACCGAGTTCCTCGCCATGGCACGCGCTGCCGGCGCCGCGACGAGCGACGGCCTGGGCATGCTGGTCGAGCAGGCCGCGGAGTCGTTTCTGCTCTGGCGCGGTATCCGGCCGGAAACCGGCGCGGTACTGGCCGCGCTCAGGGCGCAATGAAGCGCCTCGGCTGGATGCTCGCGGCACTCGTCGCGGGAGTGCTGCTGGTGCAGGCCTGGTTCTACTCCCACATCCTGTGGTGGGCGCGCGAGGCGCCGGCCGCCACTGCCTTCATGGACCGGCGGCTGGAGCAGCTGCGCGCGAAGAACCCGAACGCGGTCCTGCGCCACCAGTGGGTGCCCTACGCGCGCATGTCGCAGGAGCTCAAGCGCGCGGTAATCGCCGCCGAGGATGCGAAGTTCATCGACCACGAGGGTTTCGACTGGGAGGCGATCCAGAAGGCGATGGAGAAGAACGAGAAAAAGGGCAAGGTGGTGTCCGGCGCCTCGACCATCAGCCAGCAGCTCGCCAAGAACCTGTTCCTGTCGGGCGAGCGCAGCTGGCTGCGCAAGGCGCAGGAAGCAATGATCACCGCGATGCTCGAACACGCCATGAGCAAGCGCCGCATTCTCGAGCTGTACCTGAACTTCGCCGAATGGGGTGAGGGGGTGTTCGGCGCGGAGGCCGCCGCGCGCCACCACTTCGGCGTCCCGGCGCAGGCGCTCGACGCCGAGCAGGCGGCCTGGCTGGCGGCGACCCTGCCGAGCCCGCGCCGGTATCAGCGCGGCCAGCGCACCCCCTACCTGGAAAGCCGCATCGCGACAATCCGCTCGCACATGCAGTACGCGCAGATCCCCTGATGAGGAGCTAAGAACCGCGGCCTGAGCCGGGCGCCTTCGGCGCGGCGAGCGCGGCGGCGAGCAGACGGCGTGCGCTGACCAGCTGGGATTTCAATGCGTAGTCGAACAACCCCGCACGCTCGGCGAGCAGCGCGCCGGTGATGCTCGAGGGGCTGGCCGGCGGCAGCGCGAGGTGCGCGTCGGCTTCACCGCTCGCGGCAGCGATGCGCATGCCCTGCTTGCGCGCGAGGTGCATCATCGCCGCGTTCTCCGACAGGCAGTGCATGAACAGCATGCCGATGCCCCAGTTGCGCGCGTGCAGGTGTGCGCGCTCGAGCAGCGCGCCGCCGATGCCGCGCCCGCGGTGCGCGGGCAGCACCGAGACGCCGAGCTCGGCATGGTCCTCGGCGCGCGCGAGGTGCGCCGCGCCCGCCAGGTTGAGTTCGTCGTCGAACACGCCGAACAGCGCGTCGCGCCCGAAATCAATGCGCTCGACGTAGTCGGCGACCGAGGCGTCCGCAATGGGCTGGCCGAAGCGCAGCCGCCGGTCCTCGGCGCCGAGCGCGAGGAAATGCGCGGCGAGCTTGCCGCGCTCCAGCCTGGAGAGCTCGCGGGCGACTATCGGCACAGGTTGAACGCCTCGCGGGCGGCGGCTAGCGTTTCCTCGATCTCGCGCGCGCCGTGCGCCGCGGACACGAAGCCCGCTTCGTAGGCCGAAGGCGCCAGGTACACGCCGCAGGTCAGCATTGCATGGAAGAAGCGATTGAAGCGCTCGCGGTCGCATAACATCACTTCGGCGAAGCTGCGCGGCGGCGCGGCGCGGAAGTAGACGCCGAACATGCTGCCGATGGATTGCGACGAGAACGTGACGCCGGCGCGCTTTGCCTCGGCGGCGAGGCCCTCGACGAGCTTGCGCGTCGTTGCTTCGATGCGCTCCTGGAAGCCCGGCGTGTCCACCAGCTTGAGCGTGGCGAGGCCGGCGGCGACTGCCACCGGGTTCCCGGAGAGCGTGCCCGCCTGGTACACGGGGCCGAGCGGGGCGATCTTCTGCATGATCTCGCGCTTGCCCCCCACCGCCGCTAGCGGCATCCCCCCGCCGATTACCTTTCCAAGTGTTGTCAGATCCGGTCGCATGCCATAGCGCGCCTGGGCACCGCCCAGGGCGACGCGAAAGCCGGTCATCACCTCGTCGAAGATGAGCACCGCGCCGTGGCGCGTGCACTGCTCGCGCAGCGTTTCGAGGAATTCGTGCACCGGCAATACCAGGTTCATGTTCCCGGCGACCGGCTCGACGATCACGCCGGCGATCTGCGGACCTTGCCTGTCGAAGAGCGCTTTCACCTGCGCCGCATCGTTGTAGTCGAGCACTAGCGTGTGCGCCGCGGTCTGCGCCGGCACGCCCGCAGAGCTCGGGTTGCCGAAGGTCAGCGCGCCCGAGCCCGCTTTCACCAGCAGCGCATCGGCGTGGCCGTGGTAGCACCCTTCGAACTTGACGATGAGGTCCCTGCCCGTGTGGCCGCGCGCGAGCCGTATCGCCGTCATGGTTGCCTCAGTGCCCGAAGAGAGGAGCCGTACCAGTTCCATCGAGGGCACCAGGCGGCACAGCATCTCCGCCAGCTCCACCTCCGCCTCGGTCGGCGCGCCGAAGGACAGCGCGCGCGAGGCAGCCGCCTGTACCGCTTCGACCACGGCGGGGTGCGTGTGCCCGGCCACCATCGGGCCCCAGGAGCCGAGGTAGTCGATGTAGCGCTTGCCGTCCACATCCCACAGGTGCGCGCCGGAGGCGCGCTCCAGGAACGGCGGCGTGCCGCCGACGGCGCGGAAAGCGCGCACTGGCGAGTTCACGCCCGCGGGGATGCGCAGCAGCGCGCGCTGGAAAAGTTGGTCGTTACGCGATGCCATGGGCGAACACCTTAGCGTATTCCCGCGCGCGCGCGGCGACATCCGGCGCGTCGAACAGGTCGGAGAGGACCGCCACGGCGTCGGCGCCGGCGGCGACCAGCTGCGGGGCGTTCTGCGCAGTGATGCCGCCGATCGCGACCTTCGGCACGCCGAGATCGTGCCCGAACAGCGCGAGCGGCGCGCGCACCGCGCCGGGCTTGGTGGGGGAGGCGAACACCGAGCCGAAGGCGACGTAGTCGGCGCCCGCGGCGACGGCGCGGCGAGCGAGCTCGAGGCGGTCGTAGCAGGAGGCGCCGAGGATGCACCCGGGCAGCCGCGCGCGCGCCGCGGCGAGGTCGCCGTCCTCGATCCCCAGGTGCAGTCCCTCGGCGCCGACCTCGAGCGCGAGCTCCAGGTCGTCGTTGATGATGAGCGGCACACCGTGCCGGCGGCAAAGCTGCGCCAATGCGCGTGCCTCCGCGATACGCCGCGCCGCGGGCGCGGACTTGTTGCGATACTGGAGCGCGCATAGCGCGCCCGAGGCCACCGCGTCGGCGACGCGCCCGATGTCTTCCGGCGTAATGGCGTAAAGCCCGCGCAGTTTCATCGCCAAGGAAGGTGCTGGCCGCTGCCGGGCTTGAAGCCGCGCTCGAGCGCGCGCCAGGTGAAATCCTGCGCCGCGCGCACCGCTTCGGGTACCGCATCACCCTGCGCAAGCCGCGCCGCGATCGCCGAGGCGAGAGTGCAGCCCGAGCCGTGGTAGCTGCCGGGCAGGCGCGGCCAGCGGTCTTCGCGCACCGCGCCGGCCGCGCCGTAGAGCGTGTTCACCACCTCGGGGGTGTCGGCGTGCGTGCCGGTGAGCAGCACGTACTTGCAGCCGCGCGCGAGGCAATCGGCGACGCCGCCGAGCGCGCGCGCCTCCAGCGTGTTCGGCGTCAGCACGGTGGTGCGCGGCAGCAGGTGCTCGCGCAGGGCGGCAAGCACCGCCGCATCGGCGAGCGGGTCGCCGCGCCCCGAGGCGAGCACCGGGTCGAGCACCACGGGAACGCGGGGGTGCTGGGCGAGGATCGCGGCAATCGCCGCGGCGTTGGCTGCGCTGGCGACGACGCCGACCTTGAATGCCGCGACCCGCAGCTCGTCGAGCAGACATTGCGCCTGCTCGGCGACGAGCCGCGCGTCGAGCGCCTGCAGGCGGCTTACGCCGTGTGTATCCTGCACGGTGAGCGCGGTGAGCACCGACAGCGGATGGCAACCGAGCGCGGCGAGCGTGAGCACGTCGGCCTGCAAGCCCGCGCCCCCGGTCGGATCGGCGGCGGCGAAACTGAGCACCAGCGGAGGAGCGAAAGGCATGGGGGCGCGGCGCGGCCGCGCCGCGGAATGAGCTAAGATGCCGCACGATTTTAACTCAGCCCTCGCCACCGACGGATGACCGAGAACCAAGTGCAGTACAAGACCTGGATGTGCCTGATTTGCGGGTACGTGTACGACGAAGCCGCCGGGGTGCCGGACGAGGGAATTGCGCCGGGCACGCGCTGGGAGGACTTGCCCATCAACTGGACCTGCCCGGAATGCGGCGCGCGCAAGGAAGATTTCGAGATGCTCGCGGTCTGAGCGCGCGCCGGCGCGCTTGGACCTGAAGGCGCTCGGCGCGGGCTGGGCGCGGCGCATCGCGCAGTGGCTCGGCGCGCTGCGCGTCGTGACCCTGCTGCCGCTGCGCCGCCAGCTCGCGGTGCTGGGCTCGGTGCTGGCGGCGCTGCTCGCCGCCGCGCTGTGGCTCGCCTGGTCGGAATACCGCGAAACCCATTTCGGCGAAGGCCACCTCGCGGCGGCGGGGGAGATGCGCACCCTGTCGCAGCGCCTGGCGAAGAGCGCGCTGCGCAGCCTGCGCGGCGACCCGGAGGCTTTTCCGCAGGTGCAGGCGAGCCGCGACGGCTTCGCCTCGGCGCTCTCGCGCCTGTCGAAGGACGGCCGCTCGCCGGCCGCGGTGCGCTCGCTCGCCGCAGAGTGGGAGCGCACGGAGAGGAACGCGACCACGCTGCTGCGCGACCAGAGGCTGCTGACGGCGCTCGCCGCCGCGGCCGCGGGCATGGAGCGCGCCAACCCGCTGCTGCTCGAGCGCGCCGAGCGCGTGCAGAACCTGAAGCTGCAGCGCGGCGCGAGCAGCGCCGAGGTTGCCGCCGCGAGCCGGCTGGTGATGCTCACACAGCGCATGGCGCGCGGCGCGCAGCAGCTGCTCGCCGCCGACGCCGTGGACCCGGAAGTGGAGTTTGTGCTGGGCAAGGACGTGAATGAATTCCGCGGCACGCTCGCGCAGCTGCGCGAAGGCGCGCGCGAGGCCGAGCTCGCCGCGGCGCTCGGCGAGCTCGCGGAGAGCTTCGGCCTGTACCAGGACGCGGTGGTCGCCGTGCTCGGCACGCGCGCGCGCCTCGCCGGCGCGAAGGACGCGGCCTCCGCCATCCACGCGGATTCGGAGCGGCTGCTGGAGGCGGTGGACCGCGTGGTCGCGGCCTACCGCGCGGCGCCCGCGCCGCGCGCCCACGAGTTCGGCTTGGCGGCGACTGCACTGGCGCTGCTCGGCGTGCTGTTGCTGCTCGCGCTGTTCTACGTGCACGACGAGCGCCGCCAGCGCGAGGGCATCGCGCGCCGCCACGTGGTGATGCGCCGCAGCCACGAGCGCGACCTCGAGGCCGTGGAGCTGCTGCGCCGCGAGCTGGAAGGTCTCGCCACGGGCGACCTCACCGCGCGGGTCACGGTGAACAGCGAGATCACCTACCCGGTGGCGGCCACGCTCAACGAGGCGCTGGAGGCGCTGCGCCAGCTGGTGGCGCGCGTGGCGGCGGCCGCGGAGCGCGTCGGCGGCGCCGCGGGCGGCGCGCAGGCGGCGGCCGACGGCCTGTTCCAGGCCGCCCAGCGCCAGTCCGAGCGCATCCGGGGCGCGAGCGCCAGCGCGCTTGGCATGGCGCGCATGGTGAACGAGCTCTCGACGCGCGCCAAGCAGTCCGCCGAACTGTCGCGCGCCGCGCGCGCCGCGGCGCTGCAGGGCCACCAGGCGGTGCAGGCGGCGCTCTCCGTGATGCGCGACCTGGGCGCGCGCATCCGCGTCGGCGCGGCGCACATCGACCGGCTGCGCGGCGCTTCGCCGGAGCTCGGCCGCACCGCGAACGCGCTCAACCAGATCGCCGCGCAAGCCGAGGCGCTGAGCGGCAGCGCTTCCGGCCAGACGCTCGGCGAGCTGGGCGAGCTGCTGCGCAAGCTGGCGGAGAAGATCGAGGAAGTGTCCAAGGCCACGCAGTCGCACGCCGGCGCCGCGAGCAGCGTCGCGGGCGGCGTGCGCGAGATGCTCTCCGGCGCGGAGCAGGCGGCGGAGGCGGCGACGCGCGCCGCCGGCTCGGTGGAGGAACTGGCGGAGCTGCTGCGCGGGCTGCAGGAGGCGCTGGGGAAGCTGCGCACCTGAGGCGCCGTCGCGGCGCAGTCCAGGGCCATGGGTTAAGATAGCGCTTGAGCGTGTCCTCGATCAATCTGACGCATCACTTCCTGATCGCCATGCCCAGCATGGCCGATCCGTACTTTGCGAAGTCCCTCGCCTACGTCTGCGAGCACAACGACCAGGGCGCGCTCGGCGTGGTGATCAACCGCCCGATCGACATGACCCTGCAGGCGCTGTTCGAACGCCTGTCGCTCACCCTGAAGCACAAGGACCTGTCCGACGCGCCGATCTACTTCGGCGGACCGGTGCAGACCGACCGCGGCTTCGTGCTGCACGAGCCCGCGGGCAACTGGCAGTCCACGCTGCGCGTGGGCGACGCCATCGGGCTCACCACCTCGAAGGACATCCTGGAAGCGGTGGGCCGCGGCGAGGGCCCGCAGAAGCTCCTCGTGACGCTGGGCTACGCCGGCTGGTCGGCGGGCCAGCTCGAGCACGAGCTCGGGCAGAACGCCTGGCTCACGGTCGAGGCGAAGGACGCCATCATCTTCGACCTGCCCTCGGAGGAGCGCCTGCCGGCGGCGATGGAACTGCTCGGCGTGGACTACGCGCGGCTGGCGGATTCGGCGGGACATGCCTGAGGCCGGCCGCACCGTCCTCGCCTTCGATTTCGGTTTAAAGCGCATTGGCGTTGCAGTAGGCGAGACGGAGTTGTGCACCGCGCACCCGCTCCCCGGCATCGCCGCCCCCGGCTTCGCCGCCATCGAGAAACTGGTGAAGGAATGGCGCCCCGGCATGCTGGTGGTGGGCCTGCCGGTGGCCGAGCAAGGCGAGCACCCGATGGCCAAGCGCGCGCAGCGATTTGCCCGCCAGCTCGAGGGGCGCTTCCGCCTGCCGGTGGCGCGCGTGGACGAGCGCTACACCTCGGTCGAGGCGGAGAACCTGCTGCGCGGCATGAAGAGGAAGGCGGTGGACTCGGTCGCCGCGCAACTGATCCTCGAACAGTACTTTCATGGCCAATCTGCCTGACGCGGAGAAGCTCTGCCAGCAGCTCGCGCGCGAGCTGAAGGCGCAGGTGAAGGCGTCCACTGCGATGGTCGGCATCCACGCCGGCGGCGCCTGGGTGGCCGAGCGGCTGCATGCCGCGCTCGGCATGCAGGAGCCCCTCGGCCTGCTGGACATCGCGTTTTACCGCGACGACTACGCCAAGCAGGGCCTCGCCAAGGATCCCAAGCGCTCGAAGATCCCGTTCGAGGTGGAGGGGCGCGATCTGCTGCTGGTGGACGACGTGCTCCATACCGGGCGCACGGTGCGCGCGGCAATGAACGAGCTGTTCGACTACGGCCGCCCGGCCTCGATCACGCTGGTGGTGCTGGCCGAGCGCGGCGGCCGGCAGCTGCCGATCTGCGCGCAGTTCGCGGGCGCCAGGGTGGAGGTGCCCGCGGGCATGCGCCTGCGGCTGAAGCGCGACGACCAGGGCAAACTCTCGCTGGAGCTCGAGCGTGGCGCCTAACCCGCAGCTGAATGCCAACGGCGAGCTGCAACACCTGCTGTCCACCGAGGGGCTGCCGCGCGAGATCCTGCTGAAGATCCTCGACACGGCGGAGTCCTTCGTCGGGGTCACCGAGCGCGACATCAAGAAGGTGCCGCTGTTGCGGGGAAAAAGCGTGTTCAACCTGTTCTTCGAGGGCTCGACGCGCACGCGCACCACCTTCGAGATCGCGGCCAAGCGCCTGTCGGCCGACGTCATCAACCTGAACGTCGCCGTCAGCTCGACTTCCAAGGGCGAGTCGCTGCTCGACACGGTGGCCAACCTCTCGGCGATGCAGGCCGACATCTTCGTCGTGCGCCACGGCTCCTCCGGCGCGGCGCACCTGGTGGCGCGCCACGTCAAGCCGCACGAGCACGTGATCAACGCCGGCGACGGGCGCCATGCGCACCCGACACAAGGGCTGCTCGACCTGTACACCATCCGCCACTACAAGAAGGAATTCGGCGGCCTCACGGTGGCGATCGTGGGCGATGTGCTGCATTCGCGCGTCGCGAGATCGCTGATTCACGGCCTCACCACGCTGGGCGCGCCGGAAGTGCGCGTCATCGGCCCGCAAACGCTGATCCCGGCCGGCGCCGCGGCGCTCGGCGTGCGCGTGTTCCACTCGATGCACGAAGGCCTCAAGGGCGCCGACGTGGTGGTGATGCTGCGGCTGCAGAACGAGCGCATGAGCGGGGCGCTGCTGCCTTCGGCGCAGGAGTTCAACAAGCACTACGGCCTCACCGCGGACAAGCTCGCGCTGGCGAAGCCCGACGCCATTGTGATGCATCCCGGGCCGATGAACCGCGGCGTGGAGATCGACTCCTCGGTGGCCGACGGCCCGCACTCGGTGATCCTGCCGCAGGTCACTTTCGGCATCTCGGTGAGGATGGCGGTCATGTCCATGATCGTGGGCGGCGGATGAAGCTCCTCATCAGGAACGGACGGGTGGTGGACCCGAAGAGTGGGCGCGACGCCGTGGGCGACATGTTCCTCGCCGAGGGCAAGATCGCATCGGCCGCGGGAACGCCGGATCGCACCATCGACGCGAAGGGCCTGGTGGTCGCGCCGGGCTTCATCGACTTGTCGGCGCGGCTGCGCGAGCCGGGCTACGAGTACAAGGCGACGCTGGAATCGGAGATGGACGCCGCGGTGGCGGGCGGCGTGACGAGCCTCGCCTGCCCGCCGGACACCGATCCGCCGCTCGACGAGCCGGGCCTGGTGGACATGCTCAGGCGCCGCGCCAAGGCCTTGTCGCGGGCGCGCGTCTACCCGGTGGGCGCGCTCACCGTGAAACTCGCGGGCAAGCAGTTGACGGAGATGGCAGAGCTCGCGGAATCCGGCTGTGTCGCTTTCTCGCAGGCCAACGTGCCGGTGGCCGATACGCAGGTGCTGTGGCGCGCGCTGCAGTACGCGGCGACGTTCGGCTTCCCGGTGTGGCTGCGCGCCGAGGACGCCTGGCTCGCCAAGGGGGGCGTGGCGCACGACGGCGAAGTGGCGACGCGCCTGGGCCTCGCCGGGATCCCGGCGTTTGCCGAGACCATCGCGCTGGCGCAGTTGTTCGAGCTGGTGCGCGCCACGGGAGCGCGCGTGCACGTCTGCCGCATCTCGAGCGCCGCCGGCGTCGCCATGCTGCGCCGCGCGCGCCACGAAGGACTGCCGCTGACCTGCGACGTCGGTATCCACCATGTGCACCTCTCCGACATGGACCTGGGCTTCTTCGACTCGAGCTGCCGCCTCGAGCCGCCGCTCAGGAGCCAGCGCGACCGCGAGGCGCTCGCCGCGGCGCTCGCCGACGGCACCATCGACTGCGCGGTATCCGACCACACGCCGGTGGACGAGGACCAGAAGCTGCTGCCGTTTGCGGAAGCCGAGCCCGGCGCCACGGGTCTGGAACTTTTGCTGCCGCTCGCGCTCAAGTGGGGCATGGAGAGGAAACTCACGCTCGCGCAGACGCTCGCGCGCATCACGAGCGAGCCCGCGCGCATCCTCGGCGTGGCCTCGGGCCGCATCGAGCCCGGCGCGCCCGCCGATCTCGCGATCTTCGACCCGCAGGCGCTCTGGCGCGTGACGCCCCAGGTGTTGAAGAGCCAGGGCAAGAATTCGCCGTTCCTCGGCATGGAGCTCGCCGGGCGCGTGCGCGCCACCATCGTCGCCGGCAACGTGGTGTACGAGGCATGAGGCGCATCGCGCTGCTGCTGGCCATCGTCGCGGTCGCGGGCTGCAGCTCCACGCCCGAGAAGCGTCCCGGCGGCTATTACAAGGACGACGGGCCGCCCGACAAGGACGTCAATGTCGCGGCGATCGCGGACGCGGTGCCGCGGCTCGAGCCGCTGCACCGCTACGCCAACCGGCCCTACGAGGCGATGGGCAGGAAGTACGTGCCGCTCACGCGCGTCGGCATCTACAAGCAGCGCGGCACGGCGAGCTGGTACGGCAAGCGCTTCCACGGCACCCCGACCTCCAGCGGCGAGAAGTACGACATGTACAAGATGAGCGCCGCGCACCCGATCCTGCCGATCCCGAGCTACGCGCGCGTCACCAACCTCGCCAACGGCCGCAGCGTGGTGGTGCGCATCAACGACCGCGGGCCATTCCATTCCGGCCGCGCCATCGACCTGTCCTACGCCGCCGCCACCAGGCTCGGCTACATCGCGCTGGGCAGCGCGCAGGTCGAGATCGAGCAGGTCGTGCCGGGCGGCGCGCCGCTCGCGCTGCAGTAGTTTTCCCCGATGCGCCGCCGCCTGTTCCCGGTCGTGCTGCTATTGGCCGGCGCCGCCGCGCAGGCGCAGCCCGCGCCGCAACTCGCCGGCAAGGCCTGGCTGCTCGCCGACCTCACCAGCGGTCAGGTGCTCACCGAAGAGAAAGCCGACGAGCGCTTCGCCCCGGCTTCGCTCACCAAGCTGATGAGCGCCTATGTGGTGTTCGGCGCGCTGCGCGACAGGCAGCTCTCGAGCACCGGCCGGGTCGAGGTGTCGGAGCGCGCCTGGCGCGCGCCGGGCTCGCGCATGTTCATCCAGCGCGACATGCCGGTGGTGGTGGACGAACTGGTCCACGGCATGGTGGTGCAATCAGGCAACGATGCGAGCATCGCGCTGGCCGAGGCGGTGGCGGGCTCGGAGGAAAAGTTCGCGGAGCTGATGAACCGCGAGGCCGCGCGCCTGGGGATGAAGAACACGCACTTTGCGAATGCCACCGGCTTTTCGGGCGCGCAGCACTACAGCACGGCGCGCGACCTGTATCTCCTGGCAGGGGCGCTGATCCGCGATTTTCCCGAGGAGTACGCGCGCTACTACGCGGGCAAGGAGTATCGCTACAACAACATCACGCAGATCAACCGCAATCGCCTGTTGTGGCTCGACCCGAGCGTGGACGGGGTGAAGACCGGCTACACGGAGGCGGCGGGCTACTGCCTGGTGGCGTCGTCGCGGCGCGGCGGGCGGCGGCTCCTTTCGGTGCTGCTCGGCGCGTCCTCCGACTCGTCGCGCGCGCAGGAATCGCAGAAGCTGCTCAACTGGGGTTACCAGTTCTTCGACGGCGTGCGCCTTTTCGCGCACGACGAAGCGGTGAAGGCGGTGGCGGTGTGGAAGGGCTCCGCGTCCGAGGTGAAGGCGGGTTTCGCCGAGGGCCTGGTGGTGACGGTGCCCAAGGGGCAGGCGCAGAAGCTCAAGGCGGAGTTGCTTACCCATCCTCCGGTGGTGGCGCCGGTGGCGCGGGGCCAACGCGTGGGGGTGCTGCGGGTACAGTTGGACGGCAAACCGCTCGGCGAATACCCCGTGGAGGCGCTCGAGAGCGTGGGCGTGGCGGGGTTCTTCGGCCGCGCCTGGGATACACTGCGATTGTTGTTCAAGTAGCGAGGTCCGCATGGTTTTCCTGAACGGTAAATTCCTCCCGATCGAGCAGGCGATGGTGCCGGTGCTGGATCGCGGGTTCATCTTCGGCGACGGGGTGTACGAGCTGATTCCGGTGTATTCGCGCACGCCTTTCCGCATGGAAGACCACCTGGCGCGTTTGGAGCGCAGCCTGGCTGCGGTGCGCATCAAGAATCCGTACACGCGCGAGAAGTGGCGCGAGATCATCCTGCAGCTGGTCGCCCAGCAGCCCTGGGAGGACCAGGGCGTGTACTTCCAGGTGACGCGCGGGGTGGCGAAGCGCGACCACGCGTTCCCGGCCGGCGCGGAGCCCACGGTGTTCGTGATGGCGAATCCCCTGGTGAATCCGCCCAAGGAGTTGGTGGACAGGGGTGGCAGCGCGCTCACGGCGGTGGACAACCGCTGGCTGCGCTGCGACATCAAGTCGATTTCGCTGATCGGCAATTGCCTGTTGCGCCAGGTGTCCGCGGATGCGGGTGCGCAGGAGACGATCCTTTTCCGCGACGGCAAGCTGACCGAGGCTTCCGCCTCCAACGTGTTCATCGTCAAGCGCGGCGTGCTGCTCTCGCCGCCGAAGTCGAACCTCATCCTTCCCGGCATCACCTACGACGTGGTGACCGAGATCGCTCAAGCCGCGAAGATCCCGCTCGAGTTCCGCGACATCAGCGAAGCCGAAGTGCGCGGCGCGGACGAGGTGTGGGTGACTTCCTCCTCCAAGGAGATCCTCGCCATCGTCACGCTGGACGGCAAGCCGGTGGCCGACGGCAAGCCGGGGCCGCTGTTCAAGCGCGCGTTCCAGCTGTACCAGGAGTTCAAGTCGAAGGTCATGCGCAAGGAGGCGGTCTCCGCCTGATGCCGCTTGCCAACGAAGAGTCGCTGATCTCGTATCCCACCGACTTCCCCATCAAGGTGATGGGACGCAAGGAGGCAAGGTTTGCGCACAACGTGGTGGTCATCGTGCGCAAGCACGCCCCGGATTTCGACGCGGCGACCATGGAGCTGCGGCCGAGCCGGCAGGGCAATTACCTCAGCGTCACCTGCACCATCCGCGCCACTTCGCGCGAGCAGCTGGACGCCCTGTACAGGGAGCTCTGCGACCATCCTGCGGTGGTGATGGTGCTGTGACTGAAGTCGCTCTCGCGCCGCGCGTGCGCAGTCTCGGGCTGGTGGACTACGTGCCCACTGTTGCGAAGATGCGCGAGTTCACCCTGAGCCGCACGCCCGAGACCCCGGACGAGCTGTGGGTGCTGGAGCATCCGCCGGTGTACACGCTGGGGCAGGGGGCGGATGCGAAGTTCGGGCCCAAGGTCGCCAACGGCATTGCGGTGGTGCAGGCCGAGCGCGGCGGCGAGATCACCTATCACGGGCCGGGGCAGGCGGTGCTCTACACGCTCGTCGACCTCTCGCGGCGCGGGATGAAGGTCAGGCCTTTCGTCAGTCTCCTTGAGCAATGCGTGATCAATTTTCTTGCCGGGCACGAGGTTCATGCGGAGAGGAAAGCGGGTGCGCCCGGGGTTTACGTCGGCGGCGCGAAGATCGCGGCGCTGGGGATCCGCGTGACGCGCGGGCGCGCGTGGCACGGGCTTTCGCTCAATGTGGACATGGACCTTTCCCCGTTCAATGCCATCGATCCCTGCGGCTATCCCGGGTTGAGCGTCGCCCAGGCGAAGCAGTTCGGCATCAAGGGCACGGCGAAGGAGGTCGGCATCCGGCTCGCGTGGCTGCTCGTGCACAGGCTGGAAGATGCGTGAAGCCGGGGTAAAGGAGAAGGGCCGGGCGAAGACGGCGCGGATTCCCATAAAGATCGTGCCGAAGGCGCCTTTGGCGAAGCCTGCGTGGATCCGCGTGAAGGCGGCGAGCGCAACGGGCCGCTTCACCGAGATCAAGCAGATCCTGCGCGAGCAGAACCTGCACACGGTTTGCGAAGAGGCGTCCTGCCCGAACATCGGCGAGTGCTTCGGCAAGGGCACGGCCACTTTCATGATCCTGGGCGACATCTGCACGCGGCGCTGCCCGTTCTGCGATGTGGCGCATGGGCGGCCGCTGGCGCCGGATGCGGAGGAGCCGGCGCATCTGGCGGACACCATTGCCAAGCTGAAGCTCAAGTACGTCGTCATCACCAGTGTCGATCGGGATGATTTGAAGGACGGCGGGGCGCAGCATTTCGTGGATTGCATCCGCGCGGTGCGGGAGAGGTCTCCGCAAACAATTATCGAGGTACTGGTTCCCGATTTTCGCGGGCGGATGGATCGGGCGCTGGAGATCCTTCTTTCGGCGCTGCCCGACGTGATGAACCACAACCTCGAGACGGTGCCGCGGCTGTATCGCCAGGCGCGGCCGGGCGGGGACTACATTCATTCCCTGAAGCTGCTGCAGGAATTCAAGAAGCTGGTGCCCGACGTTCCGACCAAGTCAGGCTTGATGGTGGGGCTGGGGGAGACGGACGAAGAGATCCTCCAGGTGATGCGCGACCTGCGCGCGCATGGCGTGGACATGCTCACCATCGGGCAGTACCTCCAGCCTTCGCCCCACCATTTGGCGGTCGAGCGGTACGTGCATCCGGATACGTTCGCAATGTTCGAGCGCGAAGCGGAGGAGATGAGGTTCCGGCATGCGGCGGTGGGGGCGATGGTGAGGAGTTCGTACCACGCCGATCGCCAGGCGCATGAGGCGGGGGTGGGGTAGGTTTCCCGAATAGGAGGTTGAGCATGTACACGCATGGTCGTTGCGCCCTCTACTGTCTAGCGGTGTTTGTGTCATTGCTGGCTGGCTGCGCAGCAGCGCCGCGGCAGCGACAACCGCTGCCGCCACCCAATACCGCCTATGAGGAAATCAGACGCTGCCGCTCAGATAACCAGCAAGCCCATGCCGAAGTCCTCAACAATTACGAGGCTGCTCGCCGCGCTGGCCGGATCAATCCCGGCGAGGCTGAGCAGTTTAATGCGATAGAAGGGAGACTGAGAAACATGCGGATGGAGCTCGCGCGTGACGGTCTTTCGTTGCAGGAGTGTCAGCGCATTGCTGGCGCCATCGCGAGGGAACGCGACGAAGTGGCGAGGATGACGCGGTCCGATCCTGCCGTGGCGCGCTGCATGGCTGACAACAGGCGGGCGCACCAGGAGGTGGTCGGACTCTACGAGAACGCAAAACGTTCTGGTCGCATCAATCCGAGCGAGGCGCAACGTGTCAATGCGATCGATGCAAGGCTGCAAAACCTGCGGGCAGATCTCGGACGCGATGGGATTTCCTTGCAGGAGTGCCAGCGTATCGGCGGCGCGATCGCCAGGGAGCGCGACGAAGTGACCCGAATGGCGAAACATGATCCAGGTGTTGCGCGCTGTGTGGCTGACAACCGGCGCGCACACGAAGAGCTATACAAGGTCTACAACAACGCCTTGCGCGCCGGGCGGATCGAGCCCAGCGAGGCCAAAAGGTTTCAGGCCATCGACAAGCGGCTGAATGGCTTTCAGGCCGAGATCAAGCGCGACGGCTTGAGCCTGGCGGAGTGTCAACGCATCGGCAGCGCCATCGCAAGAGAGCGTGCGCTCGTGGAGAAAATGGCGCGGTGATCTGGCCAGATCGATGCCAATGAGCGTGTTGAACGTTGGCAACTGGATTAGGGAGGAGGGCACATGATTACTGCCACGGTGCGATACCAACTGCCGCCGCACATTGACCCTGCGGCTTGCCGCGAGCACTTCCACAAGATCGCACCCGGATTTCGTCAGGTGAAGGGGCTCATCAGCAAGCACTTCATCTGCAGCGAAGGCGGTTGGGCGGGCGGGGTCTACCAATGGGAAAGGCTGGAGGACGCGAAGGCCTTTTACTCCGGGCCTTGGCGTGACGGAATTGTCCAGCGCTACGGCATGCAGCCGCAGATCGACTTCTATGAGGTTTTTGCGGTGACTGACAATGCCCGCAGCACCGTCGAGCTGTTCAACGAGCAACTGACGGCATAGAACGATGGCCGTCGCCGCCGCAATACCGTGGAAAGTGATCCTCAAGGCTCTGCCGATGGTCGTTGTCACCGCCAAGGAACTGTGGAATTACTGGTCGTCGAGGCCCAGGACGGCAGCCGTCGATCCGAATGCGGACGTGACGACACAACTGGCGTCAGTCGGGGAAAGATTGGCGGCGCTGGAAAGCGCAGAAACTGATCAGGCCAAACTCGTCAGCCAAATGGCCGAGCAGCTTCAAGGGATCGCACGCCGCGCTGCAGTTGCTTATTGGCTGGGTCTCAGCGGTCTGCTGCTGTCATGCGGCGCCTTGCTGCTGGCGGCTTTCCGCTAGCCCATGCGGCAAAATGAGCATTGAGAAACCGTATCCAATTGAAGGCGGCTGCACCTGCCGCGCGGTCCGCTACCGCATGATGACCAAGCCCATGTTCGTCCACTGCTGTCACTGCACCTGGTGCCAGCGTGAAACCGGCGCGGCGTTCGCGCTCAACGCCATGATCGAAGCCGACCGCGTCGAACTGCTCCAGGGCGAAGTCGAAGTGGTCAACACGCCATCCCTCAGCGGCAAGGGCCAGAAGATCTCCCGCTGCCCCAACTGCCGCATCGCGGTCTGGAGCAATTACTCCGGAGCAGGGGACGCCGTGCGTTTCGTGCGCGTCGGGACTCTCGACGAGCCCGGGCGTTTTCCGCCGGACATCCACATCTTCACTTCGACCAAGCAGCCCTGGGTGGTGCTGCCGGAGGGTACGCCGGCGTTCGCCGAGTACTACAAGGCCTCCGAGCATTGGCCGAAGGAGAGCCTGGAGCGGCGCGCGGCGTTGAAGACCGCCAGTTAGTTCCGCACGGCCAGGCTGTCCTTCACGCCGGCCACGCCGGCGACGGTGGAAGCGGCCTTCACGGCCTTTGCGCGTTGGCCCTCGTCCTTCACGAAGCCGGAGAGCAGCACCTCTCCCTTGAAGGTCTCCACGGAAACGTCGAGCGACTTCAGCCCAGGCTCGCGCAGCAGCGCCGCCTTCACTTTGCCAGTGATGGCGCTGTCGTTCGCGCCGCGGCCGGCGTACTCGCGGATGTTCCGGACTTCAGCCTGCGACAGGAGCGGTTCCTCCTTGTCTTCGGCTTGCGCGAACGGGATTGCCCAGGCAAGCGCGGTGACACTGAGGATGGTCCTTGCGGCGCGAGTGATTTTCATGTCGACCTCCTTCGAGCAAGTAGTGACCGCTAGGGGCGGGCCAGGTTTCATGTTTTTGCGAAATCAGTGGCTTGCAGGAATGAAAGCTTGAGCGAACCACAGAATAGCGTCGCTATGTGACGACAGTTCGCGCGCGCTGCGGGTGCGCGCAGGCAAGACTCCAGGAAATCAGGCGGGTTCGGCCAGCGCGCGCTCTACGAGCGCGTGGAACTCGGCCCAGTCGGGCTCGCCAAGGTATTGCTTGACGATGCGGCCGCGCTTGTCGAGAAGGAAGGTGGTCGGCGTACCGCGCACGCCGCCGAAGCCGTTCGCCACCGTGCCGTCCGTATCGAGCGCGACTTTGAACGGCAAGCCACGCTTGTGCGCGAACTCGGCCACCAGGTTGGGGTGGTCGTAGCTCATCGCCACGGCGACCATCTCGTAGCCGCGCGGGGAGAATTTCTTCCACGCCTCCACCATCTTCGGCATTTCTTCCACGCAGACGACACAGGAAGTGGCCCAGAAGTTGACCAGTAACACCTTGCCGCGCAGCTCGGAGGTGGTGAAGTTCTGCCCGGAAAGCGTGACGAAGCGCACATCGGGCGCGGAAGATTGCCGTGTGAGCGCGGCGAACCCCGCCCCGGCGGCGATTGCCACCACGGCGACGATGGCGATAAGCTTGGTCTTCATGAGGGTCGCTATTGTCGCCGCGTCCGCGGCACTTGTCATGGGTTGGACGGGTCCGGCGACCGCCCAGCTTGAGAACATCACCAACCGCGAGGCTATTTCGGGTTTGAAGGCGGCCCTGGAGAAAGGTTCCCGCGCGGCGGTGGAGCAGCTGGGCAGGGAGAACGGCTTCTTCGGCGATGCGCGGGTCAAGATCCCGCTGCCGGAATCGCTGCAGCGGGCGGAACGCACCATGCGGCGCCTGGGGATGGGCAAGTACGCCGATGAGCTGGTGCTCACCATGAACCGGGCGGCGGAGGCCGCGGTGCCGGAGGCGAAGCAACTGTTCGTGGACTCGGTGAAGAAGATGACGGTGCAGGACGCAAAGGCGATCCTGATGGGCGGGGAGACCTCGGGAACGGAGTACTTCAAGCGCACGACCACGGACCAGCTGCGCAAGAGGTTCCTCCCCATCGTGAACAAGTCGACCGAGAAGGTCGGCCTGGCGCAGAAGTACAACCGGTATGCCGAGCAGGGAGTGGCGTTCGGGCTGGTGAAGCAGGAGCACGCCAACCTCGACGACTACGTGACGCAGAAGGCCCTGGACGGCCTTTACTTCATGGTGGCGGAGGAGGAGAAGAAGATCCGCAAGGATCCGGTGGGTAGCGCGTCCAACATCATCAAGAAAGTATTTGGCGCGCTGCTGAAGTAAATCTAGTGCGCCTGGTCCCAGTTGTCGCCGACGCCCACCTCGACGATCAGCGGGACATCCAGCTGCGCGACGTTCTGCATCAGCTCGCGCACTTTCTCCTTCGCTTCCTCCAGTTCGCCTTGCGGCACTTCCAGCACCAGTTCGTCGTGCACCTGCATGATGAGCAAGGTCTTGAGCTTCTCCCTGTCCAGCCAGTCCTGCACCGCGATCATCGCCAGCTTGATGAGGTCGGCGGCCGTCCCCTGCATCGGCGCGTTGATCGCCGCGCGCTCGGCGCCTTGCCGCCGCGCCGGGTTGGATGACTTGATCTCCGGCAGCCACAGCCGCCGCCCGAACACGGTCTCCACGTAGCCCTCGGCGCGCGCCTTGTCGCGCGTCTCGTCCATGTAGCGCTTCACGCCCTGGTAGCGCGAGAAGTACGAGTCGATGTAGGCCTGCGCGGTCGCGCGCGCGATGCCGAGGTTCTGCGCCAGGCCGAAGGCGCTCATGCCGTAGATCAGGCCGAAGTTGGTCACCTTGGCAATGCGCCGCTCGTCCGGCGAAACCTTGTCCAGCGGCACGCCGAACACTTCCGCCGCAGTGGCGCTGTGCACGTCGTGCCCGTGGGCGAAGGCGTGGCGCAGGCCGGGGTCGGCGGACAGGTGCGCCATGATGCGAAGCTCGATCTGCGAGTAGTCGGCGCTGACGATCTTGCTGCCCTTCGGCGCGACAAAGGCTTCGCGGATGCGCCGGCCCTGCGGCGTGCGGATCGGGATGTTCTGCAGGTTGGGATCGTTGGAGGCAAGGCGCCCGGTCACCGCCACCGCCTGCGAGTAGGTGGTGTGCACCCGCCGGGTTTCGGGGTGGACCATCCGCGGCAGCTTGTCCGTGTAGGTGGACTTGAGCTTGGCGAGGCCCCGGTACTCGAGCAGCAGCTTGGGCAGCGGGTATTCGAGCGCGAGCTCCGCGAGCACGTCCTCGTCGGTGGACGGCTGGCCGGAAGGCGTCTTCTTCTTCACCGGCAGCTTCTGCTTGTCGAACAGGATCTCCTGGATCTGCTTGGGCGAATTGAGGTTGAACGGCTGGCCCGCGGCCTGATAGGCCTTCTGCTCGAGCTCGAGCATCTCCTTGCCCAGCTCGTGGCTCTGCGCCTCCAGTTTCGCGCCATCGAGCAGCACGCCGTTCCTCTCCATGCGCAGCAGCACCGGCATCACCGGCATCTCGATCGTCTCGTAGACCTTCTTCAGCCTTTCTTGCGCAGAAAGCTTCGCGTAGAGCACCTCGTGCACCGCGAGCGCGCAGTCCGCGTCCTCCGCCGCGTACTCGGTGGCGCGCCCGATCTCCACCGCCGAGAACGAAATGCGCGACGCGCCCTTGCCGGTGACCTCGTCGTAGGAAATAGTCGTCCAGCCCAGGTGCCGCTGCGAGAGCGAATCGAGGTCGTGCCGCTCGTGCACTTCGTAGACGTAGGATTCGAGCAGCGTGTCGTGCGCGACGCCGCCCAGGCGCACGCCGTGGTTGGCGAGCACGTGCGCGTCGAACTTGAGGTTCTGCCCGACCTTCCTGCGCTGCGCGCTCTCCAGCCAGGGCTTGAGGAGCTCGAGCGCTCTTTGCGCGCCGATCTGCTCGGGCGCGCCCGGGTACTGGTGCGCGAGCGGCAGGTACGCGGCGGTCTCGCCGAAGGCGAAGGACATCCCCACCAGCTGCGCCATCATCGGCTCGAGCCCGGTGGTCTCGGTGTCGAAGCCGACCAGCTCCGCCTGCTCCATCTGCTTGAGCCACGCGGCGAGCGCTTTTTCGTCGGCGAGCGTCACATACTTGCGGCGCTTCGCTTCGGCGAGCGCCGCGGCAGGCGCGGGCGCGGGGGACGCGCCGCCCAGCTCGCCGAGCCAGGTGCGGAAGCCGAAGCGGCCGAAGAGCTCGCGCAGCTTCGCCGGGTCCTGCCTGCCGTCGAGGTCTTCCAGACTGAGCGGCAGTCGCACGTCGCGCTTCACCGTGAGCAGGCTCCTGCCCCTGGGCAGCCAATCGAGTGTCTTGCGCAGGTTTTCCCCCACCACGCCGGAAATCTCGCCCGCGTGCTCGATCACCGCGTCGAGCGAGCCGTACTGCTGGATCCACTTCGCCGCGGTCTTGGGCCCCACCTGGTCCACGCCGGGCACGTTGTCCACCGCATCGCCCGTCAGCGCGAGGTAGTCCACGATCTGGTCGGGCGACACGCCGAATTTCCTGCGCACGCCCTCGGGATCGAGCGTCTCGTTCGACATGGTGTTCACCAGCGTCACCTGCTCGCCCACCAGTTGCGCGAGGTCCTTGTCGCCGGTGGAGATCACCGAGCGCCAGCCCTTTTGCTTGGCTTCCTCGGCGAGCGTGGCGATGACGTCATCGGCCTCCACGCCCTCGACCGCCAGCACGGGCCAGCCCAACGCGGCCACCGCTTCCTTCAGCGGCTCGATCTGCGCGGCGAGCGCCTCGTCCATCGGCGGGCGGTTCGCCTTGTACTCGGGATACTGCGCGTCGCGAAACGTCGGGCCCCTGGCGTCGAACACGCAGGCGCGCGCCTGCGCCTTGTGATCAGCGGAGAGCCGCCGTAGCATGTTGAGCACGCCGTAGATCGCGCCGGTGGGCTCGCCGCGCGGGCTCTGCAGTTCCGGCAACGCGTGGAAAGCGCGGTACAGGTAGGACGAGCCGTCCACCAGCAGGAGAGTCTTTTGCGGATCGTTCGCCGACACGATGACTGACGAGAACCTGCCGAAACCGGTGAGCCCCGACCGCAGCTTCAATGCGCGCGAGGCGTGGCGGGTGTTCGGCATTATGTCAGAGTTCGTCGAGGCCACCGAGCGCCTCGCCAACATCCGTCCCGCGGTGTCGGTGTTCGGCACCGCGCGCGCCGCGCCCGGCTCGCACTACTACCGCCTGGCCGAGCAGGTGTCGCGCCTCCTGTCGGACGCGGGCTTCGCGGTGATCTCGGGCGGCGGGCCCGGGGTGATGGAAGCCGCCAACAAGGGCGCTTTCGCCGGCCCGTCGCCGGCCATCGGTCTCAACATCGATCTGCCGCGCGAGCAGCAGGCCAACCAGTACCAGGACATCAGCCTGCGCTTCAAGCACTTCTTCACGCGCAAGGTGATGTTCGCCAAATTCGCCACCGCCTTCATCATCCTGCCAGGCGGCTTCGGCACGCTCGACGAGCTGTTCGAGGCGCTGACGCTGGTGCAGACCTCCAAGACGCGCAGGATGCCGATCATCCTGATGCACGGGCTGTTCTGGCGCGGCCTGCTCGACTGGTTCCGCGAGCGCCTGGTGGCCGAGGGCATGATCGACGCGCGCGACATCGACCTGCTGCAGGTGATCGACGAGCCGCAGGCGGTGGTGGACGCGATCTTCGCCTATTACGAGAAGCGCGGTTTCGAGCCTTCGCCCGCCGAGAGGGAGGTTCTGCTCAACCTCTAGTAAACTGCGGCGTATGCGCCGGCTGCTTGCGACTGTGCTGTTACCGATGTCGGTTGCGGCGCAAGCCCAGGTGCCGCCGCCGCCGAAGCTCGAGCCGCTGCCCGAGGCGCCCGAACGGCCGGCCGCCGCCGAGGGCCGCGCCGAGGAGCCCGCCGTGCGCATCCCGGCCGGCAAGGACGACAAGGTCGAGCACATCAACCACGGCGGCCGCGCGATGGTGAAGGTCACGCCGCCCGGCGGTAAGCCCTACTACCTCATCGAGGGTCCCGGCGGCTGGCTGCGCCGCGATTCGCTCGACGACGGCGTGCGCGTGCCGATGTGGCCGCTCCACACTTTCGACTGACCGGGTGCCGCTGGCTTGTCGGTCTACACCCCCGTCTCGAAGGCCCAGCTCGCGGCCTGGCTGCGGAACTTTTCGGTAGGCGCGCTGGAGCGCCTGGAGCCGATCCAGTCCGGCATCGAGAACACCAACTACTTCGTCACCACCGCGCAGGGGCGCTATGTGCTCACCCTGTTCGAGCGCCTGCCGGCGGCCGAGCTGCCCTTCTACCTCAACCTGATGGCGCACCTCGCGCGCCACGGCATTCCCTGCCCGGCGCCGATCGCGGACCTGTCTGACGCCTACCTGGGCACGCTGAACGGCAAGCCCGGGGCGCTGGTGACACGCTTGCCGGGGAAGTCGCTCGAGCGCCCGGGCGCGGCCGAATGCCGCGAGCTCGGGTTCCTCCTCGCGCGCATGCACCTCGCGGGGCGGTCCTATCCCGCCTACCAGGAGAATCCGCGCGGGCCGAAGTGGTGGCGCGCCGCGGCGCAGGACGTGCGGCCCTTCCTCGACGCCGCGCACAACAAGCTCCTCGACGTGGAGCTCGAAACCCAGGCGCAGCACCGCTTTCCCGACCTGCCGCGCGGCCCGGTGCACGCGGACCTGTTCCGCGACAACGCGCTGTTCGACGGACCGCGGCTCACCGGCGTGATCGACTTCTACTTCGCGGGCGTGGACTGCTGGCTGTTCGACGTCGCGGTGTGCGCCAACGACTGGTGCCTGGTGGACCCGGCGCAGGACCGCGCGCTCGACCCGGCGCTGGTGCGCGCCCTGCTTGGCGCCTACCACGCGCTGCGGCCGTTCACGGCGCTCGAGCACGAGGCCTGGCCGGTGCTGCTGCGCGCTGCGGCGCTGCGCTTCTGGCTCTCGCGCCTGCACGACCTGCACCTGCCCCGCCCGGGGGAACTGGTGCACGCGCACGACCCGGAGCACTTGCGCGAGGTGCTCGAGCTGCGCGTGGCCACGGTCCCGCCCTGGATGGAACAGCCATGAAGGCGCGGGTCGTGCCTTTCGGCCGCGGCGTGCGCTGGCTCGCCGAGGGCTGGCGCATGTTCCGCGTGGCGCCGCTCGGCTGGCTGGCGCTGGTGTTCGGCTACATCATGGCGACGATCATGCTGAGCCTGGTGCCGATTGTCGGAACCGCTGCGGCCTCCATCCTGGTTCCGGTGTTCTCTGTGGGATTCATGACTGCGAGCCGCGCCGCCTCGCATGCACGACCGGTCGAATTGCCGATGCTATTCGCTGGATTTCGCGAGCGCCTGCCTGGGCAATTGGTTCTTGGTGTGGTGTACACGCTGGGGCTGGCGGCCGCAGTCGCCGGTTCTGCCCTTGTGGACGATGGAGAATTGCTGCGTTGGCTCACTACCCCTGCCACCACTGATGCCAAGGCACAGATCAGCGACGAGATGTTGCCGGGAATTGCCGCCACTGCCGCGTTTTACGCGCCGACAATGATGGCATTGTGGTTTGCGCCGCCGCTTGTCGCGTGGCACTCGATGGCTGCGCCCAAGGCGCTGTTCTATAGCTTCTTCGCCTGCTGGCTCAATTGGCGCGCGTTCATCGCCTATGGCCTGGCGGTCGCTTTCATCGCTGTTGTGCTGCCGTCGCTGGTACTTATGTTGTTGGCGTTTGCCACCGGTGGCGCAGTGCGGGTGCATCCCCAAGCGCTGCTGTTTCCGCTGCTGCTCATTCTGCTTCCGACGCTGTTCGCGAGTTACTACGCCAGCTATCGCGACGTGTTTGAGGCGAAGGAAGGCGCCTGATCCCGGCATGACCTCCCGCCTGCGCGAGATCCCGTACAACTACACCTCGTTCTCCGATCGCGAGATCGTGCTGCGGCTGCTCGGCGAGCCCGCCTGGCAGCTGATCTCGGAGCTGCGCGCCGAGCGCCGCACCGGCCGCTCGGCGCGGATGCTGTACGAGGTGCTGGGCGAGATGTGGGCGATCCAGCGCAATCCCTACCTGGAAGACGGCCTGATCGAGGACCGGCGCACGCGCAAGCTGGTGCTGGTGGGCATGCGCCGGCGCCTCGCCGAGATCGAGGCGCGGCGCGGCGAGAGCGACAAGGTGGCGCAGCTGCTCGACACGGCGCGCGCGGCGGTGGAGAAATTCGGCGCCTCGTTCCCCGAGACGCGCGCGCTGCGCGCCAAGGCGCTCAAGCGCCTGAAGCGCGCCACACGCCGCGGCAACATCGCCTTCGACGGCTATGCGCGCGTCTCGCACGTCACCGACGCCACCGACTGGCGCGTCGAGGTTCCCTTCCTCGTCGTCTCGCCCGACAGCGAAGACGAGGTGCTGCCGCTGGTGCGCGAGCTGATCGGACTGGGGCTGACCATCATCCCGCGCGGCGGCGGCACCGGCTACACCGGCGGCGCGGTGCCGCTCACGCGCCGCTCGGCGGTGATCAACACCGAGAAACTCGAGACCCTGGGCGACGTCGAGTACCGCGAGCTGATCGGCGTGCCGCAGCGCGTGCCGACGATCCGCGCCGGCGCCGGCGTGGTCACCAAACGCGTGATCGAGGCCGCCGAAGGGGCGGACCTGGTGTTTGCGGTGGACCCCACCTCCGCGGACGCCTCCTGCATCGGCGGCAACGTGGCGATGAACGCCGGCGGCAAGAAGGCGGTGCTGTGGGGCACGGCGATCGACAACCTCGCCTGGTGGAAGATGGTCACGCCGCAGGCCGAGTGGATCGAGGTGGAGCGCTACAACCACAACCTGGGCCGCGTGCACGACACGGGGAAAGCCACCTTCCACGTGCGGCGCTTCGGGCGCGACGGCAAGAAGCTGCTGGAGGAGCGCGCCATCGATGTCCCGGGCTCGGCGTTCAGGAAGACGGGCCTGGGCAAGGATGTCACCGACAAGTTCCTCGCCGGCCTGCCCGGGGTGCAGAAGGAGGGCTGCGACGGCATCATCGTCGCCGCGCGCTTCATCCTGCACAAGATGCCCGCGCACACGCGCACCGTGTGCCTGGAGTTCTTCGGCGCGGCGAGCGAGTCGGTGCCGGGCATCGTCGAGGTAAAGGCCTACATCGACGCCCTGCCGCGCGTGCGCCTGGCGGGCCTCGAGCACCTGGACGAGCGCTACCTCAAGGCGGTGGGCTACGCCACCAAGGCGCGCCGCGGCGGGCGGCCGAGGATGGTGCTGATCGGCGACCTGGCGGGCGACAACGTCGACGAGGTGGCGAGCGCGGCCTCGGCGGTGGTGCGGCTCGCCAACGCGCGCGGCGGCGAGGGCTTCGTCGCCGTCTCGCCCGAGGCGCGCAATCGCTTCTGGCTGGACCGCGCGCGCACCGCGGCCATCGCGCGCCACACCAATGCGTTCAAGCTCAACGAGGACGTGGTGATCCCGCTCGAGCAGCTGGCCGCGTATTCGGACGGCATCGAGCGCATCAACATCGAGTGCTCGATCGACAACAAGCTGGAGCTGCTGGACGCGCTGGAGGAGTACTTCCACGGCGAACTGCCGCTGGTGCAGCACGACGAGCGGCTGCCGCGGCCCGAGCTGCTCGGCGAGCGGCCGCAGCAGGCGCTGGAACTCATCGCCGCGGTGCGCGTGCGCTGGGAGCGCCTGCGCAACAGCCTGGACGTGGACTTCGAGTCGCTGCAGTCGCGCAAGCAGCGGCTGTCGTGGAAGACCGAGGTGCGCGAAGAGCTGCAGCGCATCTTCTCCGGCGGCACCTACGCGCGCGTGCTGGAGGGCGCCGAAGGCGTGCACAAGAGGGTGCTGCGCGGGCGGGTGTTCGTCGCGTTGCACATGCATGCCGGCGACGGCAACGTGCACACCAACATCCCGGTGAACTCCGACGACTACGCCATGCTGCAGCGCGCGACGCAGGCCGTGGCGCGCATCATGAAGCTCGCCAAGGCGCTCGGCGGCGTGATCTCCGGCGAGCACGGCATCGGCATCACCAAGCTCGAATACCTCGAGCCCGCCGAGATCGAGGCGTTCCGCGCCTACAAGGAAAAGGTGGATCCCGAGGGGCGTTTCAACGCCGGGAAGCTCCTCGCCGGCGGCGGCCTGGAGAACGCCTATACGCCGAGTTTTTCCCTCATCGGCGCCGAGTCGCTGATCCTCGAGCAAAGCGACCTCGGCGGCGTGGCGACGGCCATCAAGGACTGCCTGCGCTGCGGCAAGTGCAAGCCGGTGTGCGCCACGCACGAGCCGCGCGCCAACCTGCAGTACTCGCCGCGCAACAAGATCCTCGCCACCTCGTTGCTCATCGAGGCGATCCTCTACGAGGAGCAGACGCGCCGCGGCGTGGCGCGGGTGCACTACGACGAGTTCGCCGACGTCGCCGACCACTGCACGGTGTGCCACAAGTGCGCCAGCCCCTGCCCGGTGGACATCGATTTCGGCGACGTGTCCATCGCCATGAGGAACCTCCTGCGCCGCGCGGGCAAGCGCCGCTTCAACCCCGGCACGCGGCTCTCGATGCTGTTCCTCGGCATCACCGACCCGCGCGCCATCAAGGCGGCGAGGAAGCTCTTGATCGACTGGGGCTATGCGGCGCAGCGCTTCGCGCACCGCATGCTCGGCTTCCTCGGTCGCCGGCAGACGGCAAAGCCCCCGCCGACCACCGGCGGCCGGCCGGCGCTCGCCGCGCAGGTGTTGCACTTCGTCAACAAGCCGATGCCCGGCAAGCTGCCGAAGAAGACGGCGCGCGCGCTGCTCGGCATCGAGGACGCGAAGATCGTGCCCATCGTGCGCGACCCGGCCAGGGTGACCGAGGATTCGGACGCGGTGTTCTACTTCCCGGGCTGCGGCTCGGAGCGCCTGTTCTCCCAGGTGGGCCTCGCCACGCAGGCGATGCTCTACGAAATGGGCGCGCAATGCGTGCTGCCGCCGGGCTACCTGTGCTGCGGCTACCCGCAAACCGCGGCGGGCGAGGAGGACAAGGGCGAGAAAATCATCACTTCGAACCGCGTGCTGTTCCACCGCCTCGCGACGACGCTCAACTACCTCGACATCAGGACGGTGATCGTGTCCTGCGGCACCTGCCTGGACCAGCTGGAGAAGTACGAGTTCGACAAAATCTTCCCCGGCTCGCGGCTGCTCGACATCCACGAATACCTGCTGGAAAAGGGCGTCAAGCTCGACGGCGTGCAAGGCGTGCGCTACCTCTACCACGACCCCTGCCACTCGCCGATCAAGCAGCACCAGCCGCTGGAAGTGGTGAAGCAGCTGACGGGCAGCGAGGTGAAGCTCTCGGAGCGCTGCTGCGGCGAATCAGGCACGCTCGCGCTCACGCGACCGGACATCTCCACGCAGGTGCGCTTCCGCAAGGAAGAGGAACTGAAGAAAGGCATCGCGTCGCTGCCAGGCGACAGCCAGGTCAAGGTGCTGACCTCCTGCCCGTCCTGCCTGCAGGGGCTGGCGCGGTTCGAAGGCGACACCGGCGCGCAGGCCGATTACATCGTGGTGGAGATGGCGCGGCGCCTGCTGGGCGAGGACTGGATGCCCGATTTCATCGGCAAGGCCAACGCGGGCGGCATCGAGCGCGTGTTGTTGTAGAGTTCGCGGCGATGACGGATCTGTCCGCATTCAAGCTGCCCGAGATCGACCCTGCCGCGACGCCCGAATTCACCGACGGCGCGAGCTGCAAGGCCTGGCTGGAGAACGTCCCGCTCGCCAACGTCTCCACCGCGCAGCGCCAGCTGCTGATCCAGGTCGAGGAGTTCAACCGCACCGCCTCCGCGCCGCGGGACCGCTTCGAGGCGCTCGAAGCGGCGCGCGAAGCGGTGAGCTTCGTGCAGATCGAGCAGGCCAAGCGCTTCACCCACCGCGCGCAGCCGCTGCTCGAGACGGAAGCGGCGGTGTTCGAGGACACCATCGAGCTGTGGGAGCAGATGCGCCTCGGTTACCTGCGCTGCCTGGAGGCGGACGAGTCGTCGCTGCGCGCGCAGCGCGCGCTCATCTGCCAGCGCGCGCTCGCCTTCTCGGGGCTGCGCATGTTCCACCACTATCGCGCCTACCGCCAGGTGCCCGGGCGCGACTGGCGCGGCCTGCACCAGGTCTATGCGCGGGCCGAGGCACTCGGCATCGCCGACGAGCCGGTGAAAGACTACCTTAATCGCGACGTGCAGGGCACCTCGCCGCGCATCGCCTACATGCGCGCCGTGCTGATGGGCATGTGCAACGCGAACGAGCTGGGCCCGCGCCAGCTCACCTTCGTCGCTTACCTGCTGGAACGCTGGGCCGACAAGGTGGAGATCTCGAGGCAGCCGCTCGAGCAGGAGGGCGAACTGCCGCCGCTCACGGTGGACCTCGCCGGCGAGCGCTGCGCCGAGCGCGGCGCGGCCGCGGGCGCGGGCATCCGCCGCCTGGATGAGCGGCGCCTGGCCAAAAGCCTGCGCAACCGCGTCGCGCTGCTGCGCAAGGGCGAGTCGCCCGCCAAGCTCGCGCTGGGCGAGGATTGCGTGCAGCCCTCCTGCGAGCAGCTGCTCGTGTTCCTCTACCGCCAGTGGTGCCAGGCGCGAGCGCCGCGCAACCCCGAGCGCGTGCGCATCATGGACGTGGCGCAGATCTGCACCGACATCGCGGCGATCCACTACTACATCTCGGGGCGCGTGTTCCGCGGCGCGAGCGATTTCAAGGAGCTCACGGCGCAGCAGCGCGACGAGATCGCCACCTTCGGCCGCGTCAGTACGCGCGACGAGGAGAATTTCAGCGTGGCGCAGGGATTCCTGCTCGAGCACTGGCAGCTCGAGGACGAGAGCGCGCAGGGCCTGAAGGTGGTGCGCCGCGCGGGCAACCCGGGCAAGCGCATGGCGCACGGGCAGCTGGTCGGCGTGCGCCCGGCCGACGGCAAGAATTTCCAGCTCGGCCAGGTGCGCTGGCTGATGGCGACCAATGCCGGCGACCTGCATTGCGGCGTGAAGCTGCTGCCGGGGGTACCCATCGCGGCGGCGGTGCGCGCCATCGGCGTCAACGTCGCCGAGGAGAAGTACGTGCAGGCCTTCGCGCTCGCCGCGGTGCCGGCGCTGAACGCGCCGCCCACCCTGGTGACGGCGGCCGGCTGGTTCAAGCCCAAGCGCGTGATCGAGGCGGCGATCCACAAGGCGCTGCGGGTGCGCCTGCTCGAGGCGGTCGAGCGCGGCACCGACTTCGAGCGGCTGTCCTACGAGGTGTTGCCAGATTGATTTGTAGGGTGGGCCATGGGCCCACCGTACGCCATGGGCCCACCGTACGCCATGGGCCCACCGTACGCCATGGGCCCACCCTACGCGGCGGCTTTCGCCGGATCCAGCGGCGTGATGCGCTGTGCGGGAAACACAGCGCGGAAGACGGAACCTTTGCCTAGTTCGCTTTCCACTTCCAGGCTCGCCTGGTGTCGTGTCAGCACGTGCTTGACGATGGCGAGTCCCAGCCCGGTGCCGCCGGTGTCGCGCGAGCGGCCCTGGTCCACGCGGTAGAAGCGCTCGGTGAGCCGCGGGATGTGGCGCGATTCGACCCCGATGCCGGTGTCTTGCACGCCGAACACACCGCGCGCGCCGTCCAGCGTCCAGGAGAGCGTCACCACGCCGCCCTCGGGCGTGTAGCGCACCGCGTTGGACACCAGGTTGGAGAAAGCGCTGTGCAGTTCTTTGGCGCTGCCGGTGAGGCGGCAGTTGGGCTCGACGCGGCAGGCGATGCGGTGCCGGCCGCCGGAGAGCGCGCGCGCCTCCTCCGCCAGCTGATCGGCGAAGGGCAGCACCTCGATCGGCGCCTCGTCCTGCGGCGCCGGGCTCGATTCCAGCGCCGAGAGCGTCAGCAGGTCCTCGATCAGGCGCTGCATGCGCCGCGCCTGCTCGCTCATCAGACCGAGGTAGCGCTTGCGCTGCGCCTCGGTCAGGGCGATCGTGTCCTCGCCCAGCGTCTCGACGAAGCCCGAGAGCACGGTGACCGGCGTCTTCAACTCGTGCGACACGTTGGCGACGAAATCGCGGCGCATGGTCTCGAGCCGCTCCTGCGCGGTGATGTCGCGCGAACTGAGGAGCTTGCGCTCCTCGCCGAATGCGATCAGGCGCAGCTGCAGCACCGCGTCGCTGCGCGGCGAGCGCAGCGTCACCGGCTCGCGGAAGTCGCCGCGCTCCAGGTACGCGACGAAATCGGGATGGCGCACGAAATTGGTGACCGGCTGGCCGAGGTCGCGCCGCGCGTCTATGCTGAAGTGGCGCTCCGCGGTGGGGTTGGCCCACTCGATGTGGAACTCCCGGTCGAGGATCACCACGCCGTCGGGCAGCGCGCGCCCTGCGGCGCGGAACCGCTCCAGCGCCTCGGCCAGGCGCGCCTGGTCCTCGTTGCGGCCCTTGAGGTGGCGGTGCAGCGCGGCGAGTGCTTCCTCCCATACGCCGGTGCCCGCCGGCAGCTTGTCGAGGGCCGGGCGGCGCAGCCAGCGCAGGAATGCGGCCAGTTGCGCCGTGTGGAACACGACGCCAAGACCCAGCAGGGCGGCCGCGGCAGCCCAGTGCCAGATGAAGCCCGCCGCCGCCGCGGCCAGCCCCAGGGCCAGCGCGCTCGCCCAGGCGGGATTCAATCGGGGGTGGCGGTGAAGCGGTACCCGGAGCCGCGCACCGTCCCGACCAGGAGGTCATGGCCGCTCGGCTCGAGCGCCTTGCGCAGGCGCCGGATGTGCACGTCTACCGTGCGTTCCTCGACGAACACATGGTCGCCCCACACCTGGTCGAGAAGCTGGGCGCGCGAGTGCACGCGCTCGGCGTGGGTCATGAGGAAATGCAGCAGGCGGAACTCGGTGGGGCCCAGCTCGAGGCGCTTGTTCGCGCCGAACACGCGGTGCGTCGCGGGCTCCAGGCGCAGGCCGCCGACCTCCACCGGGTCGTCGGTCATCTGCGGCGCGCGCCGGCGCAGCACCGCCTTGATGCGCGCAAGCAGTTCGCGCGGCGAGAACGGCTTGGTGACGTAGTCATCCGCTCCCGCTTCCAGCCCGGCGATCTTGTCGGTCTCGGCGCTCCGCGCCGTGAGCAGGATGATCGGGATCTGCCTGGTGCGCTCTTCCTGGCGAAGCTGGCGGGCAAGGGCAACCCCGGACATGCCCGGGAGCATCCAGTCGATCAGCAGCAGGTCCGGCAGGGCGTTCTTGACGATGCCGAGCGCGCCCTCGGCGTCCTTGCTGCGGATCACGTGGTGGCCGGCGTGCTCGAGGTTGACCGCGATCAGCTCCTGGATCGCCGGCTCGTCCTCCACCACCAGGATGTTGGCTGGCATGTTGACGAGTTTAAGAACTTTTCGTGACGGAATTGTTGCAACCGAAGGCGGTATGATCGCCCTCCCGTGGCCATGCCCACCGAGATCAAGCACCACCAACAGCAGCAGGTGATAGTCTGCGCTCACTTATGAAAAACACGGATTTCGGCTACCAGCGCGTCCCGGAGGCTGGAAAGCGCAGCCGCGTGGGCGAGGTTTTCGACCGCGTGGCGCCGCGCTACGACCTGATGAACGACCTCATGTCGCTCGGCCTGCACCGCCTCTGGAAAGCCTTCGCCGTCGGCGTCGCGCGCCTGCGGCCCGGCGAACGGGTGCTGGATGTCGCCTCCGGCACCGGCGACCTGGCGCGAGCCTTCGCGCGTCGCGTCGGCCCCTCGGGCGAGGTATGGGCGACCGACATCAACCGCAGCATGCTGGAGCGCGGCCGCGACCGCCTGCTCGACGCGGGCTACCTCGTTCCGGCGGTGCAGTGCGATGCCGAGCGGCTGCCGTTCCCGGCGGCCCGCTTCGACTGCGTGAGCGTGGGCTTCGGCCTGCGCAACATGACGCACAAGGACGCGGCGCTGGCGGAGATGGCGCGCGTGCTCAAGCCCGGAGGGCGCCTGCTGGTGCTCGAGTTTTCCAAGGTGTGGAAACCGCTCGAAAAACCCTACGACCTGTACTCCTTCAAGCTGCTGCCCTGGCTGGGCGAGAGAATCGCGGGCGACGCGGCCGCCTACCGCTACCTCGCGGAATCCATACGCATGCATCCGGACCAGGCCGAGCTCGCGGCGATGATGGAACGCGCGGGGCTCGCCGAGGTCGAATATTTCAACCTCAGCGCGGGCGTCGCGGCCGTTCATCGCGGCGTCAAACTGGGGTAGCATGATCGGACAAGTTGAACAACGGAGGATGGGTGTCATGGGCAAGCTGTGGTTGGCAATAGCGGCGGTGATCGTGGGAGTCGCGATCGCGCTTCCCGACGCACAAGCGGCGCGCCTGGGCGGCGGCCGCACGATCGGCATGCAACGCAACGTTACGGCGCCGCCTCAGGCGATGCCCGCCAAGCCGGCGCAGCCAGCCGCTCCCGCCACCGCACCTGCCACCACCGGCGGCAAGTGGATGCCGATCCTCGGCGGCCTCGCGCTGGGCGGGCTGCTGGGCGCGATGTTCGCCGGCAGCCCGATCCTCTCCACCATGCTTTCCGCGATGCTGGTGGCGCTGCTGGTATTCGCCGCGCTCGCGCTCATCCGCATGCTGCGCGCGCCACGCGCCGAGGCGCGGCCGCTGCAGTACGCGGGCCTTGGCAGCGAGACTGTCGCCGCGCCGCCGCCCTCGCAAGTGGCGGGTTTCGACGCGCGCGCCGCGGCGGGCGCGCCGCGCGCCGGCATCCCCGCGGGCTTCGACGTGGCCGGTTTCCTGCGCGCCGCGAAGTCCAACTACATCAAGCTGCAGATCGCCAACGACACCGGCAACCTGGACGAGTTGCGCGAGTTTGCCACCCCGGAGATGTACGCGGTGCTGAGCGAGGATCTGCGCGGCCGCGGCGCCCAGCAGACCGACGTGGTGACGCTGAACGCCGACCTGCTGGAAGTGGCGACCGAGGGCGACCGGCACTGGGCGAGCGTGCGCTTCTCCGGGCTGGTGAGCGAAGTCCCGGGAGCCGCGCCGGCCGGCTTCGAAGAGGTGTGGAACCTCAGCAAGCCGGTGGACGGCTCCAGCGGCTGGCAGCTTGCCGGCATCCAGCAGATGCATTGACCGGTCTATACTCACCGAGGGCCACCACAGGGTGGCCCTTTTTATTTGCATGGCTGCCTTCGAATCGCCCTTTGTCGTTGCGTTGAACCGCCTGCTCGAGGCCGAGCCCTGGGCGCGCGAGCGGCTGGCGCCGTTCGCGGGCGAAACCGTGGAGCTGCGCGCCCCGCCGCTGCCGGCGCTGCGCTTTGCCATTGAAGAGTCCGGGCGCGTGGCGCCCGGCACGCAGCCCAACCTCACCATCACCCTGCGCCCGGACTCGCTGCCCGCGCTGCTGCGCGGCGAGGAACACTTCATGCGCACGGTGCAGATCGAGGGCAACGCGCGCTTCGCGCAGGAAGTGCTGTACCTCGCGCGCTACCTGCGCTGGGATTTCGAAGAAGACCTGTCGAAGGTCTTCGGCGATGCCGCGGCCCATGCCATGGCTGGCGCGGCGCGCAGTTTCGCCGCCTGGCACGCGGACGCAGCTCGGCGCCTCAGCGAGGGCATCATGGAGTACGCGGTGCAAGAGAGCCGCCTGCTCGCGCCGCGCGCGCAGTTCGCCGCGTTCGGCGGCGAGGTGGCGCGTCTGCGCGACGCGCTCGAGCGGCTGGAAAAACGCATCGAGCGCCTGCCATGAGCCGGCTGCTGCGCATCCTCGTCGTCGCGCTGCGCTTCCGGCTGTACCGGTTCCTGCCGCGTTATGCCGGTCGGGCAGATCCCGATCGCGCGGTCCGCCTGCGGCAGGCACTGGAGGCGCTGGGGCCCATCTTCGTGAAGTTCGGGCAGGTGCTTTCTACGCGCCGCGACCTGCTGCCGCTGGACATCGCCGACGAGCTGGCGAAGCTGCAGGACCAAGTGCCGCCTTTCCCTTCCGACCAGGCGGTCGCCGAGATCGAAAAGGGCATCGGCAGGAAGATCGAAGAAGTCTTCGCCGAGTTCGGAGCCGAGCCGGTGGCGAGCGCCTCGGTGGCCCAGGTGCACCTCGCCCGCCTCAAGGACGGCCGCGAAGTGGCGGTGAAGGTGCTGCGGCCGGGCGTCGAGGCGGCGGTCGCGAAGGACGTGGCGCTGCTCGAGACCGCGGCCGGGCTGATGGAGCGCCTGTGGGCCGACGGGCGGCGCCTGAAGCCGCGTGAAGTGGTGGCCGAGTTCGCGCGCCACCTGGAAGTCGAACTGGACCTGCTGCGCGAAGCGGCCAACGCCAGTCAGCTGCGGCGCAATTTCGAGGCTTCGCCGCTGCTCGCGGTGCCGCAGGTGCACTGGGACTGGTGCGCGCAGCGCGTGATGGTGATGGAGCGCATGCACGGCACCCCCGTGTCGCAGGTGGATGTGCTGCGCGCGAAAGGCGTGGACATCCCGAAACTCGCTCGCGCAGGTGTGGAGATCTTCTTCACGCAGGTGTTCCGCGACGGCTTTTTTCACGCTGACATGCATCCGGGCAACATTTTCGTTGCCGATGACGGGAAGTATGTGGCGCTCGACTTCGGCATCATGGGCACGCTCACCGAGGTGGACAAGAACTACCTCGCGCAGAACTTCCTCGCCTTTTTCAACCGCGACTACCGCCGCGTGGCGCAGGCGCACCTCGACGCCGGCTGGGTGCCGGCGGCGACGCGCGTGGACGACTTCGAGGGCGCCATCCGCGCGGTGTGCGAGCCGATCTTCGCGCGGCCGCTGAAGGAAATCTATTTTGGCAAGCTGCTCCTGCGCCTGTTCCAGACCTCGCGCCGCTTCGGCGTCGAGATCCAGCCGCAGCTGGTGATGCTGCAAAAAACGCTGCTCAACATCGAGGGGCTGGGGCGCGAACTCGATCCCGATCTCGACCTGTGGCAGACGGCGAAGCCGTTCCTCGAGCGCTGGGTGGGCGAGCAGGTCGGCTGGCGCGGCCTGGTGCGCACGCTCAGGCAGGAGGCGCCCTACTGGGCGGCCACGCTGCCGCAATTGCCGCGTCTGCTGCACCGGCTGCTCGCCGAAGACCGGATGGGAGCCTTGCAGAAAGCCATGGAGCGCCTGGCCGAAGAGAACGCGCGCAGGAACGACCTGCTCACCGCGCTGCTCCTGCTCGGCGCCGCCGGGCTGGCGATCCTCCTCGTCGCCTGAGTTAACATTCGAAGCGCGAGCATGGCGCTTCTCGAGATCCGCAACGTCACCCGGGCCTTCGACCCGCTGGTCGCGGTCGATGACGTCAGCCTGTCGGTGGAGGCGGGCGAGTTCTTCACCCTGCTCGGGCCTTCGGGCTGCGGCAAGACGACGCTGCTGCGCATGATCGCGGGCTTCGACCAGCCCGACCGCGGCGTCATCGCGCTCGACGGCGTGGACATGGCCGACACGCCGCCCGAGAAGCGCCCCATCCACACGGTGTTCCAGAGCTATGCGCTGTTCCCGCACATGAGCGCGGCGCAGAACATCGCCTTTCCGCTGCGCATGGCGCGGCGCGCCGATGACGAGATCGCGGCCAAGGTCAAGGGCGCGCTCGCCCTGGTGCACCTGGAGGACAAGGGGCAGCGGCTGCCGCACGAGCTCTCGGGCGGGCAGAAGCAGCGCGTGGCGCTGGCGAGGAGCCTGGTCAACCGGCCGCGCCTGCTGCTCCTCGATGAGCCGCTCGGCGCGCTGGACGCCAAGCTGCGCGAGGAGATGCAGATCGAGCTCATCGACATGCAGCGCGACGTGGGCGTCACCTTCGTGTTCGTCACGCACTCGCAGTCCGAAGCGCTGGCGCTCTCGACGCGCATCGCGGTGATGAATCGCGGCCGCGTCGAGCAGCTCGACGAGCCCTCGCGCCTGTACGGCTTTCCGAAGAACCGCTTCGTCGCCGATTTCATCGGCAAGATCAACATGCTCGAGGGCGAGCTGGTCGTGGACGGTGCCCAGCCGCGTCTACGCGTGCAGGGCCTGGGCGAGGTGGCCGTGGCCAGCCAGCCGGGATTGCCGGCCGGATTCCGGGCGGCGCTCGCGCTGCGGCCCGAGCAGGTGCAGATCGTCGCGCCGGGCACGGCAAGCGCGCATCCCAACCACTTCGCCGGCAAGGTGCGCGATTTCCTCTATATCGGCGACGTCACCACCTACCTCGTCGACCTGCCAAACGGGCAGCGCCTGCAGGCGCTGCTGCCCAACTCCGCGCCGGGCCGCGCCAAGTTCTTCGAGGTGGGCGACGCCGTGGCGGTGGCCTGGCCGGCCGAGGCCGGCGTGGTGCTGGCGCAGTAGGCGGCGCGGGCGATGCGCTCGCAACGGACCCTGAAGTGGCTGGTCGGCGGCCCGCCGTTCCTGTTCCTGGCCGTGTTCTTCCTGCTGCCGGCGCTGATCATGCTGGTCGCGTCCTTCCGCTACCCGGGCGAATTCGGCGGGCTGGCGCCGATGGTGACCTCGCAGCCCGGCGAGGAGGCGGGGCTTACCGCCGAGAGCTACGCCGTCTTTTTCAGCGACCGTGTGTACGCGGAAATCTTCGCCAAGTCCTTCGGCGTCGCCGCCCTGACGACACTGGTCTGCCTGGTGATGGCCTATCCGGTGGCGCTGCTCATTGCCAGGGGTCCCAAGCGCAACCGCGACCTGATGGTGCTGCTGGTGGTGCTGCCCTTCGCGTCGAATTTCCTGGTACGGGTCTACGCCTGGATGATCATCCTCGGGCCCTTCGAACTGCTGTTCAGCCGCTTCGCGGTCATCGTCGGCATGGTCTACGTGCACCTGCCGTTCATGATCCTGCCGCTGTACACCAACCTGGAGAAGCACGACCCGGCGCTGCTCGACGCGGCGCAGGACCTGGGCGCCAACGCCTGGCAGCGCTTCTGGCGCGTCACCTTTCCGCTGTCGCTGCCGGGCATTTTCGCCGGCGCGGCGCTGGTGTTCATCCCGGTGCTGGGCATGTTCGCCATCCCCGAGATCCTCGGCGGCAAGGACGACTGGATCGTCGGCAACATGATCAAGGAATCCTTCCTCGGTACGCGCGATTGGCCCTTCGGCAGCATGCTCTCGCTGATGCTGACGCTGGCGGTGCTCGCGGTGGCGGGCGGCGCGAGCTGGTTCGCGGCGCGGGGCGTGAGGCAGGCGTGAGGCGCCGGCTCGCCCTGGCCGTCGAGACGCTCGGCATCGCGGTGCTGTTCGCGAGCTTCCTCGCCTCGGGCGGCAAATACGTCCTCGCCGGCGCGGCGCTCGCGCTCATCGCCGCGGCGGGGCTGCTCGGCGCGTCCGGAGCGCGGCGCTCGCTGCCGAATTTCTGGCTCTGGTACGCGAGCCTGCTGGTCTACGCGTTCCTCTACATCCCGCTGGTGATCGTCGTCATTTTCTCGTTCAACGACTCGAAGCTGAACGCCGAGTGGGTCGGCTTCACCACCAGCTGGTACGCGAAGCTGTTCGCCGACGAAGCGATGCTCGAGGCGACTCTCAACTCGATCCTCATCGCCAGCGTCGCCGCCGCGATCGCCACGGTGCTCGGCACCATGGCCGGCATCTCCATGCACCGCTTCCGGCCGCGCATCCTGCCGTTTCTCGTGTTCACGCCGGTGGCGATGCCCGAGATCCTGCTCGGCGTCTCGCTGCTGATCTTCTTCCTCAACGGCGCGCAGCCGCTGTTCGGCGCGCTTGGCATCGAGTTCACGCTCGGCCTGGCCACGGTGGTGATCGCGCATGTCACCTTTTGCATCGGCTTCGTCGCCATCATCGTGCGCGCGCGGCTCGCGGGCATGGACGAATCGGTGTTCGAGGCGGCGAGGGATCTCGGCGCGACGCCCTGGCAGACTTTCCGCCTGGTCACCCTGCCGCTGATCCTGCCCGGCGTGGTGGCGGGCGCGCTGATGGCCTTCACGCTGTCGATCGACGATTTCGTGATCACTTTCTTCACCTCCGGCGTCGGCACCCGGACCCTGCCGCTGCAGATCTACACCATGATCAAGGTCGCGGTCACGCCCGAGGTCAACGCCATCTCGGCGCTGCTCATGGCGCTGACCCTCGCCCTGATCGTGCTTGCGAGCAAGCTCGCGCCCGACCTGATGCGGGCGAAAGCCTGAGTGAAGCCGGCCGCGCTCGCCGCCGCATTGCTGCTGCTCGCCGGGTCCGCGCTCGCGGGGCCGCAGGACGTGCTGCGCATGTTCAACTGGAACAATTACATGACCGAGGAAACGGTGGCGCGCTTCGAGAAGCGCTGCGGCTGCCGGCTGGCGCAGGACTACTACTCGGACAACGAGGAGATGCTGGCCAAGCTCGCGGCGGGCGCCACCGGCTACGACCTGCTGGTGCCGACCGGCAACGCGGTCGAAGCGCTGATCAAGTCGGGGCAGCTGCGGCCGATCGAGAGGGCGAAGCTCGCGAACCTGAAGAACGTCAAGCCGCAATACCTGGACACCTGGTTCGACCCGGGCAACGTGTACTCGGTGCCCTATGCGTACTCGCTCACCATCCTCGGCTACAACGTCGAGAAGATGCGCGAGCTGGGCCTGCCGACCGACACCTGGGCGGTGATTTTCGAGCCCAAATACCTCGAGAAGCTGCAAGGCAAGGTCACGGTGCTCGATTCGCAGCGCGAACTGTTCGCGGCCGCGCTCAAGTACCTGGGCTACTCCGCCAACGAGGCCGACGAGGCGAAGCTGAAGCAGGCGCGCGAGCTGATCCTGCGCGCCAAGCCCTACTGGGCGGCGTTCAATGCCGCCTCCTATTTCAAGGAGCTGACCGTGGGCAACATCTGGCTCGCCCACGGCTACTCGAACGACTTTTTCACCGCGCAGCAGGACGCCGCCAAGGCGGGGCGCAAATTCTCCATCGCGTACTCGACGCCCAAGGAGGGTGCGGTATTCGCGCTCGACAACCTGGTGATGCATAAGTCCGGCAAGCGGCCGGACCTGGCGCAGCAATTCATCGCTTTCTGGCTCGAGGGCGAGCCTTCCGCGCAATTGACCAACGCGATCGGCGCCGGCAACCCAAACCGGGCGGCGACTCCCCTGATCGACCCGAAAATCGCCGCCAACGAGGCGATTTTCCCCAGCGCCGAGAAATTCGAGCGGCTGGAGATGCTGCGCGACTACGACCGCAGGTCCCGGCGAGTGCTGAACCGGCTCTGGGTCGAGATCAAGGTCAGGTGATGGAGCCCGCGCGCGATTCGCCCCTGGCGCGCTATCTCTTCGGCATCTACGTTCTCCTTGTCCTTTATGCGTCGCTCTACCCGCTTTCCGGGTGGCGCGACCACGGCGGTTCGCCCTTCGAGTTTTTCAGCACGCCCTGGCCCCGGAACACCCTGTGGTTCGACGTCGTATCCAATGTCCTGGGCTACGCGGTGCTGGGGCTGCTTGCCGTGCTCGCCATGCGCCCGCGCGTGCGCGGGGTGGCCGCGGTCATTGCGGCGAGCGCGCTCGGCGCCGGCCTCTCGCTGCTGATGGAGGCCGCGCAGAGCTACCTGCCCGCGCGCATTCCCTCGAGCCTGGACCTGCTGTGCAATGCCGCCGGCGCCTTCGCCGGCGCGCTCGCCGGCCTGCGCGCGGCGCCCTGGGAGCAGCCGCTGCGCGACTGGCGCGCACGCGCCTTGCTGCCCGGCGCGCAAGCCGACTTGGGGCTCGCGCTGCTCGGCCTGTGGCTTTTCACCCAGCTCAATCCCGCGATGCTGCTGTTCGGCGTCGGCGACCTGCGCGACCTGCTCGCGGGCCCGACCGGCCCGGCGCGCGCACCCGAGCTGTTCGTCGCCGTCGAGGCGGTGACCACGGCCGCCAACCTTGCCGCGGTGGCGCTGCTGGTGTCGGCGATTGCCGCCCCCGGCGCGCCGGTGCGCGCCATGGTGGTGGCGCTGGTGTGCAGCGCGCTCGCCCTCAAGACGCTCGCATTCGCCATCATCCTGCGCACCCAGGATGGCTTCGACTGGCTGACGCGGGGCGCGCTGCAGGGTCTGCTGGCGGGACTGGCGGTGGCGCTGCTCGCGGTCGGGTTGCCGCGCATTGCGCGGCTCACCCTGGCGGCAGTGATGCTGATGGCTGCCGCGGTGTTGGTCAACCTTGCGCCGCAAAATCCCTACATGGCCGCAATGCTGAAACTCTGGCAGCAGGGGAATTTCCTCAACTTCAACGGCCTCACGCGGCTGGTGGCCACGCTTTGGCCGTTCGCGGCCATCGGCTACCTGATCCACCTCGCGGCGCGGCGGCGCGATGATGCGCTGCTGTAAAATGCGCGCCCCATGTCGTACTACGAGCGCCACGTCTTTTTCTGCTGCAACCAGCGCGATCCGAGCGAACAGCGCACATGCTGCAATGACAAAGGGTCGCGGGCGATGCGCGACTACGCCAAGCAGCGCGTCAAGGAGCTGGGCATGGCGGGCGAAGGCAAGGTGCGCGTCAACCAGGCCGGGTGCCTCGACCGCTGCGAGGAAGGGCCCTGCGTGGTCGTTTACCCGGACGCGGTCTGGTACACCTACGTGGACCGCGCCGACATCGACGAGATCATCGAGGAACACCTCAGGCACGGCCGCACCGTCGAGCGGTTGAGGATCTGATGCGCGCGGGCACGCGGCGCGAGACGGTCGCCGGACCGGCGGGCCGCATCGAGTGCGCGGTGGACGAGCCCGCGGGGACGCCGCGCGGCGTCGCGCTCATCGCGCATCCGCACCCGCTCTTCGGCGGCACGCTGGAGAACAAGGTGGTGCAGACCCTCGCCCGCGCTCTTGTGGAGCTCGGCTACAGCGCCTGGCGGCCGAATTTCCGCGGGGTTGGCGCGAGCGAAGGTCGCTTCGACGAGGGGCGCGGCGAGGTCGAAGACCTGGCTGCGGTGCTCGCGCACATCAAGGCCGCGAAGCCGGTGCTCGCCGGGTTCTCTTTCGGCGCGGCGGTGCAGGCGAAGCTCGGCGCCAGGGTGCAGGCCGAGCGCATGGTGCTGGTCGGCGTGGCGGTGACGAATTTCGAGGTGCCGGCGGTGGCGCAGGGCACGCTGGTGATCCACGGCGAAATGGACGAGACCATCCCGCTCAAGGCGGTGCTCGACTGGGCGCGGCCGCAGGAGCTGCCGGTGCTGGTGGTGCCCGGAGCGGACCATTTCTTCCATCGCAAGCTGCCGGCGCTGAAGCTGGCCGTGACGGCCAACTGGAAATGACGCTCGCGGCAAAAGGCCTGCGCAAGTCCTACGGCGCCACCGAGGTGCTCGCCGGCGTGGACCTCGAGGTGGCCGCGGGCGAATGCTTCGGCCTGCTGGGACCGAACGGCGCCGGCAAGACCACCACGCTGAAACTCTGCCTCGGGCTGCTCACGCCGGATGCGGGGGAGATCCGGCTGCTCGGGCATCCAGTGCCGGCGGAGGCGCGGGTCGCGCGCCAGCGCGTCGGCGTGGTGCCGCAGTTCGACAACCTCGACCCGGATTTCACGGTTGCCGAGAACCTCGTCGTCTACGGGCGCTATTTCGGCCTGCGCGACCGCGACATCCGGGCGCGAATTCCACAATTGCTGGAGTTCGCCGGATTGGGCGGGCGGGCGGACGCGCGCATCCAGACGCTCTCGGGCGGCATGAAGCGGCGCCTGACGCTGGCGCGCGCGCTGGTGAACGACCCGCAGCTCGTCTTCATGGACGAGCCCACCACGGGGCTCGACCCGCAAGCGAGGCACCTGATCTGGGAGCGGCTGCGGCAACTGACGCAGGAGGGCAAGACGCTGATCCTCACCACGCATTTCATGGAGGAGGCCGAGCGGCTGTGCTCGCGCATCGCCATCATGGACCACGGGCGCATCATCGCGCAGGGGGCACCGCGCGCCCTGATCGCGGATTACATCGAGCCGCAGGTGGTCGAAGTGCACGGCAACGGCGTGGAGCAGTGGATGGAGCGCGCGAAAGGCCTCGCGCCGCGCGTCGAGCGGGCGGGCGAGACGGTGTTCTGCTACGCCGAGGACGTCGAGCCGGTGATCGGCGTGCTGCGCGGCCAGCACGAGCTCGCCTACCTGCACCGGCCGGCGAACCTGGAAGACCTGTTCCTCAAGCTCACCGGGCGCGACCTGCGCGACTAGAGCCATGAGCCTGCGTTTCATCGCCGTGTGGCGCCGCAACTTCCTGGTGTGGCGGAAGCTCGCGATTCCTTCCATCCTCGGCAACCTCGCCGACCCGCTGATCATGCTGTTCGGCCTGGGCTACGGCCTGGGCGCGGTGCTTGGCAACATGGGCGGCACCAGCTACTTCGCCTACCTCGCCGCGGGCTTCGTCGCCTCCTCGACCATGTACGCGGCGACGTTCGAGTCGCTGTTCTCGGCGTTCTCGCGCATGCACGTGCAGAAGACCTGGGATGCGATCCTGAACGCGCCGATGACGCTGGAGGACGTGGTGGCGGGGGAGTGGGCCTGGGCGGCGACCAAGGCGCTCGCCGCCGGCGCCTGCATGCTGGCGGTGATCGCGGCGTTCGGCTACGCCGCCTCGCCGCTCGCGCTGGCGAGCCTCCCGGTGGTGGCGCTGGTGGGCCTCGCCTTCGCCGGCGTGGGTCTGGCGATCAACGCGCTCGCCACCGGCTACGACTTCTTCAGCTACTACATGACGCTGGTGCTGACCCCGATGATGATGCTCTCGGGGGTGTTCTTCCCGGTGGAGCAGCTGCCCGCGGCGGTGCAGGCGGCGGCGCAGGCG
>JBGQFF010000004.1:0-55979 GCA_041496745.1 Gammaproteobacteria bacterium
CCCGCTTTCGATCCGGTCAGGCATCACGCGGTGCTTCGCGCCCGAGAGCGATGGCACGCCCTCGATGCGGATCACGTCCGTCCCCGCACCCTCGACCCTTGCGCCCATCGCCTTGAGGCAGTTGGCGAGGTCCACCACTTCCGGCTCGCGCGCCGAGTTCTCCAGCACCGTGTCGCCTTCGGCGAGCGTCGCTGCCATCATCAGGTTCTCGGTCCCCGTCACCGTGACCATGTCCATGGCGATGCGCGCGCCTCTCAGCCTCTTCGCGGTGGCGTTCATGTAGCCATGCTCCACCGAAATCTCCGCACCCATCGCCTGCAGGCCCTTCACATGCTGGTCCACCGGCCGCGCACCGATGGCGCAGCCGCCCGGCAGCGAGACCTTGGCGCGCCCGCAGCGCGCGAGCAGCGGCCCCAGCACCAGGACCGAGGCGCGCATGGTCTTCACCAGTTCGTAGCCGGCAACCGGATCCTTGATCGTGCCCGCTCGCAGCTCCAGATGCCCATTCGTCTGCGTGCCGACCTCGACGCCCATCAGCGCCAGGAGCTTCGCCATGGTGCGCACGTCCATCAGCCGCGGCACGTTGTCGAGCACCAGCGGCTTGTCCGTCAGCAGCGCCGCGCACATGATCGGCAGCGCGGCGTTCTTCGCACCCGACACGCGCACCTCTCCCGAGAGCGGCCGCCCACCGGTGATCAGCAGCTTATCCACCCGAAGCGAACTCCTCGGGCGTGAGCGTCTTCATCGACAGAGCGTGGATCTCTTCGCGCATTCGATCGCCGAGCGCCGAGTACACCAACTGGTGGCGCTGGATGCGGCTCTTGCCGGCGAACGCGTTGGACACCACCAGCGCCTCGAAGTGCTGGCCGTCGCCGGCCACTTCCACTTTCTCGCAGTAAAGGCCCGCGCGTATGCCCTGCTCGATACTTTCTGTGGTCACCATGGTCAGGTCCTGAGCTTGTATCCGGTTTTCAGCAGCCAGAGCGTGGCCGCCGACAGGGCCGCCAAGCTTACCGCGACCACGGCGAGGCTGGCCGCGGGCGCGAAGTCCGAGACGCCGAAGAAGCCGTAGCGGAAACCGTCGATCATGTAGAAGAAGGGATTGAGGTGCGACACCTGCTGCCAGACTCCCGGCAGCGTGTGAATCGAGTAGAACACCCCCGACAGCATGGTCAGCGGCAGCACCAGAAAGTTCTGGAACGCGGCGATCTGGTCGAATTTCTCCGCCCAGATGCCGGCGAGCAGTCCCAGCACCGCGAGCAGAGCGCTGCCCAGCAGCGCGAAAGCGAGCGCCCACAGCGGCGCCGCAAGGCGCAGCTCCACGAACCACAGCGTGACCACCAGCACACCTGCACCCACCACCAGGCCGCGCGCCATCGAGGCAATCACGTAGGCGCCGAAGAACTCGAGGTGCGAGATCGGCGTCACCAGCACGAACACCAGGTTGCCGGTGATCTTGGACTGGATCAGGCTGGAAGAGCTGTTGGCGAAGGCGTTCTGCAGGATGCTCATCATCACCAGCCCGGGCACCAGGAACGCGGTATAGGGCACGCCCTCGAACACGCGCACGTGGCCTCCCAGCGCCTGCGCGAAGATGATGAGGTAGAGCAGCGCACTCAGCACCGGCCCGCCGACCGTCTGGAAGGCGACTTTCCAGAAGCGCAGCAGCTCCTTGTACAGCAGCGTGTTGAAGCCGATCACGGTCAGTCGCGATGCATGATGCGCAGGAACACATCCTCGAGGTCGGCCGGGTGCGGCCCGGCGAAGCTCGCCAGGAGGTTCTTCGTCGAGTCGAGCGCCACGATGCGCCCCGCCTTGAGCATGGCGATGCGCTCGCAGTGCTCCTCGGCCTCTTCCAGATAGTGGGTGGTGAGCACGATGGTGTGCCCATCGCGGTTCAGGCGCCGCACGAACTGCCACAGTCCCTGGCGCAACTCGACGTCCACGCCCGCGGTCGGCTCGTCCAGCACGATGACCGGCGGCTTGTGCACCAGCGCCTGCGCCACCAGCACGCGCCGCTTCATGCCGCCGGAGAGCGAACGCATGTTGGCGTCGGCCTTGGCCGTCAGGTCGAGGTGGCGCATCACCTCGTCGATCCAGGCGTCGTTGCCGCGCAGGCCGAAATAGCCCGACTGGATGCGCAGCGTCTCGCGCACCGTGAAGAACGGGTCGAATACCAGTTCCTGCGGCACCACGCCGAGCATGCGCCGCGCACGCCGGTAATCGGCGACCACGTCGGCGCCCATCACCGACACGCCGCCGGCGTTGGCGCGCGCCAGCCCCGCGATGATGCTGATGAGGGTCGTCTTGCCCGCGCCGTTGGGGCCGAGCAGCCCGAAGAACTCGCCCTGGCGCACCTCGAGCGACACCCCGGCGAGCGCCTGCAGCGCGCCGTAGCGTTTCTCGACCGCGCGGACTTCGATTGCGGGGATCAGTGTTGCGGGTCTTGCGGCAGGAACTGCGCCACGCCGTAGAGTTGCGCCAGCGTGACCAGGTCCTGCGGCAGGCGGGTAAACGACAGCGTGCGGCCCCGGCCCTTCGCCTCGCGCAGCCAGGAGAGCAGCGCGGCGAGGAGCGACGAGTCCAGCTCGGTGACCTCGCCCAGGTCGAGCGCGCGCACGCCTGCGGCGAGCGGCGCGCGCGCCTCCTCGATCAGTTGCGCGACGTTGGCGAGCGTCACCGGGCCGGCGACGTAGAGGCGCTCGCCGTCGCGGCGGATCATTTCGCCGCGCCCGCCTTGGGCGCGTCGAGCGACTTGTTCTTCGTCTCGAGGCTGCGGATCAGGCCGTCGATGCCGCTTTCGCGCACCAGGTTGGCGAACTCCGTGCGGTAGTTGATCACCAGGCTGATGCCGGCCACGCGCAGGTCGTAGCATTTCCAGCCGCGCGGCGTCTTCTCCATGTCGTACTCGACGACCACCGGCTGCGTCCCGGGCTGCAGCACGCGCACCTGCACCGTGACGTCGGTGTCCTCGGGCTTCATGCGCAGCGGGCGGAAATCGAACTTCTGCTCGCGGAACGCGGCGAGCGAGCTGGCGTAGGTGCGCACCAGGAGCGAGCGGAACTCCTCCGCCAGGCGCTTCTTCTGCTCCGGGCTGGCCTTGCGCCAATTCACGCCCACCGCCAACGCCGTCATGCCGACGTCGTTGAAGTGCGGCAGGGCCTTCTCCTCGATCAGGCGGATGTTCTTGCCGTGGTCGCCGCTTTGCAGATCCTTGTCCCGCTCGATGATCGCCTGGATGTCGAGCATCACGGCCTTCACCAGTTCATCGGGCGGCGTGTGTCCCTGCGCCTGTGCGCCGAAACTGCCCAGCAGCAGCGCGGCGCCGGCTAGAAATCCCTTCATCGCGGTTCTCCTCATTCTGCCGGCCGCCGCTCGCGCGGCGGGCTGCCGTCGTAGACCAGGCTGCGGCGGCGCTGCAGGTAGGCGTCGCGCAGGAACACGTAGCGGTCAATCGAGGCCTCCTCGAGCAGGCGGCTCGCGTCGAGCAGGTCGGCGCGGTGGCTGACGACGTTTGTCGCGATGGCGGCATTGCGCTCGTTCACCGGACGGTGCTGCGACACCGGGTCCGCCGCCAGGTCGAGCACTAGGCCGCCCGCGTCGCGCAGGGTGCTCGGTCCGAAGAACGGCAGCACCAGGTACGGGCCGTCGCCCGCGCCCCAGCGGCCGAAGGTCTGGCCGAAGTCCTCGTTGTGCTTCTCCAGTCCCATCTCGCTCGCCACATCGTTGATGCCGAACACGCCGAACACGGTGTTGAAGACGAAACGCGCCCAGTCGGTCCAGCCGTCGAGGAACTTGCCCTGCAGCATGTTGTTCGCGCCGATGAACGGGTCCTCGAGGTTGGCAAAGAAATTGCGCACCATGCCGCGCAGCGGCGCGGGTGCCACCGCCTTGTAGGCGCGCGCCACCGGTTTGAACAACGCTTCGTCTACCGTGTCGTTGACCGCAAACATGGCCCGGTTGTACCCCTCGAGCGGGTCGCGCGGGTCGGTGGTGGTGGTGGCGCAGCCCGACGCGGCAAGCAGGGTGAGCGCCATCGCGGCGGCGCGCGGGTTCATTTGCCGCCTTTCGCGTCGCCGCCCTCGGCGGCCTTGCTGAACAGGAACTGGCTGATCAGGTTCTCCAGCACGACCGCCGACTGGGTGATGCGCAGGCGGTCGCCGTCCTTGAGCATCGTCGCGTGGGCGCCCGCCTCCAGCCCGATGTACTGCTCGCCGAGCAGGCCCGAGGTGAGGATCTTTGCCGCGGTATCGCGCGGGAACTTGTAGCTGCCTTCCAGCTTCAGGGTCGCCACCGCCTCGTAGCTTTCGTTGTCGAAACGGATCTCGGCGACGCGCCCGACCACCACGCCCGCGCTTTTCACCGGCGCGCGCACTTTCAGGCCGCCGATGTTGGCGAATTTGGCCTGCACCTGGTAGGTCTGCGCGGTGGAAAAGGAGGCCAGGTTGCCGACCTTCAGCGCGAGGAACAGGAGGGCGCCGAGACCCGCAGCGACGAAGATGCCGACCCACAGGTCGATGGTGGAGCGGTTCATTTTGCGTTTCCTCCGGTGAACATGAGCGCGGTGAGGACGAAATCGAGCGCCAGGATGGCGAGCGAGGACGTGACCACGGTGCGCGTCGTCGCCGCCGACACGCCCTCAGCGGTGGGCAGCGCATCATAACCCTCGAACACCGCGATGAACGTGACAGCCACGCCGAACACCACGCTCTTGATGACGCCGTTCAGGATGTCGTTGCGCACGTCCACCGCCGCTTGCATCTGCGACCAGAACGCGCCCTCGTCCACGCCGATCAGCACCACGCCGACGAGATACCCGCCGAAGATGCCCATGGCGGAGAACAGCGCGGCCAGCAGCGGCATCGAGATCACGCCGCCCCAGAAGCGCGGCGCGACCACGCGCGCCACCGGGTCCACCGCCATCATCTCCATCGCCGAGAGCTGCTCGGTGGCCTTCATCAGGCCGATCTCGGCGGTGATCGCGCTGCCGGCGCGGCTGGCGAACAGCAGCCCCGCCACCACGGGCCCCAGTTCGCGCACCAGCGACAGCGCGACCAGGATGCCGAGCGCCTCGGAGGAGCCGTAGCGCTGCAGCGTCTCGTAGCCTTGCAGCGCGAGCACCATGCCGACGAACAGGCCCGACACCAGGATGATGATCAGCGACAGCACGCCGGCGAAGTAGACCTCGCGCAGCGTGAGCCGAAAGCGCCGGAACGCGGTGCCGGAGTGCCACAGCAGGTAGCCGAAGAACCGGCTGGCGTAACCGAGGCGCCAGATGCCCGCCGTGAAAGCGGCGCCAAGGTGGGTGAGCGCGGCGCGCATCGCTCAGGCCGCCTGCGCCAGGCCGAGGTCGGCCGCGTAGCCCGCGGCCGGGTAATGGAACGGCACCGGCCCGTCGATCTCGCCGCGCACGAACTGCCCGACGAAGGCGACGCCGGAACGGCGCACTTGCTCAGGCGTGCCCTGCGCGACGACGCGGCCGTCGGCCATGAAGTACACGTAATCCACCAGCGGCAGCGTCTCGGCGACGTCGTGCGTGACGATGATCGAGGTGGCGCCGAGCGCGTCGTTCAGCTGGCGCACCAGGCGCGCGATCACGCCCAGCGCGATCGGGTCCAGGCCGGTGAAGGGCTCGTCGTACAGGATCAGCTGCGGGTCGAGCGCGACGGCGCGCGCCAGCGCCACGCGCCGCGCCATGCCCCCGGAGAGCTCCCCCGGCATCAGCTCCGCCGCGCCGCGCAGGCCGACCGCCTCGAGCTTCATGAGCACCAGGTCGCGGATCGTGTCTTCGGGCAGGTCGGTATGCTCGCGCATCTGGAACGCCACGTTGTCGTACACCGACATGTCGGTGAACAGGGCGCCGAACTGGAACAGCATCCCCATGCGCCGGCGCAGCGCGTACAGGCCGTCGCGGTCGAGCTCGCCGGTCACCTGCCCGAGCACGCGGGCGCGGCCGCTGCCGGGCAACAGCGCCGCGGCGATGATCCTGAGCAGCGTGGTCTTGCCGCAGCCCGACTGGCCCATGACGGCGACCACCTTGCCGCGCGGGATGGAGAGCCGGATGCCGTGCAGCACCGGCCGCCGGTCGTAGGCGAACGTGAGGTCCTCGATCTCGGCGATGACGGGGTCTGCCAATGGGGTGGGGGACGGCGGCAACGACGCGGATTTTACTCGACGCGCTGGCGGGTCCCCGTTTCCAATATAGTAAGGGTGTGGACAGAGCGGTATCCGGCGCTGCGGTGCGCGTCGCGGGTCTGGTCAAACGCTTCGGCAGGCGCGAGGCGCTGGGTGGCGTCGACCTCGAGGTGGCGCCGGGCGAGGCCTTCGGCCTGGTAGGCGCCAACGGCGCCGGCAAGACCACGCTGATCAAGTGCATGCTCGATTTCTGCGCGGCGGACGCCGGCGGCGTGGAGATCTTCGGCGTGGCGAGCGGCGCCGCGCGCTCGCGCGCGCGCCTGGCCTACGTGCCCGAGCGCTTCCTGCCGCCGCACTACCTGCGCGGGCGCGAGTTTCTGCAACTCACCGCCGCCCTGGGCGGCGGCGCCTACCGCGAAGCGGCGTCGCGCGCGCTGCTCGCCGAGCTGGAGCTCGAGGCCGACGCGCTCGAGCGCCCGGTGCGCGAGCTCTCCAAGGGGATGACGCAGAAGCTGGGCCTCGCCGGGGGCTTCCTGATGGAGCGCGACCTGTACCTGCTGGACGAGCCGATGAGCGGCCTCGACCCTTCGAGCCGCGTGGCAGTGAAAGGGGTGCTCTCGCGCCTCACGCGCGAGGGCCGCACCCTGTTCTTCACCTCGCACGTGCTGTCCGACGTCGAGGAGCTGTGCTCCTCGATCGCCGTCCTCGAGCGCGGGCGGCTGCGCTTCCGCGGCACGCCGGCGGAGCTGTGCGCGCGCTATGCCGAAACCAGCCTGGAGCGGGCTTTCATCCGTTGCACCCATGGCGACTAGCCTGCAGGAAGCGCGCGAAGGCAAGCCGGCGCTGCTCATCGTCGACGACGACCCGCTGATCGCCGACACGCTGGCCTACGCGCTGGGCGCCGATTTCGAGGTCTACGCCTGCGAGTCGCGCGCGCATGCCATCGACCTGCTGCGCCAGCTGCCGCAGCCGCCGCAGCTCGCACTGGTGGACCTCGGCCTGCCGCCGCGGCCGCACGCGCCCGACGAGGGCTTCCAGCTGATCGCCGACCTGCTCGCCCATTCGCCCGCCATGCGCATCTTCGTGCTGTCGGGCCAGAACGACGCGGCCAACGCGCGCCATGCACGCGCGCTCGGCGCTGCCGAGTTCATCGCCAAGCCCTGCGATCCTGCCGCGCTCAAGGCGACGCTGACGCGCGCGCTGGCCTTTCGCGGCGCCGAACCCGCGGCGGCGGGCGCCGCGGCCGGGCTGATCGGCGAGAGCCCCGCGCTCGAGCGCCTGCGCAGCCAGCTCGCGCAGTCGGCAGACTCGCCATTCCCGGTGCTCATCGAGGGTGAATCGGGCAGCGGCAAGGAGCGCGTGGCGCAGGGCCTGCACCGCATGTCGTTGCGCGCTGCCAAGCCCTACCTCGCGCTCAACTGCGCGGCGATCGCACCGACGCTGGTCGAGCCGACGCTGTTCGGCTACGTGAAAGGCGCCTTCACCGGCGCTACCGCCACCAAGGCGGGCTATTTCGAGGACGCGCAGGACGGCACGCTGTTCCTGGACGAGATCGGCGAGTTGCCGCTCGAGATGCAGGCCAAGCTGCTGCGCGTGCTGGAGAACGGCGAGTACCAGCGCGTCGGCGAGACGCAGCCGCGCGTGGCGCGCGCGCGGGTGCTCGCCGCGACCAACCGCGACCTGCGGCAGGACGTGCGCCAGGGGCGCTTCCGCGCCGACCTCTACCACCGGCTCTCGGTGCTGACGCTCGCCGTTCCGGCGCTGCGCGACATGGGCCGCGACCGCCTGCTGCTGCTGGAGCATTTCCGCGCGCACTACGCCGCGCAGGCGGGCGTGGCGCCGTTCAGCCTGGACGAGTCCGCCGAGCGCGCCTGGCTGGCGTACCCGTTCCCCGGCAACGTGCGCGAACTGCGCAACATCGTCATCCGCCTTACCACCAAGTACGGCGGGCAGCGCCTGTCGGCCGCCGAGCTGGAGCCCGAATTCGACCTGCAGTCTCAGGCGATCGAAGCGGGCGCGCCGCGGGAACGCGACCTGGTCGCCGACGCGCAGCGCGAGCTCGAGCGCGGCGGCTTCAGCCTCGACGACACGCTGAAAGCCTGGGAGCGGGCCTACATCGAGGCCGCGTTGCGCCTGACGCGCGGCAACATGAGCCAGGCGGCGCGGCTGCTGGGGGTGAACCGCACCACGCTGTACAGCAGAATCGGCACGCCCGAAGACAAGGAGTCCTGAGCTTGTCCCTGTACCTCGAGCACTTCGGCCTGCGGGAGCCGCCGTTTCGCATCACCCCGCACACCGACTTCTTCTTCGACGGCGCCGACCGCGGCGCCACGCTGGACGCGCTGCTCTACGCCATCCAGCACGAGGAAGGCATCGTCAAGGTGGTCGGCGAGGTGGGCAGCGGCAAGACCCTGTTGTGCCGCGTGCTGATCGAGCGCCTGCCCAAGCACGTGGAGACCATCTACCTCGCCAATCCCTCGTTCACCCGCGACGAAATCCTGTACGCGGTGGCCGAGGAGCTGAAGATCGAGTTCTCGCGCGAGCGCGCCACCATCGCGCTGCGTGCCTTGCAGGACCGGCTGATCGCCTCCTACGCCGAGGGGCGGCGCACGGTGATCCTGATCGACGAGGCGCACGCCATGCCGGAGGACACCCTCGAGCAGGTGCGCCTGCTCTCCAACATCGAGACCAGCCGCCACAAGCTGCTGCAGATCGTGCTGTTCGGCCAGCCCGAGCTGGACGAGATGCTCGCGCTGCCCAGCATGCGCCAGCTGAAGGACCGCATCACGCACAGTTTCCGCATGCGGCCGCTGTCGCAGGCCGAGGCGGCGCACTACCTGTCGTTCCGCATGCGCGCCGCCGGCTACCGCGGGCCGGACCTATTTGCGCCGCACGCGGTGGCGCTGATCGCGCGTGCCTCCGGCGGCCTCTCGCGCCGCATCAACATCCTCGCCGACAAGGCCCTGCTCGCCGCATTCAGCGAGGGCGCGCACGCGGTGACCGCCAGGCAGGTGCGCGCCGCGATCGCCGATTCGGAGTTCGCGCCGCGCTGGCGGGCGCGGCGGCCGCTCGCCGCCTTCGCCGCCATCGGGGGCGCCGGGCTGGTGCTGGGGCTTGCCCTCGCCTGGCTGCTGGTGCCAAGGCAGGAACCCGCACCCGCTGCCGCTGTCGCCGCTCCGACAGCGCCGAAGCCGGCACCGCCCGTCGTGGCGGCGCCTGTCGCTCCTAGCGCGCCGCCTTCCCTGCTGCAGCGCGAGCAATCGACGCGCCTCGCCGGCTACACCGCCGGGCGGAACCCGCTGCTGCGTGCGCGGCTCGAGGCGACGCGCGCGAGGCTCGACGCCGAGCCCGACGAGCGCTACAGCATCGAGCTCTACATTTCCGACAACAGCGATCCGGCGCGCGTCGAACGCTTCCTGATGCGCGCGCGCGATCTGGTGCCGCTGGAGGAGGTCTATGTGCTGCCCTTGGAAGGGGGCAGCCGTTACCGGATCTGGGCGCTTTACGGGGTATTTCCGGACCGCCAAGCGGCGCAACGCGCGGCCGAACGGTTGCCCCCGAAATACCAGCAGGCCTTCCGCACCGAGCCGCGCAGTTTTGCCGAACTGCGGCGCGCCCTCTGAGCGAGCATTGCAAAATCCTGAAAACTCTCCCGCAACAGGTGCTTAGCGACTTTTCTTCAGCACCACCCGTGCTATGCTAAGCGCCAAGGGAGAAGCTGGGGCGTGATGACCTGGAAAATCACGGTGTCGATGGCAGCGCTCGCGACGGCGCTCGCCGGCTGTGGCCAGACCCCGGTCAAGCCTTCTCCCACGCATCTCGGCAGCGAGACGGAGGCGCCGCCCGCCGGCCAGATTCCTGCGCCGCTGCAGATCGCCCCGGTATTGCCCAGGCCGCAGGCCACGACGCGCCCCGAGACCTACAGCGTGGTGGTCAACAACGTGCGCGTGCAGGACCTCCTGTTCGCGCTGGCGCGCGATGCGCGGCTCAACATCGACATCCATCCCGGCATCGCCGGGTCGGTCACGCTGAACGCCATCGACCAGACCCTGCCGCAGCTCCTTGCGCGCATCGCCAAGCAGGTGGACATGCGCTACGAGCTGGACGGGCCGAACCTGCTGGTGATGCGCGACTCGCCGTATCTGCGCACCTACAAGGTGGATTTCGTCAGCGCTTCGCGCAACGTCAAGATGCAGTCGCAGTCCTCCACGCAGTTTGGCGCCACCGGCGGCGCGTCGGGCGCCACGGGCTCGACCGCCACCATCGACGTCGCTTCCACCAGCCAGTTGTGGGAAACGCTGGTGCAGAACATCAAGGACATCCTGCAGGAAACCGACAAGGTGTTGCCCGCGGGATCGACGCCTGCACCGGCCCCCGCGCCGGCGGCGCCGGCGCCGGGCGGCGCGCCACAGGCCGCGGCGGCGGCCCAGCCTAGCGTTACCTATCGCGAAGCCGCCTCGGTCATCGGCAACCGCGAGAGCGGCGTGCTGTTCATCCGCGCGACGTCGCGCCAGCACGAGAAGATCCAGGAGTTCCTCGACTCGGTGCTCGCCAGCGTGCGCCGGCAGGTGCTGATTGAGGCAACGGTGGCCGAAGTGCAGCTCAACAACGAATACCAGCGCGGCATCGACTGGCAGCGCCTGCGCTCCCCTCCCCCCGGCACGCCGCCCGGGCGACCGGGATTCGGCGTCGGACAGTCCGGCGTCGAGTTCAATCAGATATCTTCTGGTACTCCCGCTGCAATTAGTACGACTGCGTTTGTACTTGGCGGTGCCATCAACAGCCTGAATCTCAACGTTGCCATCCGGCTGCTCGAGTCGTTCGGTGATGTTCGTGTGCTTTCAAGCCCGAAAGTAAGCGTGCTCAACAACCAGACGGCGCTGCTGCGCGTGACGCGCGACATCGTCTACTTCACCGTCACGCCATCCCAAGCAACCGGCGGCGCTGGGGGCAGCGGAACCACCATTTTGCCGGCGACGTTTACAACTACCCCGGTCATCGCCGCCGAAGGCTTCATGATGAGCGTGCTGCCGCAGATCAACGAGGCCGACGCCATCGTGCTCAACGTGCGTCCGACGATTCGCCGGCGCGTGGCCGACGCCACCGACCCTAACCCCGCGCTGGCGGCGGCCACGCCCAACCTGATCCCGATATTCGAGACGCGCGAGATGGATTCGGTGCTGCGCATCCAGAGCGGCCAGACCGCAGTCCTTGGTGGGTTGATGCAAGACTCATTGGAAAACACTGAAGACATGATCCCGGGAATTTCGGCAATCCCTCTTTTCGGCAAGTTGTTCGCGCAGCAAAGAAAGGTGAATCGAAAGACCGAGCTGGTGATCTTCCTGCGCGCCACCGTGATCCGCGACGCCAGCGTCGAAGGCGATTACCGCAGTTTCCGCGAGTTGCTGCCTGACGCCGATTTCCTGCGCAAGCCCAATCCGGGACGCGACCAGCCGGCCGAGTCCCCGGCCGCGAAGTGACATGAGCCTTCTGCTCGAGGCGCTCAAAAAGGCCGAGAAAGCCAAGGAAGAAGCCCAGCGCCGCGCCCGTCAAGGCGCTGGCGAGCTGCGCCTGGCGGATGACGCGCCCGCCAACACGCCCGCCGAGGCGCCGGCCAAGCCGGTCATGACGCGGCCTGAACTGCCTGACATCACCGCGCCGCTGGAAATCCTGTCCGAAGATCTGGCGGCCAAGCCCGCCGCGGGCGAGCTCGCGATGGAGGCCCCGGCGCCGCGCCGCGCCGCCGCCGACGCGCGGGCAGCCGACCGCGCCGCCGCACGCAAGGTATTCGAGGCGAAAGTGCGCGAGCCCAATCCGCGCCTGCCGTTTTTCATCATGGTCGGCGCGCTCGGCGCGCTCGCCGTCGGCACGGTGATCTATTTCTGGATCCAGCTGCGCCCGCCGGCGCCGCTGGTGAGCGCCAATCCGCCGCCGCCAACGGCCGAGAGTCCGGTTGGCGCCGCTGCGCCGGCGGCGCCCACCGCGCCGACGCAGGCGGTGATTCCGGGCCTGCCGACCGGCGTGCCGGCGCCGCGTGCGTCCGCCACTGCGCCCCGCTCGGCGACGCCCGCGATTCCGCGCGACGCGCCGGCGCCGCGCATTGCCCCGATCGCGCGCACTGCCACGGCGGTCGCGCGTGCGCCAGAGGGCGGCACGCTCGCATCGAGCCGCCCTGCGCCGCAGGTACATCCGCGCGTCGCATCGGGGTATGCCGCCTACCAGGCGGGCAACCTGGAAGGCGCGCGCAACGACTACCAGCAGGCCCTGCGCGAGGAGCCCGCCAACCGCGACGCCCTGCTCGGGCTCGCCGCGGTCGAGACGCGCGCGCAGCGCTACGAGATTGCCGGCGACATCTACGTGCGGCTGCTGCAGGCGGATCCGCGCGACCCGCACGCGCACGCCGGGCTGCTCGCGCTGCGCGGCCAGGCGGCGGACCCGGTGGCCGTCGAGAGCCGGCTGAAGACCCTGCTGGCCGCCGATCCCGAGGCGGGCGTGCTGCACTTCGCTCTAGGCAACCACTACGTGCAGCAACGGCGCTGGGCCGACGCGCAGCAGTCCTATTTCAGGGCATTGGCGTCGGACCCCGACAACCCGGACTACGCCTACAACCTCGCCGTGAGCCTTGAGCACCTGCGCCAACCGGGCCCGGCGCTCGACTACTACCGCCGCGCGCTGTCGCTGGCGCAGAAACGCAACGCCAGCTTCGACGCTTCCGCAGTGCGGCAGCGGGCGCAGCAGCTGGCGCGCTGACAGTTCCTAAACCCCGGTTTTTTCGGGGCTTCGGTATCATGCAGACTGGATGAATTCGCCCACCAATCCGCAGGCCAAGCGCCACATCGGCCAGATCCTCATCGACCAGGGCATCCTGACCGAGGACCAGCTGCGCATCGCGCTGCTCGAGCAGACCAAGTCCAAGGCCCCGGTGGGGCGCCTCCTGGTGCAGCTGGGCTTCGTTTCCGAGGCGACGCTGCGCGACGCGCTGTCCGAAAAGCTGGGGCTGCAGTCCGTGGACCTTGCGCACATCATCGTCGACCCGGCGGCGCTCAAGATGCTGCCGCGCGACATGGCGCGCCGCTACCGCATGTTCCCGGTGGCGCTCGACCGGCAGTCGAAGAAGTTCATCGTCGCGCTCGCCGACACCAACAACATCGTCGCCGTGGACCAGCTGCGCGCGCACCTCAAGGGCGACTTCGAGGTCGAGCTGCGGCTGGCCGGCGACTCCGAGGTCGAGCGCGCGATCGAGCACTATTACGGCCACGAGTTCTCCATCGACGGCATCCTGCGCGAGATCGAGACCGGCGAGCTGGACTACGCCACCATCGCCGAGGGCGACGAGTATTCGCAGCCGGTGGTGCGCCTCATCTCCGCGCTGCTCGCCGACGCGGTGGAGCGGGCGGCCTCCGACATCCACTTCGAGCCGGAGCAGAACTTCCTGCGCATCCGCTACCGCATCGACGGCGTGCTGCGCCAGATCCGCTCGCTGCACAAGACCTACTGGCCGGCGATGGCGGTGCGGCTCAAGGTGATGGCCAAGATGAACATCGCCGAGACGCGTGCGCCGCAGGACGGCCGCATTTCGGCCACCATGTCGGGGCGGGTGGTGGACTTCCGCGTCGCCAGCCTGCCCACCACGCACGGCGAGAACATCGTGCTGCGCATCCTCGACCGGCAGAAGGGCATCGTGCCGCTCGACAAGCTGGGCCTGGAGGAAGCGACGCTCGACCTGCTCAAGCGCATGATCGCCCGGCCCGAGGGCATCATCCTGGTGACCGGCCCGACCGGCAGCGGCAAGACGACCACGCTCTACTCGATCCTCAACCACATCAATTCCGACGGCATCAACATCATGACGCTGGAGGATCCGGTCGAGTATCCGATGACCCTGATCCGCCAGACCTCGGTGTCGGAGGCCGCCAAGCTCGACTTCGCCAACGGCGTGCGCGCCATGATGCGCCAGGACCCGGACGTGATCCTGGTGGGCGAGATCCGCGACCGCGACACCGCCGAAATGGCGTTCCGCGCGGCGATGACCGGCCACCAGGTGTACTCGACGCTGCACACCAACTCGGCGGTCGGCGCGATCCCGCGCCTGCTCGACATCGGCATCGTGCCGGACGTCATGTCGGGCAACATCATCGGCGTCGTCGCGCAGCGCCTGGTGCGCAAACTGTGCCGCACCTGCCGCCAGTCCTACGACCCGGACGTGAAGGAGCGGCGCCTGCTCAACCTTTCGCCGACCGAGCCCGCGGCGCTTTTCCGCGCGGTGGGCTGCGAGCAGTGCGACTACCAGGGCTACCACGGCCGGCAATCGATCGTGGAAATCCTCAAGATCGACGGCGGGCTGGACGAGCTGATCGCGCGCCGCGCCACCGCGCGCGAGATCCTCACCGCCGCGCGCAGCAAGGGCTTCAAGACGCTGGCCGACGACGGCGTGCGCATGGTGCGCGCCGGGCTCACCAGCCTCGACGAGCTGATGCGAGTCGTCGACCTCACGGATCGAATGGCGTAGGGTGGGCCTGCGGCCCACCGTACGGTGACCGATGCCCCTCTATACCTACAAGGCGATCGACGCGCAGGGCAAGAACGTCATCGGGCGCACCGAGGCGGTGAACCCGTTCGACCTCGAGCAGCGCCTGGGGCGCATGGGCCTCGACCTGGTGGTCGGCGCGCCCACCAGCCAGACGGCGCGCCTGATCGGCGGCACGCGCATCAAGCGCCAGGACTTGATCAATTTCTGCTTCCATCTCGAGCAGCTGGTCGGGGCTGGCGTGCCGGTGGTCGAGGGCCTGGTGGACCTGCGCGACAGCGTCGAGAACCCGCGCTTCCGCGAAGTGATCTCGGGCCTGATCGAGGCGATCGAAGGCGGCAAGAACCTCTCGCAGTCGCTGGCCGAGTGCCCGGAGGTGTTCAGCAAGGTGTTCGTCAGCCTGGTGCGCTCGGGCGAGCAGACCGGGCGCCTGCCCGAGGTGCTGAAGAGCCTCACCGAGTCGCTCAAGTGGGACGACGAACTCGCCGCGCAGACCAAGAAACTTGTCATGTACCCGGCATTCGTCGGCGGCGTCGTGGTGCTGGTGACGCTGTTCCTGATGATCTACCTGGTGCCGCAGATGACCGGCTTCATCCGCAACATGGGCCAGGAGATCCCGCTGCAGACGCGCATCCTGATCGTGGTGTCGAATTTTTTCGTTGACTACTGGTGGGCGGCGATCGCCGCGCCCTTCGTCGCCTGGTTCGGGGTGAAATTCGCCGCCCGGACCAACCCCGGAGTGGCCTTCGCGCTCGACCGCTACAAGATCTCGATGCCCCTGATCGGGCCGATCCTGAAGAAGATCATCCTGTCGCGCTTCGCTTCGAGCTTCGCCATGATGTACTCCTCGGGCATCACCGTGCTCGACGCGGTGCGCAGCTGCGAGGAAATCGTCGGCAACCGCCCGATCGAGAACGCCCTGCGCAGCGCCGGCCAGCAGATCGCCGAGGGCAAGAACCTGACGCTGGCGTTCCAGGACGTGGGGCTGTTCCCGCCGCTCGTCATCCGCATGCTCAGGATCGGCGAGAATACGGGGGCGCTGGACACCGCGCTGCTCAACGTGAGCTATTTCTACAACCGCGAGGTGAAGGAATCCATCGGCCGCGTGCAGGCGATGATCGAGCCGGCGCTGACGCTGGTGCTCGGCGCGATCCTCGGCTGGGTGATGCTGGCGGTGCTCGGCCCAGTGTACGACACCATCAGCAAGATGAAATTTTAAGGCCATGAAACATCTCGTCTACTTCACCGCCGCCGACCACACCGTGTACTCGTGGGCCGGAGGGCGGCTCGAGCTGCAGGCCAGGTTCCCCGGCGACGACACCGGGGTCACGGGTTTCCGCGAGTATCTCGCCGGCCGGCGCGGCGCGCTGTTCTACGCCATGGCCGACCTTGCCGGCGAGGACTTCCACGAGGAGCTGATCCCCTACCTGCGCGGGGGCGACCGCGAGCGGGTGGTACAGCGGCGTCTCGCGCAGCGCTACCGCGACACGCGCCTCGCCGCGGCGCTGTCCCTCGGCACGGTGAGCGGCGAGCGGCGCAACGAGCGCCTGCTGCTCACCTCCTTCACCAACACGCAGCAGCTAGAGCCGTGGCTGGACGCGCTCGCCGAGGCGGGCGCCAAGCTCGCCGGCGTGTACTCGGTGCCGCTGCTCGCTCCCGCACTGGCGGGCCGTCTCGGCGTGCGCGGCGGCCGCGCCTTCGTCGTCAGCGCCAACAGCACCGGGTTGCGCCAGTGCTTCGTCGAAGAAGGCCGCCTGCGCTTCGCGCGCCTGGAGCGCACGGTGGACATGGTGCCCGAGGCCTTCGCCGCGTTCGTGCGCACGGAGACCGGGCGGCTGGCGCAATACCTGGCAACGCTGCGCGTCCTGCCGCGCGACGGCCCCCCGGTGCGGGCCATCGTCATCGCGCCGCCGGGGCAGCGCGCCGCCTTCGAGCACGCGCTGGTCTCCGACGCGCGGCTGTCCTTCGTCACCCTCGACGCCGCCGAGGCGGCGCGCAAGGTCGGCGTGAAGAGCGCGCCGGCGAATACCGGCGCCGAGCAGCTCTACCTGCACCTTGCGGTCAAGCACCCGCCGCGCGAGCAGTTCGCGCGGCGCGAGGACCGGCGCAGCTATTACCTCTGGCAGCTGCAGCGCGGCCTGGTGGCGGCGGGGGCGCTGGGCTTCGCCGCCTGCGCGCTGTACGCCGGCGCCAACTGGCTCGAGCTCAGCGGCATGCGCGGGGAGACGCGCCAGCTGCGCGCGCAGACCCACGAGACGATGCAGGAGTACCAGCGCATTACCTCCGCGTTCCCCGTCACGCAGACCACCACGGACAACCTGCGCGCGACAGTGATCGAGTTCGGCAACATCGCCCGGCACACCGCTTCGCCCCGCGGCGCGCTGCTGTACGTGTCGCGGGTGCTGAACGACTTCCCGCAGATCGAGCTCGACTCCCTGCAGTGGCGGCTCGAGCGCCCCGAGGAGCGCGCGCCGGCCAAGCCACCCGCCGGCACGGCGCCCGCGGTCGCCGCCGGGGAGGTCGCGCAGGTGCTGGAACTCTCCGGTCGGGTCGGTGCGATGCGCAGGTCGGACTACCGCGCCATCACCGCCGAGTTGCAGCGCTTCGCCAGCGCGCTACGCGCCGACCCGGCGTACCGCGTGGTGCGCACCCAACTGCCCTTCGACGTGACCTCCGAGGGCACCCTGTCGGGTGACATCGGCACCGCCGCGGAGACGGGGGAAGCGCCGCGCTTCACCATCGTGCTGGCGCGGAACGTGCAATGAACTTCACCGCCAAGGAACTGCAGGCGCTGGCTCTGCCGCTGCTGGCCTGCGTGGTGCTGCTGGGGGCCGGCGCGGCGTTCATCGCCTGGACGCAGCAGGAACAGCGCGCCGCCGGGGGCGAGCTCGCCGCGGCGCGCGAGCAGCGCGCGCAGGCGCGCGAGCGGCTGATGCGCATCGCCGAGGAGGAGAAAGAGGTCAAGGAGAAGCTCGAGGTGTATCTGCGCCTGCGCGCCCTGGGCATCCTCGGCGACGAGCGGCGCCTGGAGTGGGCCGACTCGATGACCCGCATCCGCACCCAGCGCGAGCTGCCCGACCTGCGCTACCGCGTCGAGCGCCAGCGCCTGATCTCCTCGGTGGCAAGCAAGCCCGCCAACGTGGATTTCTTCGCCAGCGCCATGAAAGTGGAGCTTGCCCTGCTGCACGAGGGGGACCTGCTCAATTTCCTCGCCGACCTGCGCGAATCGGGCAACGCCTACTACTCGGTCAAGCGCTGCGCCATCTCGCGCACCGGGCTCGCACCCGCCGTCGCCGGCCTCGCGGCGCGCCTGCGCGCCGAATGCGAGATCGACCTGATCACCATCATGGACCGGGCGGCCAAGGTATGAAGCGCCTCCCCCTGCTCGCGCTGTTGCTCGCCCTGTCGCCCGCCGGCCCCGCGGCCGCGCAGGAGCTGGGACGCCTGTTCTTCACGCCCGAGCAGCGAGCCGCGCTGGACGCGCGCCGCGCGGCGCGCCTGCCCGACAAGCCGGCGGCCGTGGCGGAGTCGCCCACCACCCGCGTCGACGGATACGTGAAGCGCTCCAGCGGCAAGTCCACGGTATGGGTGGACGGCGAGGCGATGCCCGACGGCCTGCAGCTGGAGGGCCTGCGCGTGCAGCGCGGCAACGATCCGACCCGGGTCACCGTGACCATCGGCGAGGACGGCCGGCGCGTCGAGATGCGCGTCGGCGAGTCGCTCGACCGCGCCACCGGCGAGGTGAAGGACGTGATCGGGGACGGCGAAGTAAGGATCGGGCGCGGTGGCGCTCAGGGCCGCTAGCCGCCGCGCGCAGCGCGGCATCGCCCTGCTCGGCCTGCTGGCGGTCGCGGTCATGGTGTTCGCCTACGTCCTGACCAGCCGGCTGAACATCGCCAGCCGCTTCGTCGGCATCGACAGTGAGCACAATGCGATGGTGCTCAGCCAGGCCAGGCAGGCGCTGGTCGGCTACATGGCACAGCAGGCAGCCTTTGCCGGAGAAAACAATCCCGGGCACCTGCCCTGTCCTGAGGCGCCGGCGAATTTTGGCACCCCGAACGAGGGCATCGAGGCTCCCTTTTGTGCGGTCCCGGCGGTGGGACGTCTGCCCTGGCGCACGCTTGGGCTCGACAAGCTGGTGGACTCGGCCGGCGAGCCGCTGTGGTACGCGGTTTCCAACGGCTGGCATCGGCCCAACTCAGGCACGTACTTGACGCTCAATCCGGACTCGCCCGGGCAGCTCACTGTTGACGGCGCTGCGAACGACGCCGTGGCCCTGATCATCGCGCCCGGGCCGGCGATCATCGTGCAGGCGGGCGGCGGCTGCGCCGCATGGGTGCAGAACAGGCCTGCCGCCGGAGCGCCCGACCTGCGCAATTACCTTGAGTGCGGCAATGCCACGGGAAATTTCGTCACCAGCGCGCCGGGCAATACGTTCAACGACCAGGTGCTGCGCGTGAGGACGGCGCAGGTCATGCCCGCGCTCGAGGCGGCCATCGCCGTGCGCACGCAGCGCGAGATCGCGCCGGCGCTCAGAGGCGCCGCTTTCGTCCTGGACTCGAATTCGCCGCGGCGATGGGTCACGTCTTCGTCCAATCCCCCCATCTATCCCTATGCCGCGCCGTTTGCAGACCCGACAACGTCCAACTTCAGGGGCGCATTGAGCACTTACCAGGGCCTGCTTCCGTTCAACCAGGCCCAGAGTTTTGTCGCCTACCAGGCCACTCCCGCGGACGCGGTGGAAACACTCGGCTTCGGCTACATCATGTTTCAGACGTGCTCCTGGGAAACTGCCGACGCGCGCCTGTGCGCGGGGCGCTACCACGAGTCCGACACCGACCCCACGAAGCCAATTCGCATCGAGATGACGGCGACGTTCACCAACGTTGCGATGGGTCTGCGGGTGCTCGATGCCACGAACTTGCAGGTGCAGGCGCGGGATGACACCAGCAGCGGCCCCTGGGTGGACTTGACGCCCTCCTATCAGGCGGAGATGAACGACGGCAGCGCAGGGGGCAAGCCGAGGGGGTCGGTCACCATCAGATTCTGGGCCACGTTGCCCAATATCGATGCGATGGGCTGGGCGACGCAGGCGGATTTCCGCATCCGCGTCGATCGCGCGCTTATCGCGGATCATTTTTTGCTGGACCCGTCCACCTCGGGACCCGGCGCAGCGACGAGCTGGTTCGTACGCAACGAGTGGTACCGGAATTTCTATTATGCGGTGGCGCAGAATAATACGGCTAACGTCTTGCCCTCCGTTGGCGGCTGCACTTTGGCCTCGAGCAATTGCCTGCGCTTCGTTGATCCTGCCCTCGCCAATGACCGCAATATCCGGGTGTTGCTCGTGCTCGCGGGCCGCGGGCTGGACACGCAGACCCGGCCCAGCAACTCCCTTGCGAACTACCTCGAGTACCTGAATGCCGATGGCGATACGGCCTACGAGCAGCGTCCGATGCGCATGAGCAAGGCGGCGATACCGGCGCTCAATGCGCCGTGGAACGACCGGGTGATACTCGTCGACGGGTTCCCAGACCCCTATACACCGCCGTTCCCGTTGGCCGTGTTGCCTTGACACCGGCGATTCACGCGCGCCGCGCCCGCGGCTTCACACTTACCGAGCTCGCCGTGGTGTTCGTGATCATCAGCCTGCTCCTGGCGACAGCGCTGTACACACTGTCGGCGCAGACCGAGCAGCGCAATTTCGAGGAGACGCGGCGCCGGCTGGAAGCGGCACGCGAGCTCATCCTCGCCTTCGCCATCGTCAATGGCCGGCTGCCATGCCCCGCCACGGCGACGAGCGCCGGCGCCGAGGCATTCACCGGCGCCAACTGCACCAGCCCGTACGGCGGTTTCCTGCCTTCGCAGTCCATTGGTTTCCAGATCGTGGACGCAAACGGCTTCGCGCTCGATGCTTGGCAGAACCGTCTCCGCTACGCCGTCTCCGGCGTCGCGCCGGTCGGCTGCACGGGCAGCTCGACCGCGCCGCACTTCACCAATACGGTCAACTTGAGAACAAATGGCATCACCTGCCAGCCTGGCGATCTGGTGATCTGCAGTAGATCGCCCGTCACGGTCACCAACACCGTCTGCGATGCCAACACCAGCGTCACCAATCAGAACATCGTGGTGGCCATCGCGTATTCGACTGGGAAGAACGGCGCCACCGGCGGCACCGGCACCAACGAGGCACGCAACCTCGACAACAACGCCCTCTTCGTAAGCCGCACGCCCGACCCTGCGAGCGCGGCCGGCGGCGAGTTCGACGACCAGATGGTCTGGATTCCGGTCGGCGAGCTCTACGGCAAGCTGATCGCCGCCGGCGTCCTGCCCTGAGCGCTCAGCCCGCCCGGCGCAGCGCGAAACACACCTCGCCGTCGCGGTTGGACTCCAGCCTCAACTCGTAGCCCGCAGCTTCCGCCTGACGCGCGGCCTGGTACAGGCCGATCCCCAATCCGCTGTCGGACGGCACTGGCGCGCGCAGCAGCGACTTCGCCAAATCCTCCAGCACCGCATGTCCCGTATCGCAGACGCGTAAGCCGATCGCGTTCCCGCCCGAAAGCGCCGCGTGTATGCGTACGCCTGGCTGGCCAGGCCGCTTGGCGAGAGCGTTCTGCAGCAAGTTGTCGGCGACGCTGTCGAACAGGGCCCGCGGTAATTCGCTTGCCGTGGCCAGCGCATCGGCGGAGAACTCCACGCCCCGGCCCTGGTACTGCCGCACCAGGGCCTCCCACCATTCCGCGGCCGGCACGCGCGCCTCGCCCTCCTCGCCTGGCCGCTGCAGCTTGTCCAGCGTCGCCGCCAGCCGCTGCGTGATCGCCGGGAGCTGGCGCCGCACCAGCGCGAGGACCTCGGGAGAGTCTCCGCCTTCCGCGCCCGCCACCGAGCACAGCACCTTGAGCGACTGCAGCAGGTTCTTGACGTCGTGGGTGACGCGGGCGCCGGTCTGGTGCACGGCCTGCATATAGCTCGCCTGCCGCAACTCCTGCTCGCGCAGCTTGGCGAGGTGGAACTCGCCCAGCAACTGACCGAGCAGGCGCAGGTGCCCGTGCAGCGCGGGGCTGGTGCGGTAGCGCGAATAGATAGTGAGCGCGAGCTCGCGATTGGAGAACTCGACCGCGTGCGGCGAGTGCGAGCCGCCCTCGCCGCGCTCGGCGCCCGAGCGCCACGTCACGCCCTGCACCGACGGCAGGCGCGCCAGGGCCGCCACCGCCTCAACCAGAAAGCGGTCCGGGCGCGATTCCGCGTGCGACAGCTCGGCAAGGAACTGCAGCCACTTCTCGATCGGCAGGCCGATGGAGAACAGGTGCCTCGAGACGAACACGTTCAGGCCGGCATAGCCGGTGCGCGGATTCCACGCCAGCCCGATCGCCAGCAGGACGCCGGCGATCACGAACACGATGTAGGTGAGCGCCTCCAGGTATCCGGTGCGCCCCAGCGTCATGAAGGCGAAGCTGCCCAGGATCACCACGCTGAGCATCAGCATCAGGAAGATGCTGTAGAAAAAGTCGATGACCTGCGCGCTCTCCGGCGGATCGGGCTCCGCCGGCGTCAGCGCCATCAGCGCGAACAGCGCCGGCAGGCCCAAGGCGGCATAGGCGCGGATTTCCGGGGCGATCTCCTGGCGCGGTGCGATCTCCGGCAGCACGATGATCACCAGCAAGGCGACGAGGTACGCGAACACCAGCAGGTAAAACCGTCTCTGCCAGCGCGCCTGGTGCAGGAACACTTTGCCCCCGACCAGCCCCGCCAGCACCACGGTCCAGGTGGCGAGCAGCCACCAGTTCAGCCACAGCACCAGCACCGCCGCGAACAGCGCGATGAACAGCGCCTGGACCAGCGTCACCTGGCGCTCGCCGTGCAGGAACGGCTGCCACAGCAGCAGCAGCCCCAGGTGCGCGAGCAGGAGTACCCTCGCCCCGTCGTCCGACACGCCGCGCAGCGCCACTACGTGCAGCAGCGCGAGCATGGCGATCACCACGAAGCGCCAATGACGCCGGCTGTATGCCGAGGCCGCGCCCGACAGGCGCGTGAGAACTGGGATGCTCGAGGATTTGGCTTGCATGATCGGTGCGGCGCAGGCAAAGATACGCAGATTCCCGATCCGGCGAAAGATGCCTCCCGCGCTCCTGTTGGCCCGCAGTACCCTGACCGAGGCGCGTCGCGGCGGCCTGCCCTGGCTGGCGCTCGGCTGCCTCGCGCTTGCCTTCGGCCTCGCCGCCTTCCTGTCGCAGGTCGCGGTGACTGAAAGCCGCGCGCTGCAGGCCGCGCTCGCCGCCGCCCTGCTGCGCGCCGGCGCGGCGTTCCTGCTGGCGGCGCACGTCGCCGCGAGCGTGGTGCGCGAATCCAACGACAAGGTGCTCGAACTGGCGCTGGCGCTGCCGCTGTCGCGCTCGCAGTACTACCTCGGCAAGCTCGCGGGCTTCGGCGCCTGCGGCGCATGCCTCGCCGCGGCGTTCTGCGCGCCGCTGCTGTTGTGGGCCGCGCCAGACGGCGTCGCGCTGTGGGGCGTGTCGCTCGCCTTCGAATTACTGCTGGTGAGCGCGGCCAGCCTGTTTTTCGCCATCACGCTCGCCGGCGTGGTTCCGGCGCTCGCCGCGACCGCCGGGTTCTACCTGCTTGCGCGCAGCATGGCCGGCATCCAGCTGCTCGCGCGCGGCCCCCTGGCGGAGGAGTCCATCGCGCAAAGCATCGCGCGCGGCGCGGTGGACGCGGTGGCGCTGCTGCTGCCCGGACTCGACACCGCCACGCGTGCCGACTGGCTGCTCTACGGCTTGCCCGCGCCGGCCGAGTTCGGCGCGGCCCTCGGTACGCTGATCCTGTACAGCGGGCTGCTCGCGGCGGCGGGCCTGTTCGACTTCCACCGGCGCAACCTGTGAGCGGCGGTCAACGAGCGCTGCGGACGGTGCCCGGCTGGATACGGGCGGCGCTGCTGGCCGGCCTGGCCGCGCAGCTGGGCGTGCAGGCGCTGCGCCCTCCGTCCGCTGCCGCGGCGGAAGACCTGCCGCCGGCGCCTCGCGCGCAGGCGCTGCGCGCAGCCAGCCTCGGCGAGCCGGCGGCGCTCTCGCGGCTCGCCATGCTGTACCTGCAGGCCTACGACCTCGGCGCGGGCAACGCGCTTCCCTACCAGCGCCTCGACTACGCGCGCCTCGTGCAGTGGCTGCGCGCCATCCTCGACACCGATCCGCGCAGCGAGTACCCGTTGTTTGCCGCGGCGCGCGTCTACGCCGAAGTCGCCGACCCGGCGAGGAGCCGCGCGATGCTGGCCTTCATCCACCAGGCTTTCCTGGAGGATCCGAACCGCCGCTGGCCCTGGCTCGCGCACGCCGCGCTCCTCGCCAAGCACCGGCTGCAGGACCTGCCCCTGGCGCGGCGCTATGCCGCGGACATCCAGCGGCTGGCCACCGACCCCGGCATTCCGCTCTGGGCGAAACAGATGGAGATCTTCATCCTGGAGGACATGAATGAGCTCGAGGCCGCCAGGATCATGCTCGGCGGGCTGCTGGCGACCGGGCGCATCACCGACCCCCAGGAGCGCCGCTTCCTGCAGGGCCGGCTCGAAGAGCTGGAACGCAGGTTGACGTCGAAACCTTGACGACGCTGTCGGAGTTTCGACACTTCTTTCGTGATTATCGAACTATTTTGGCCTCTGCTGGCACAATTCGCATGGCACGGAGCTTGCGCGTGATATTTATCGCGTAGTCTGCTCTCATAGGAGTAATCGGATGAAAACGCTGCAAAAAGGCTTCACGCTGGTCGAAATCGCGATCGTGCTGGTCATCATCGGCCTGCTGCTCGGCGGTATTCTCAAGGGCCAGGAGATGATCACCCAGGCCAAGATCAAGAACGTCATCGCCGACTTCTCCGGCGTCTCGGCCGCCTTTCACGGCTACCAGGATCGCTACCGCGCGCTGCCCGGAGACGATAAAGGCGCAGGCCGTTGGGCGGGCATCACGCCTAGCACATCGGCCGGCGATGGCGTGATTATCGGCACGTACAACGCCACCACCGACTCTGCCACCTCCGAGTCACGCATGTTCTGGCAGCATCTGCGGCTCTCCGGTTTCGTGGCGGGAACGGGCACCAACCAGCCGTTCAACGCGGTGACCAGCCTGATCGGCGTGCAGACCGGCGACGCCGCATCGCCCACCATCGGGCTGGCCCTGGGCGGCGCGTTGGGTGTGGGCGGCTTTGGCTCCCTGATCCTTTGCTCGGCGAACCTGCCAGACAAGATCGCGATCGCTGCCGACACGCAGATGGACGACGGCAACCGTCTGACGGGCACGGTGCGCGGCGTCCTGCACATCGCGCCGAACCCGGTGATCCCGGCCGACGCCACCACCATGGGCGGCGCCGCCAACTACGCGGAAACCGGCACCAACACCTACACGATCTGCCGCACGCTGTAAGCGCGGCGAGCGTTACTCTCGAAGGCCGGCCTGTGTGCCGGCCTTTTCTTTTCCTAGCCCTGCAGCAGCCGCAGCTCCGCCGCCGCCAGCAGTTCGGGCGCGCCGAGCAGCACCACCACGTCGCCCTCGCGCAGCGCGCCGGCTTCCTCGGCGGACAACTTCTTGGGCGCACCAGGCCGCCGCACGGCGGTGACCTGCACGCCGAGCTCGTCCAGGCCGAGCGCGGCGAGCGGCCTGGCGAGGCCCGCGGCGTGCGCGTGCAGGGTCACCGCGTGCAGCCGCGGCTGCGCCGCTTCGCCGGTCTCCGGCGCGTCGCTGGCGCCGTGGAATAGCCCGCGCAGCAGGCCGTACTGCTGCTCGCGCACCTGGCTCATGCGGCGCATGACGCGCGAGAGCGGCACACCCACCCACACCAGCGCATGCGAAGCGAGCATCAGCCCGGACTCGAAGGCCTCGGGCACCACCTCGGAGGCGCCGGCCGCCGTGAGCCTGCCGATGTCGGCCTCGTCGCGCGCGCGCACGATCACCGGCAGCGACGGGTTGAGCGTGTGGATGTGGGCCAGCACGCGCACCGCCGCCGGCACGTCGGCGAAACTCACCACCACCGCCGCGGCGCGTGCCACACCCGCCGCCACCAGCGCCTCACGACGCGAACTGTCGGCGAACACCACCGTGTCGCCCGCGAGCGCCGCCTCGCGCACGCGCTCCGGGTCGAGGTCGAGCGCGATATAGCGCACGCCCTCGGCCTCGAGCATGCGCGCCAGCCGCTGGCCGTTCCTGCCGTAGCCCAGGATGATCACGTGGCGCTGCGTTTCGAGCGAGTGCACCGCCACGCGGTGCAGCTCCAGCGAGCGCGCCATCCATTCCGAGGCGGTGAAGCGCAGCACCAGCCGGTCGCTCGCCGCGATGAGGAACGGCGTGGCGAGCATCGACAGGATCATCGCCGCCAGCAGCGCCTGCAGCACCGGCTCTGGCGCGAGCTGCGCCGCGCGCGTCTGCGCCAGCAGCACGAAGCCGAACTCGCTGCCCTGCGCCAGCGCCAGCGCCGTGCGCAGCGCAGTGCCCGGCGCGGCGCCGAAAGCGCGCGCCAGCAACGCGATCAGCGCGCCTTTCGCCGCGATCAGCAGCGCGAAGAACGCGAGCACCAGCCAGGCCTGACCGAACACCAGGCGCGCGTCGAGCATCATGCCCACCGTGACGAAAAACAGGCCGAGCAGCACGTCGCGGAACGGCTTGATGTCCTCTTCCACCTGGTAGCGGTACTCGGTCTCCGAGATCAGCATGCCGGCGAGGAACGCGCCCAGCGCCAGCGATAGCCCGGCCAGCCCGGTGACATAGGCGAGCAGCAGCGTGATCAGCAGCACGTTCAGCACGAACAGCTCGGTCGAGCGGCGCCGCGCGATGACACCGAACCAGGCCCGCATCACGCGCGGGCCGGCCAGGACCAGTACCGCGAGCACCACCGCGGCCTTGGCCAGCGCGATCAGCACGTCGCGGCCCAGGTCCTGCGCCGGCGCATTGAGGGCGGGGACCAGGATCAGCAGCGGCACCACCGCCAGGTCCTGGAACAGCAGCACGCCGATGATGTCGCGGCCGTGCGGCGTGTCGAGCTCGAGGCGCTCGACGAGGATCCTGGACACGATGGCGGTGGAGGACATGGCGAGCGCGCCGCCCAGCGCGAGGCCCGCCTGCCAGCTGCCGCCCGCGGCGAGCGCGCCGCCGACGCCGATGCCGATGCTCGCCGCGACCTGGGCGAAGCCGAGCCCGAACACCGAGCGCCGCATGGTGCGCAGCTTCGCCAGGCTGAACTCCAGGCCGATGGAGAACATCAGGAACACCACCCCGAACTCGGCGAGCTGGCGCACCGCGTCGCTGTCGGCCACCAGGCCCAGCGCGTGCGGTCCGAGCGCCACGCCCGCCGCGAGGTAGCCGATGATCGGCGGCAGCGCCAGGCTGCGGCAGACGACCACCGCCAGCACGCCGCCGGCGAGCAGCACGAGGACCGGTTGCAGCGACAGGCCGGCGGCTTCCATGGCGGCTATAGAGGGAGAGTTATACTTCGCGGCTATGATAAGCGCAGTGCGTTCCGTGCGTCAGGGTGCAGCGCGTGCGGCCGATGGAGCGCTGGAGCTTGCGCGCAACGTGCTGGCCATCGAGGCCGACGCGGTGCGCGCGCTGATCGGGCGGCTCGACGGGCGCTTCCTCGCGGCGCTGCAACTGGTCCAGCAGTGCCTCGACGGCAACCGCGGCCGCGTGATCGTCAGCGGCATCGGCAAGTCGGGGCACATCGCGCGCAAGATCGCCTCCACCATGGCGAGCACCGGCACGCCGGCCTATTTCGTGCATCCGGCCGAAGCGAGCCACGGCGACCTGGGCATGATCCGCGCCGAGGACGTGTTCATCGGCATCTCCAACTCCGGCGAGAGCGAGGAGTTGCTGCGCATCGTGCCGGCGATCAAGCGCGAGGGCGCGAAGCTGGTAGTGATCACAGGCAACGCGGATTCGTCGCTCGCACGCGAGGCCGACGTGCATCTGGACGCGGCAGTGGACAAGGAAGCCTGCCCGCTGAACCTCTCGCCCACCGCCAGCACCACGGCGGCGCTCGCGCTCGGCGACGCGCTCGCCATCGCGCTGCTCGACGCGCGCGGCTTCTCGGCGTCCGATTTCGCCCGCTCGCACCCGGGCGGCTCGCTGCACCGCGAGGCGCTGAAGCACGTCGCCGACGTAATGCACCGCGGCGCCGACGTGCCCAAGGTGCGCGAGGGCGCCACGCTGAAGCAGGCGCTCGACGAGATGACACGCGGCGGCCTCGGCATGACCGCGATCGTGGACGCGCGCCGCCGCGTGAAGGGCATCTTCACCGACGGCGACCTGCGCCGCGCGCTGAAGAAGGTCGCCAGCCTCAAGTCGGCGCGCGTCGCGCGGGTGATGACTGCGAACCCGCGCACCGTGTCGCCGGATGCGCTCGCCACCGAGGCGGTGGCGCTGATGGACCGGCATCGCATCAGCCAGCTGCTGGTGGTGAACGCCGCGGGAGAGCTCGTGGGCGCGCTCAACATGAACGACCTGCTGCGCGCCAAGGTCGTCTGATCCCATGCCCGAGGCGACTGCCGACGCGCTCGAGCGTGCGCGCCGCGTGCGGCTGATGGTGTTCGACGTCGACGGCGTGCTCACCGACGGGCGGCTGTGGTACGGACCGCAGGGAGAGCAGCTGAAAGCCTTCCACAGCCTCGACGGGCACGGCATGAAGCTGCTGCAGCAGGGCGGCATCGCCGTCGCGATATTGTCCGGACGCAACTCGGCCGCAGTGGCGCTGCGCGCAGCCGAGCTGGGCGTCACGCACGTGCTGCAGGGCATCGAGGACAAGCGCCCGGCCTTTGCCGCGCTGCTCGCGCGCCTCGGCCTGGAGCCGCGCGAGGCCGGCTACATGGGCGACGACCTGCCGGACCTGCCGGTGCTCGCGCACTGCGGTTTCGCCTGCGCGCCGCGCGAAGCCTGCGCGGAGGTGCTGCGCGGCGCGCACTATGTCGCCAGCGCGCCCGCCGGCGGCGGCGCGGCGCGCGAAGTCTGCGATTACCTGCTGCGCTCCCAAGGCAGGATGGAGAGCGTGATGGCGAGGTACCTGGCGTGAAGCTCTCGTCCACGCGCCTGTTCCCGCTGCTGCTGATGCTGACCCTCGCGCTGCTCACTTTCTGGCTCGAGCGCCTGGTGCGCGAAGCGCCTCAGCCGCATGCGCAGCGGCGCCACGACCCGGACTACGCCGTGGAGCGCTTCACGCTCGTCGAGTACAACCGGGAGGGAGCGCCGGTGTCCACCCTGTCGGCGGCGAAAATGGTGCATTTCCCGGACGACGATTCCACCGACCTGCTGGCGCCGCGCGCGGTGCAGACCAAGCCCAGGCAGCCGCGCCTGAGCCTGTCCGCGGACCGCGGCACGCTGTCGCAGGACGGCAGCGAGATGCTCCTCTACGACAACGTGCTCATGCTGCGCGACGGGCTCGCCGGGGAGCCCGGCAGCCAGCTGCGCACCAGTTTCCTGCACGTGATCAGCGCCCGCTCGCTGGTGCGCAGCGACCGCGAGGTGCAGATCTCCGACGAGGGGCGCTCGATCGTCGCGCGCGGCATGGAGTACGACAACCAGACCCGCCAGATGGAACTGCATGCGCAGGTGCGGGGCACCTACGACGCGAAAATGAAATGAATCTGCACTCGATCATGCTCGTCGCTGTTGCGCTCGCCGCGGTTTCGGCCTTTTCCGCCAAGGCGGAAAAGGCCGATCGGGAGAAACCCACGCAAGTGGAAGCCAACCGCATGACCTCCGACGAGGCGCGCCGCGTCAGCATCTTCGAGGGCAACGTGCTGCTCACCAAGGGCACCATCACCGTGCGCGCCGAGCGCATCGTCGTGCGCCAGGACGCCGACGGCTTCCAGTACGCGAGCGCCAGCGGCGCGCCGGTGCGCTTCCGCCAGAAGGGCGACGCGGTGGGTGGGCAGGAGGGCGTGTGGATCGACGGCGAGGCGCTGCGCGTCGAGATCGACGAAAAGAACGAACGCATCGAACTGTACGACAACGCGCGCATCACGCGCGACCAGGACGAGGTGCGCGGCAACTACATCCTGTACGACCAGCGCTCCGAATTCTTTTCGGTGAGCAGCGCCAAAGGGGCGCCCGCCTCGGCCCCGGGCGAGCGCGTGCGCGCCGTGATCCAGCCGAAGAAACCCGCCGCCGAGAAGGGCGCCAAATGAGCGTGCTGCGCGCCGAGCGGCTGCGCAAGCGCTACAAGGCGCGGGCGGTGGTGCAGGACGTTTCGCTCGAGGTGTCGAGCGGCGAGGTGATCGGCCTGCTCGGACCCAACGGCGCGGGCAAGACCACCTGCTTCTACATGATCGTCGGCTTGATCGCCGCCGACTCCGGCCGCATCCACCTCGACGGACGCGAACTCACGCACCTGCCGATCCACGCGCGCGCGCGGCTCGGCATCTCCTATTTGCCGCAGGAGAACTCGGTGTTCCGCAAGCTGACGGTGGAGGAGAACGTGCAGGCGGTGCTCGAGTTGCAGGGCCTGGCGCGCGGCGAGATCGAGACGCGCCTGCAGGAACTGCTCAAGGACCTCAACATCGCGCACCTGCGCAAGCACGCCGCGCTGTCGCTGTCGGGAGGCGAGCGCCGGCGACTGGAAATCGCGCGCGCGCTCGGCACCCGCCCCGCCTTCATCCTGCTCGACGAGCCCTTCGCGGGCGTCGACCCGATCGCGGTGCTCGACATCCAGCGCATCATCCGTTTCCTGAAGGAACGCGCCATCGGCGTACTGATCACCGACCACAACGTGCGCGAGACCCTGGGCATCTGCGACCGCGCCTACATCATCAACGAGGGCGCGGTGCTCGCCTCGGGCCATCCGGAGGAGATCGTCTATAATGACAGTGTTCGCCGCGTGTACCTGGGCGAGCATTTCCGCATGTAGCCTGCAGTTGCTCCTCCCATGAAGCCCACCCTGCAGTTCCGGCTCTCGCAGCACCTCACGCTGACGCCGCAGCTGCAGCAATCCATCCGCCTGCTGCAGCTCTCCACCGTCGAGCTGAACCAGGAGATCGAGCGCATGCTGATGGACAATCCGATCCTCGAGCGCGAGGATATCGAGGGCGACGCCCAGGCCGCGTTCACGCCGCCGCGGGACGCACCCCAGCCGGCGCCCGAGCCGGACGCGGCGGCGCCGGAGGAGCCCGCCGAGCGGCGCGAGGACTGGCTGCTCGAGTTCGCCGCTCCCGTGCGCAGCGGCGACGACGAGGACGAAGGCGACCGCGCGTTCTCCGCGCCGGACCTGCCGACGCTGCGCGACCACCTCAACCAGCAGCTCACGCTCACCGGCATCGGCGAGCGCGACCGCGCGCTGGTCGCCATGCTGATCGACGTGCTGGACGACGACGGCTACCTGACCCAGCCGCTGGAGGAGATCGCCGCCCTGTTTTCCGCCGAGGCGCAAGTGGACGTCGAGGAACTGGGCATCGCGCTGCGCCACCTGCAGAACCTCGAGCCCGCCGGCGTAGGCGCGCGCTCGCCGGGGGAGTGCCTGGTGCTGCAGCTGCGCACCGATGCCGCGCTGCGCGAGCACCCGGCCTGCGCGCTCGCCACCGAGATCGCGGAAAAGCACCTGCAGCTGCTCGCCAGCCGCGACTACGCGCGCCTGCGCAGCCTGACCGGCGCGCAGGAGGAGGAGCTGCGCGCGGCGCAAAAGCTGATCCTGAGCCTCAACCCGCACCCCGGCGCCGCCTTCGCGCGCGTCGACACGCGCTACATGATCCCGGACGTGATCGTGCGCAAGGTGAAGAGCGTCTGGCGCGCGAGCCTCAACCCCGAGGCGATGCCGCGCCTGCGCATCAACCGCCTGTACGCGGACCTGGCCGGCAGCGCGCGCAACGGCTCCAACACGCTCGCCTCGCAGCTGCAGGAGGCGCGCTGGATGATCAAGAACGTGCAGCAGCGCTTCGACACCATCCTGCGCGTGTCGCAGGCCATCGTCGATCGGCAGCGCCATTTCTTCGAGCACGGCGAAGTGGCGATGCGACCGATGGTGCTGCGCGAGATCGCCGAGACGCTCGGCCTGCACGAGAGCACCATCTCGCGCGTCACCACGCAGAAATTCATGGCCACGCCGCGCGGCACCTTCGAGCTGAAGTATTTCTTCGGCAGCCACGTCGCCACCGACACTGGCGGCGCCGCCTCCTCCACCGCGATCCGCGCCCTGATCAGGCAGCTGGTGGCGGCCGAGGACCCGCGCGCGCCGCTGTCCGACGCGAGCATCGCGCAGATCCTCGGCCAGCAGGGCATCGTGGTGGCGCGGCGTACCATCGCCAAGTACCGGGAATCTTTGCAGATCCCCCCTGTCAATCAGCGCAAGAGCCTGTGATTTCCCTTTCCGCACAAGGACAGCCCATGAACCTGAACGTGAGCGGACACCACCTCGACGTGACTCCGGCGATCCGCGGCTACGTGCAGGGCAAGCTCGAGCGCATCAGGCGCCATTTCGACCACGTCATCGACGCCCACGTCATCCTGTCGGTGGACAAGCTCAGGCAAAAGGCCGAAGTCACGCTGCACGTGCGCGGCAAGGACATCCACTGCGCCTGCGAGGAGCAGGACCTGTACGCCGCCATCGACCTGCTGGTCGACAAGCTGGACCGCCAGGTGCTCAAGTACAAGGGCAAGCTGCAGGGCAAGCCGCAGGAAGCACTCAAGCGCGCTGACCAAACTTGACGCCGGCCGCAGCCCGGGCAGCGCCGGTCGTGTTGGGCTATAATCCGCGCCCTCTGCAGCGCCGCCCCGCCGGCGCCTGACTATGAGTCTCGTCGTAAAACTCCTGCCGCCCGCCAACGTACTGCTCGACCTTGAGGTGTCGAGCAAGAAGCGCCTGTTCGAGCAGGTCGGCCTGCTGTTCGAGAACAATCACGGCATCGCCCGCAGCCTGGTGTTCGACAGCCTGTTCGCGCGCGAGCGCCTGGGCTCCACCGGCCTCGGGCAGGGCGTGGCCATCCCGCACGGACGCATAAAGGGGCTGAAGGACGCGCTTGGCGCCTTCGTGCGCCTCGGCCAGCCGGTGCCCTTCGACGCCCCGGACGGCAAGCCGGTCAACCTGCTTTTCGTGTTGCTGGTCCCCGAACAGGCGACCGAGAAGCACCTGCAGATCCTGTCGGAACTGGCGCAGATGTTCAGCGACCGCGCGCTGCGCGAGGCCATGACGGCCGCGCCGGACGCCGGCGCCCTGCACCAGCTGATCGCCGCATGGCAACCCGATGCTGCAGGTCAACGTCACGCAGTTGCATGAGGATAACCGCGACGCCTTAGCGCTCGCGTGGGTGGCGGGGCGCGACGGCAGCACGGTCGTGCGCCGCGAGGCGGCCGCCTCGGCCGCGCTGGTCGGCCATCTCAACCTCACCCATCCCAACAGCATCCAGGTGATCGGCGCCTACGAGGCGGGCAGCCTGCCCGGCCTGGCAGAGCGCCTGTTCGCCTCGCCGCCGGCCGCCCTCATCATCGCCGACGGCGTGGCGGCGCCGCAGGCGCTCCTCGACGGCGCGGCGCGCAGCAAGACCCCGCTGTTCACCACGCCGCTGCCCGCCGCGCGCGTCATCGAGAAGCTCTCGCGCTACCTCGCCAAGGCGCTCGCCGAGCGCACCGAACGGCACGGCGTGCTGATGGACGTGCTGGGCCTCGGCGTACTGATCACCGGCGACTCCGGCGTGGGCAAGAGCGAACTCGGGCTCGAGCTGATCAGCCGCGGCCACGGCCTGGTGGCCGACGACGTGGTCGAGATCTCGCGGCTTGCCCCCAACACGCTGGAGGGCCGCTGCCCGCCGGTGCTGAAGGATTTCATCGAGGTGCGCGGCCTGGGCCTGCTCGATGTGCGCACGATTTTCGGGGAAACCGCGGTGCGTCCCAAAATGAAGCTGAAGCTCATCGCGCAACTGGACAAGCCGGCGCCGGCGGGCAACCGCGACGCCACCGAGCGGCTGCCGCTCGCCGAGCAGTCGGAGGAGATCCTCGGCGTCACCGTGCGCAAAGTGGTGATCCCGGTGGCCGCCGGCCGCAACCTCGCCGTGCTCCTCGAAGCAGCGGTGCGCAACTACATCCTGCAACTGCGCGGCATCAATTCCAGCGCCGAGTTCGTGGCACGACAGAAGCGCGCCATGGACCGCGGCGACTGAGCGGCCGCGTTGCAGCTCATCCTCGTCAGCGGGCTGTCGGGCGCGGGCAAGAGCATCGCGCTCGACGTGCTCGAGGACGGCGGCTACTACTGCGTCGACAACCTCCCGGCCACGCTGCTCGAGGACGTGGTCGGCTTCCTCGCCGACGCCGGCCACGAGCGCGTCGCGGTGAGCGTGGACGCGCGCAGCGCGGCGCTCGCCGCGCTGCCGGAGAGCGTGGCGCGGCTCAAGTCCGGCGGCGCCGACTGCCGCGTGCTGTTCCTGGAGGCCAATCCGCAGGCGCTGATGCGGCGTTTTTCCGAGACGCGCCGCCGCCACCCGCTCACCGTAGAGGGCCTGACGCTCGCGGAAGCCATCGGGCGAGAGCGGGTGCTGCTCGGCGGCGTCGCCGATCTGGGCCACCGCATTGACACCAGCGAACTGCAGCCCAAGGTGCTGCGCAACTGGATCCGCGACCTGCTCGGGCTCGCCGGCGGCTCGATGACGCTCCTGTTCGAGTCCTTCGCCTTCCGCGACGGCATCCCGCTCGATGCCGACTGGGTGATCGACGTGCGCATGCTGCCCAACCCGCACTACGACCCGGCGCTGCGCCCGCTCACCGGGCGCGACGCGGCGGTGGTCGCCTTTCTCGACGGCCAGGAGCTGGTGCAGCGCCTGCGCGAAGACGTGCGCGCCTTCCTCGCGCGCTGGCTGCCCGAAGTGGTGAAGGAAAACCGCAGTTACCTCACGGTCGCCATCGGCTGCACCGGCGGCCGGCACCGCTCCGTGTACCTCGCCGAGAAGCTCGCCGCCGCCTTCGCCGGCGAGTGGCGTGTGCTGGTGCGCCACCGCGGCCTGGCCAAAGAGTAACCGCAGCCGAAGCAGTGGAAATTCCGCTTTTCCCGCTGCAGACGGTGCTGTTCCCCGGCGGCCGTCTGCCGCTGCGCATCTTCGAGCAGCGCTACCTGGAGATGGCGAAGGGCTGCCTGCGCGACAGCACGCCGTTCGGCGTGTGCCTGATCCGCGAAGGCGGCGAGGTCGGAGAGCCGGCCCTGCCGGAAGACCTGGGCTGTACCGCGCGCATTGTCGAATGGGACATGCCGCAGCTCGGGCTGCTGCAGGTGGTGGCGCGCGGCGAGCAGCGCTTCCGCATCCTGAGCCGCCGCGTGCAATCCGACGGGCTGGCGCTCGCCGGCATCGGGCTGTTGCCGCTGGAAGCGGACTCGCCTCTGGACCCTCAAGCAGACCTGTGCGCGCGGGTGCTGCGCAGGATTGTCGACGCCGCGCCCGCCGGTCTGGTCGAGTTGCCGCCGCACTACGAGTCCGGCGCGTGGGTGAGCGCGCGCCTCGCCGAACTGCTGCCGCTGTCACTCGCCAGCAAGCAGCGCCTGCTCGAAATGGACGACGCGCGCGACCGCATCGAAATCCTGCGCCGGCTGATCAGTTCAAGCGGGCAGTAGGTCCTCCAGCACCCTGCGCACCGGGGCCGGGACGGCGGCGCCCGCCGCGTCGCCCACGTCCAGCCACATCCGGCCCGGAGTTTCCGCGCGCGGCGCGGGATTGCGCACCGTGCACAGCAACGGCTGCGCGCGCAGACGGAAGTGCGTGAAGCGGTGCTCGACCAGCGGCAGCCGGCGCGGTTTCGCCGCGCCAAGGGGTCGAGTTTCTGGAAACGTCCACAGGCCACCCCATAGACCGGCGCCGGGCCGGCGCTCGAGCAGCACCTGTCCGCGGTGCAGAGTGACGTACCAGGTCGCGTGCCGCAGCGGCAGTGGCGGTCGCGCGCGGCGCCCGGGCAGTTCGGCGATGCGGTCCTCGCGCAGCGCGACGCAGCCCGCCGCGACCGGGCAGCGCTCGCAGGCAGGCTTGACCCGCGTGCACACGGTGGCTCCCAGGTCCATCAGCGCCTGGGTATAGGACTGCACGGCGCGCGCCGGAAGCAGCGTTTCGGCCAGTTGCCACTGCCGCTTCTCGCCTTCGATACCGAAGCAGCGCGCGAAAACGCGCTTTGCATTTCCGTCCAGGATCGCGGCGCGCCGCCCGAACGCGAACACCGCGATCGCCGCCGCGGTGGAGCGGCCGACCCCAGGCAGGGCCCGGATACCCTCCAGCGTCCTCGGGAATGCCCCTTGCGACGCGATGGCTTTCGCCGCGGCATACAGGTTGCGGCCGCGGGCGTAGTAACCCAGACCGCTCCACAGCCGCAGCACGTCCTCCTGCGATGCGGCAGCGAGCGCGCCGATGTCGGCGAATCGCCCGAGGAACCGCTCGTAGTAGGGAATCACCGCCGCCACCTGCGTCTGCTGCAGCATCACCTCGGCCAGCCAGATGCGGTAGGGGTCGCGCGTGCCCTGCCAGGGCAGGCCGTGGCGCCCGTGGCGGCGCTGCCAGGCGGCGAGCCGGGAGGCGAAATCCTGCATGCGCCATTGTATGATCCCCCGTCGACGTTCCCCATGCTCGCCTTCATCCTGCGCCGTCTCGGGCAAGCAGTCCTCGTCATGCTGACGGTGGGTTTCATCGCCTTTGCGCTGTTCCGCTTCGTCGGCGATCCGGTGCTGTTCATGCTCGGGCAGGACGTGACGCCGGAAGACCGCGAGCGCGTCACCAAGCAGCTCGGCCTGGATCAGCCGTTCTACGTGCAGTACGCGAAGTTCGTCGGCCGCGCGCTGCGGGGCGAGTTCGGCCTTTCGCTGCGCCAGGTGCAGCCGGTGTCGAAGCTGTTCGTCGAGCGCCTGCCGGCGACCCTTGAGCTGTCCCTGGTCGCGGCTTCCATCGCGCTGCTCGCCGGAGTAACGATGGGCGTGTACACCGCGCTGCGACGAAATTCCTGGCTGACGCAGTTCCTGCTCGGGGTTTCGCTGGTCGGCGTGTCGCTGCCGACCTTCCTCATCGGCATCCTCCTGATCCTCGTCTTCGCGGTGCTGCTCGGCTGGCTGCCCTCCTTCGGGCGCGGCGACACCGTGGCCATCGGCTGGTGGAGCACGGGCTTCCTCACCTGGAGCGGCATCAAGGCGCTGATCCTGCCTTCGATCACGCTGGGTCTGTTCCAGATGACGCTGATCCAGCGCCTGGTGCGCTCCGAGATGCTGGAAGTGCTGCGCACCGACTACATCAAGTTCGCGCGCGCGCGCGGCCTCACTGACCGCGCGGTGCACTTCGGCCATGCGCTGAAGAACACGCTGGTGCCGGTGATCACCATCACCGGGCTGCAGCTGGGCGCCATCATCGCTTTCGCCATCATCACCGAGACGGTGTTCCAGTGGCCGGGCATGGGACTGCTGTTCATCCAGGCCGTGGGCTTCGCCGACGTGCCGGTGATGGCCGCCTACCTGTGCCTGATCGCGCTATTCTTCGTTGTCATCAACCTCGTCGTGGACCTGCTCTACTACGCGGTCGATCCCCGCTTGCGGATCGACCGGACGGCCGCGGCGCACTGAGGAAGCCATGAAAAACGACCCCCTCGAAATGCTGCGGCTGTTCCACGCCGAGCTGGTCCACATCCGCCGCGACATCCATGCCAATCCCGAGCTCGGCTTCGAGGAGACGCGCACTTCGCAACTGGTCGCCGACAAGCTCGGCGAGTATGGCGTCGAGGTGCACCGGGGGCTCGCCAAGACCGGCGTGGTCGGCGTGATCAAGGGAAAGAAACATTCGAGCGGGCGCGCCATCGGCCTGCGCGCCGACATGGACTGCCTGCCGATGCACGAGACGGGCGGGGTGCCGCACAAGTCGAAGGTCGCCGGCCGCATGCACGCCTGCGGCCACGACGGCCACACCACCATGCTGCTCGGCGCCGCGCGCTACCTCGCGCAGACGCGCAACTTCGACGGCACCGTGAACCTCATCTTCCAGCCGGCCGAGGAAGGCGGCGGCGGCGGACGCATGATGGTCGAAGAGGGCCTGTTCAAGCGCTTTCCCGTGGACGCGGTGTACGCGCTGCACAACTGGCCCGGCCTGCCGGTAGGCAAGATCGCCGTGCGCCCGGGCGCGATGATGGCGGCGACCGACGAGATCAAGCTCAAGGTGCGCGGGCGCGGCGGCCATGCCGCGCTGCCGCACCTGGCCGTGGACTCGGTGGTGGTGACGGCGCACATCATCACCGCGCTGCAGACCATCGCCAGCCGCAACGCCAACCCGGTCGACGCCCTGGTGGTGTCGATATGCTCGATGCAGACCAGCCAGGTCGGCGCCTACAACGTCATCCCGGCGCATGTCGAACTGGTCGGCACGGTGCGCAGCTTCAGCCCGGAAATGCGCGAGCTGGCCGAAAAGCGCATCCAGGAGATCGCGACTTGCGTGGCGCAGGGCCTGGGAGCGAGCGCCGAGGTGGAATACCGGCGCGGGTACCCGGCCACCGTCAATACGGAGAAGGAAGCCGTGTTCGCGGCCCAGGTCGGCGAGAAGGTGTTCGGCAAGGGCAACGTGGTCACCGACGGCGAGCCCACCATGGGCGGCGAGGACTTCTCCTACATGCTGCAGGCCAGGCCCGGCGCCTACGTGTTCCTCGGCCAAGGCGGCGCCCAGGGTGGCTGCTTCCTGCACAATCCGGGCTACGATTTCAACGACGAAGTGATCCCGCTCGGCGCCGGCTACCTGGCCGCGCTGGTCGAGGAGTCGCTGCCACTCAAATAACGGGAGACAGAAGCAATGAAACTCAGACACCTGCTGGCCGCGGCGCTGATCGCGTTCTGCGCGACGACCCAGGCCGCAACGCTGAAGTGGGGCGCGCAGAACGACATCCTGACGCTCGATCCGCATTCGCAGAACCACGCCACCACAATTTCACTCTTGCAGCACGCCTACGAGCCGCTCGTGCGCTATGACAAGACATTCCAGGTCGAGCCGGCGCTGGCGGCGAGCTGGCAGCAGGTGACGCCGACGCAATGGCGCTTCAACCTGCGCAAGAACGTCAAGTTCCACGACGGCAGCCCGTTCACCGCGGACGACGTGCTGTTCTCCTTCGACCGCATCCGCCAGCCGCAGGGCACGATGCAGCCCTACGTCACCGGCGTGAACGAGGTGAAGAAGGTGGACGACCACACCGTGGACTTCATCCTCGCCGGACCCAATCCGGTGTTCCTGCGCAACCTGGTGATCTTCCATATCATGAGCAGGACCTGGGCGGCGAAGACCAAGTCGGAAAAGGTGCAGGACTACAAGTCCAATGAAGTCACCTTCGCCTCGCGCAACGCGAACGGCACCGGCGCCTACATCATCAAGTCGTGGCAGCCCGACCAGCGCATCGTCATGAGCGCCAACCCGAACTGGTGGGACAAGCGCGAGGGCAACGTGACCGAGGTGATCTATATGCCGATCAAGGCGGATGCGACGCGCGTCGCGGCGCTGCTTTCGGGCGACGTCGACCTGGTCACCGACCTGCCGACGCAGGACGTGACGCGCCTGCGCCGGGACCCGAAGCTCAAAGTCCTGGATGGCGCGGAGAACCGCACCATCTTCATCGCGCTGGACCAAGGCAGCACGGAGCTGAAGTACGCCGACGTCAAGGGCAAGAACCCTTTCAAGGACCTGCGCGTGCGGCGCGCGCTCAACATGGCAGTCGACCGCGAGACGATCAAGCGCGTCACCATGCGTGGACTTTCGATCCCGGGCGGCCTCATGATCGCGCCCAACGTGCATGGCTACTCGGAGGACATCGACCGCAAGCCGCCGTTCGATGTCGAGGGCGCGAAGAAGCTGCTCGCCGAGGCCGGCTACCCGAATGGCTTCGAGTTCAGCCTCAACTGCCCCAACAACCGCTACGTCAACGATGAGGAGATCTGCCAGGCGCTGGTCGCGATGTGGGCCCGGATCGGCATCAAGGCCAAGCTCACCGCGGAACCGATGGGTCCTTTCATCGCCAAGGTGCAGAACTTCGACACCAGCGCCTATATGCTGGGCTGGGGGGTGGCGACCTTCGACGCGCTCTTCATGCTGCAGGCACTGGTGCGCACCCGGACCACGGGCGCCGACGGCAGCTTCAACTTCTCGCGCCTCAGCGATCCGAAGCTCGATCAGCTCATCGACGCGATGAAAACCGAGATGGACCAGAAAAAGCGCGACGCGATGATCCGCGAGGCACTGGTGACGGTGCGCGACCAGCACTACTTCGTGCCGCTGCACTACCAGCTGCGGCCGTGGGCGATGAAAAGGAACGTAACCACGGTGCACCGCGCCGACGACGCGCCCCAGTCGCGCTTCGCGCGCGTGGACTGACGCCCGAGGGTCCCCCGGCGATGGCCGCCGCAGTGGCGGGCTGGCTGCGGCGCGCCTGGGACCACGACCTGGCGTGGAGCTTCAGGCGCTCCCCGGTCGCCATCCTCGCCGCGTTCCTGACGCTGCTCTGCGTCGGCAGCGCGCTGTTCGCGCCCTGGGTCGCGCCGCATAACCCCTTCGACAGCGCGACGCTGAACCTGGCCGACGGCTTCACGCCGCCGGCATGGACCGAAAAGGGCAGCGCGAAATACCTGCTCGGCACCGACGACCAGGGACGCGACGTGCTGTCCACGATCATGTACGGCGCGCGGATCTCGCTCGGCGTCGGCCTCGCCGCGGTGCTGTTCTCCGCCACGCTCGGGGTGTCGCTCGGGCTGCTGTCGGGCTACCTCGGCGGGCGCCTGGATGCCTTCATCATGCGCGTGGCCGACATCCAGCTTTCCTTCCCGGCGATCCTCATCGCGCTGCTGATCGACGGCATGACGCGCATCGCGCTGCCGCGCGACATGCACGACCAGCTCGCGGTTTACGTGCTGGTGCTGGCGATCGGCGTCTCCGGCTGGGTGCAGTACGCGCGCACCGTACGCGGCTCGACGCTGGTGGAAAAGAACAAGGAGTACGTGCAGGCCGCGCGCGTCATCGGACGCGGCCCGTTCGCCATCATGCTGCACCATGTGCTGCCCAACGTCATGGGCCCCGTGCTGGTGATCGGCACGATTCACATCGCCACCGCGATCATCACCGAGGCGACGCTCTCCTTCCTCGGCGTGGGCGTGCCCCCGACGCAGCCCTCGCTCGGCACGCTGATCCGGATCGGCAACGACTTCCTGTTTTCCGGCGAGTGGTGGATTACCGTGTTTCCGGGCCTCGCGCTGATCGTGCTGGTGCTATCGGTCAACCTGCTCGGCGACTGGCTGCGCGACGCGCTCAACCCGAAGCTGCGGTGAGTTCGACGCCGCTCCTTGAAGTGAAGGACCTGCGCGTCGAGTTCCCGACGCGCCGCGGCACGCTGGTGGCGGTGGACGGCGTGTCGTTCTGCATCGCCCCGGGCGAGGTGCTGGGCGTGGTGGGCGAGTCCGGCGCCGGCAAGTCGCTCACCGGCATGGCGATCATCGGCCTGCTGGAGCCCCCGGGGCGCATCGCCGCCGGCGAGATCCGGCTCGAAGGCGAGCGCATCGACAACCTGCCCGGCGAGCGCATGCGCAGGATCCGTGGCCGGCGCATCGGCGCCATCTTCCAGGACCCGCTCACCTCGCTCAACCCGCTCTACACCATCGGCGACCAGCTGGTCGAGACGATCCTCACCCACCTCGACGTGAGCCGCAACGACGCGCGCACCCGCGCGCTGAAGCTCCTTGCCGAGGTCGGCATCCCGGCCCCCGGGGCGCGCGTCGACCACTACCCGCACCAGTTCTCCGGTGGCATGCGCCAGCGCGTGGTGATCGCGCTGGCGCTGTGCGCCGAGCCCCGCCTCATCGTCGCCGACGAGCCCACCACGGCGCTCGACGTGTCGATCCAGGCGCAGATCATCGCGCTGCTCAAGCGCCTGGCGCGCGAGCACGGCACCGCGGTGATGCTGATCACGCACGACATGGGCGTGATCGCCGAGACCGCGGACCGCGTCGCGGTGATGTACGCCGGGCGCCTGGCCGAGCTCGGGCCGGTGCGCGAGGTGATCCACCAGCCGCGCCACCCCTACACCGCCGGTCTGATGGGCTCGATCCCCAAGATCGGCGCGGTGAAGCGCCACGCGCGCCTGGTGCAGATCGACGGCGCCATGCCGCGGCTGAACGCCATCCCGCCGGGCTGCGCCTTCAATCCGCGCTGCCCGAAGCGTTTCGAGCGTTGCTTCACCGAGCGGCCGGAGCCGCTGCAGGTCGGCAATGCGCTCGTCTCCTGCTGGCTGTACGCCGATGGACCTCGATAACCGCCCTCTGGTGCGGCTGATGGAGGCCGGCCGTGATTTCGACGTCTCGCGGCCCTGGCTCAACCGCGTCCTCGAGGGCGCGCCGCGCCAGCTGCTGCGCGCGGTGGACGGCGTGTCCTTCGACGTGAGCAGGGGCGAGACGCTGGCGCTGGTGGGCGAGTCGGGCTGCGGCAAGTCCACGGTGGCGCGCCTGATCGTCGGCCTGTATGCGCTGTCGCGCGGCCGCATCGAGTTCGACGGCGTGGACCTCGCCGCGCCGGGCACCGACGCGCCCGCGCTGCGCCGTCGGATGCAGATGATCTTCCAGGACCCCTATGCCAGCCTCAACCCGCGCTGGCGCGTGCGCGACATCGTCGCCGAGCCGATCCGCGTGCTTGGCCTCGCCGCCTCCCCGCAGGAGGAGCGCGACCGGGTGGCGCAGCTGCTGCGCCAGGTCGGGCTCTCGCCCGACGACGGCGACAAGTACCCGCATGAGTTCTCCGGCGGGCAGCGCCAGCGCATTTCGATCGCGCGCGCGCTTTCGGGCAATCCCGAGTTCCTGGTGTGCGACGAACCGACTTCGGCGCTCGACGTCTCGGTGCAGGCGCAGATCCTCAATCTGATGGCCGAACTGCAGGAACGGCTCGGCCTGACCTACCTGTTCATTTCCCACAACCTCGCGGTGGTGTCGCACATCGCCGACCGCGTGGGCGTGATGTATCTGGGGCGCGTGGTCGAGCTGGCCGAGGCCGACAAACTGTTCGCCGCGCCCCGGCATCCCTACACGCGCATGCTGATGGACGCGATTCCCGACCTGCAGATGAGCGGCAAGGCGCGCACGCCGGTGGCGGGCGAGGTGCCCAACCCGCTTGCCCCGCCTGCCGGCTGCGCCTTCAATCCGCGCTGCCCGCACGCCAACGATCGCTGCCGCGCGGAGCGCCCGCAACTGCGCGAGCGCGACGCCGCCGCGGTCGCCTGCCACGCCGTGGAAGAACGCCGGCTCAGCGTCTGATCAGGCCGCGCAGCCTTTCCTCGATCTTCTCCTTGGCCTTTTCCTTGATCTGCGCCTTGGCGGCGCCGGTGGCGAGCGCGCCATAGTCGATTTCGTACTTAGGCGCGTCGAATGGCCCCGTGAGCTTCACCGGCACGGTGAGCCCGGCAAGGTGGTCGAGGTCCGCGCCGCCCTGCCCCCTGGAAGTCGCCACCACCGTCGCCTTGGCAACGTAGTTGAGCTGCGAATTGCCGATATCGATGTCGCCCGCGCCGCCCAGGCGCACCAGCGGCGCCTTCACCTCGAGGTCGTCGTTGTGCGCGACCCCGTTCTTGATGACAAAACTCGCCGTCATCTCCGAGAAGTCGGTGCGCTGCGACTGGTCGGCCGGCTGCTGCTGCGCCGACTTGGAGCCGAAGGCGGCCTTGGTCTTGCGCAGCGCTTCCGTCAGGTTGAAGCCCTTCACCGCGCCGTCGCGCAGCGCCACGCGCGCGGTGCCCACCAGCATCTTCTTCATCGCGTTGACCGTTGCGCCCGCCGCCGTCACGTCCACCGTCACGTTGCCGCGACCTTCGAGCGCGTCGCGCCCCATCAGGTCCTTCACAAGCGGCCCGATGGCGACGTTGGCGAGCGTCTCCTTCAGCGCCACGCGGTTGCCGCTCGCATTCAGCGACATCGCGCCCTGCAGCGTGCCCTCGTAGAGCTTCGCCGAGTGCGGCGCCAGATCGGCGCGGCCATCGGCCGCGTGCAGCTGCGCCTTCAGGTCAGCGAGCTTGAGGCCCTCCACCTGCAACGCGCCGACGCTCAGCGTGCCGTCGGCGCGCAGGCCCTTGAGCCCGCTCAGGTCGACGGGCACGTCAACCTCGACCTTCGCGTTCGCGCCCGCCGCCGGCTTGGCCTTGGGGCTCGCCGCCAGGTAGCGGTCGAGGTTCAGCCGGTCCACGTCGACCTCGAAGGTGTAGTGCGGCGCGGAGAACTTCGCCATGGCTGCCTTCCCCTTGACCGTGGTCTCGTCGAACTTCGCGGTGAGCTCGGCGCTTACGCTCTCCTTCGCCACGTCGGCACGCACGTCGCCGGAGAGGGCGAGCGCGAGGCGGCTGAATTCCGCCGCCGTCCCCTCCACCTTCAGGCTCAGGCCGTTGAGCGCGTATTCCTGGCGCGCGAGGCTGAAGCGGTAGCCGGCTTCCAGCGCGACCTTGGCATCCACCAACGGCTGCTTGCCTTTCAGCTGTGCGCCGAGACTCATCTTCCCCGGGACGTCCTCGGCGATACGGCCGGTGCGCAACTCCAGCTGCATGACTTCCAGCGTCTGGCCGCTGCCCTCGTCCTTGTAGGCAAGCGCGCCGTTTTCCAGGCGGATGCCTGCGACATCGAACTTGACCTTGTCCGGCTTGGAGGGTGCCGCAGCCGGCTTCTTCGCGCCTGCAGCGCCGAGCAGATCCTCGAAATCGAATTTGCCGCCCTTGGCGCGGATCACGCTCGCCTTGAGGCCTGCGATGCGCACCTGGTCGACCAGCACTTCGCCGCGCAGCAGCGGCAGCACGCTCACCGAAACATGGGCCGAATCGAACGCGGCGAAATCGTGCTCGCTCGCGCGCCGCGACAGCGTCACCTTGCCCACCGAGACGCCGAGCGAGGGCCAGAATGCGAGCTTCACGTCGCCGTGGAATTTCAGCGTGCGGCCGGTTTGCTCCTTGACCAGCTTCTCCACTTCGGCCTTGTACTGGTTGGGGTCGAAGGTGAGCGCCAGGATCGCCGCGCCGGCGGCGAGCAGCAGCACCAGCCCCAGCAAGGCGTAGAGCGAGTACTTGAGCCATTTCATGCGGGTTTCCTCCCTGCGATGCCGAAAGGCACGTGGCCGGTGGCGACGTGCTTGCCGGCGGATTCTACGTGGCCGCGCTGGTCGTCGAAGTAGAAATCGGGTTCGAAAGCCTTGAGGAACTCGCCCTTGTCCAGGCCGCCGAGGAACAGCGCCTCGTCCACCGCGATCTTCCAGTGCATGAGGGTCCTCACCGCGCGCTCGTGCGCCGGCGCGCTGCGCGCGGTGACCAGCGCGGTGCGCAGCTTCATGCTGGTGCCCGCGGTCTGCAGCCGGTGCAGCGCTTCCAGCAGCGGCTTGAACGGCCCGGGCGGCAGCGGCGTGTCCACGCGCGCGGTCTCGTGGCGCGTGAACGCCTCCAGCCCGTCCTGCTGGTACACAAGCTCGGCTTCGTCGGAGAACAGCACCGCGTCGCCGTCGAAGGCGATGCGCACCTCGTCCAGGTGGCGGTTCGCCGCTTGTGCCGATTCCGGCACCACGCGCGCCGCCGGGATCTTCGCATCCAGCGCGCTCATCACGTCCTGTTCGTTCGCCGACAGGAACAGGTTCGCGCGCAGCGCATCGAGGTAGCGGTAGGGGTGGCGGCCGCGGGTGAACACCCCGCGCTCCACGCGCAACCCGGCGCGCTGCGCCGAGCGGAACACGCGCAGCCCGCTCACCGGGTCGTTCTTGGAGAGGATCACCACTTCCACGAGCTGCGCGTCGGGCGTGTTGAACGAGAGCAGCTTCTTCACCAGCGGAAAAGCCACTCCCTGCTTTGCCGGCACGTCGATGCGCCCGAGCTGCAGCGCGACGTAGGCGCCCTCGCCGTCGCGCTCGAACACGCGGTTCTCCTCCTCGAAGTCGAACAGCGCCCGCGAGGAGATCGCGACCACCAGCTTGCCGTCGAAAGTCACTGGCATGGGAACCAGGAAATTCTACGGCAGAAGCGATGGCTTCAGGCGCGCAAGGTGGCTGTCGCGACACCGCAAATGTGCGGCGCTCGCCGCTATAATGATGCGCCGCACCCCACTGCCCGAACTCCATGTACCAGCATCACTTTGGGCTTGCCGAAGCGCCTTTTTCGATCGCGCCGGACCCGCGCTATCTGTACCTTAGCCAGCGTCACGAGGAGGCGCTGGCGCATCTGCTCTACGGTGTCAACGCCGGAGGCGGCTTCGTGCTGCTCACAGGTGAAGTCGGAGCGGGCAAGACCACGATATGCCGCTGCCTGCTGCAGCAGATCCCCGCGTCCTGCGATGTGGCCTACGTCTTCAATCCCAGGCTCACGGTGGAGGAACTGCTCTCGACCATCTGCGTCGAATTCGGCATCGCCTATCCGGCAGGCAACAACAGCATCAAGGTGTACGTCGATTGCATCAACGCTTACCTGCTCGATGCCCATGCCAAGGGCAGGCACACGGTGCTGATCATCGATGAAGCGCAGAAACTTTCCGCCGATGTGCTGGAACAGATGCGACTGCTCACCAATCTGGAAACCGACCGGCGCAAGCTATTGCAGATCATCCTCATCGGTCAGCCCGAGCTGGTGGCAATGCTGGAACGGCCTGAGCTGCTGCCGCTCAGCCAACGCATCGTCGCGAGCTTTCATCTGGGGCCGCTGACCAAGCCGGAAGTCGCAGCTTACGTGCAGCACCGCCTCGAGGTGTCGGGTGCGAAGCGGCAGCTCATTCCCGTTAGGCTCATGGGCCGCTTGTACCGCTTGAGCGGCGGCGTTCCCCGGGTGATCAACGTGCTGTGCGACCGTGCCCTGCTGGGCGCATACACGCAAGGCAAGGAGCAAATCGATGCTGCGACGCTGTCACAAGCGGCGCGCGAGGCGCTGCGCCGGCCTACGGCGCAACGCCGCAGCATGTCGCGCGCTGTCGCGCTGGCCCTGGTTCTGCTGGCTGGCGCGGCGCTGGCGGTGGCGGTGTATCAGCAGGATCAGCGCGATGCCAAGACGGCGAGCGTGCCGCAGACCCCTGCTGCTTCCGCTGCGCGCGAAGCGCAGCCGACAAATGAGACCGACACTACCAGGCCGGTCACGCAATTGCCGGACACGCTTGAATGGCCGGCGGATCAACCGCTCTCGCGCAGCAAAGCGACGGCTTACGCTGCATTGTTCCGGCAATGGAATGCGGACTATCAAGGCGCAGATGCGTGTGAGGAGGCTGAACGTTTGGGGTTGCGGTGTCGGGCGGCGCGCGGCGGGTTGGATGAACTGCGTCAATTGAACCGTCCCGCAGTACTCCAGCTGCGAGACGATCGGGGCCAGGAATTCCATGCCACCTTGACCGCGCTTGAAGACGATAGCGCCACCTTCGCCGTCGGCGCGCAAACCAAGGCGATCTCTCTTGGCGCCCTGGCGGCGCAATGGTCGGGGCGGTACACCTTGCTGTGGCGCCTGCCGCAGGATGTGCACGACATTATCCGGCCGGGAGAGCGGGGACCGGCCGTGGCATGGCTGAGCCGACAACTCGCGCGGGTGCAGGGCCAGGTGGTGGATGCAAACAAAGACCCGCTGTTCGACGATGTCCTGGTGCGTCAGGTGAAACAGTTTCAACTCGCCCGGGGATTGGTTCCCGACGGCGCCGTCGGACCTCAGACAGTGATACGCCTCGCCGGCGTGGGGGATCAAACGGCGCCGAAACTGCTGCGCAAGCAAGGGGAAAAATAGGCATGTCGTATATCCTCGATGCTCTGCGCAAATCCGATCAGCAGCGTCAGCGTGGCGCGGCGCCGACACTGCGGACGGCGCCGGTGACGGCGGTGGCACCCAAGCAACCCGCGTTTCCGTTGGTTGGCTTGTTTGCGGCAGTCCTGCTCGGTGCCGGCATCGCGATCGGCTGGTTGCGCCCATGGCAGCCGCAGCAACCTCCTGCGCCGCAAGCCGTCGCCGCGAAGCCTCTCGACTCGAGCCCGCGCCAGGCAGCGCCTGTGCCGATGCCTCGGGTCATGCCCGCAGGCGCCAACGCCATGACGCGCAGCACGGCACCAATAGCTGCCAAGGCCGCCCCAGAGGGGGCAACGCCGGCCCCGGAGGAATCCGTCGACACCGGGCGTCGCGTACAAGAAGTGATGACCATGGCCGAACTGCCGGTCCCGATGCAGGACCAGATTCCGCAGATGTCGATTTCGGTTCATGCCTATTCGGCCAGACCCGCGGACCGTCTGGTCGGCATCAACGGCCGTATGCTGCGGGAAGGCGACTATCCGGCGCCCGATCTCAGGTTGGAGCAGATCACGCCCGATGGCATGATACTGAGCTACAAGGGCTACCGTTTCCGCCACGGAATACGCTAGCCAGTGAAGGGATTCGTGAGCCGCGACGCGAGCGGGTGTGCCGTGGAATCGCTGCTCATGCGTTCAGGGAAACGAATACCGCAGGAACAGATGGCTTTTGCCGCGCCTCAGGTCGATCAAGCTTCCCCATAGCGGACTCTGTGGCGCGAATGTCCGGCCCATGACCAGGCTGAGCCGTCGATCGCCAACATTGCGGCCGGCAATCTGCGGCGCGAGAGTCAGGAACTGTTCGTCGAGGAGGTGATCCGCGAAAAAGTCGCCGAGCAATCGCGGCCCGCCTTCGACGAGAATCAGCTTGCCGGCACTCACTCGGCGCACCAGGTCGATGATGGACCTCGCGCGTATCGCGCCGCCGCTGCGCACTGCGCGGATCTCGACCGAGCCGGGCGCCCCTGGTTTGCGCAACCGCTTTGCACCCGCGGTGGTCGTCACGATCAGCGAGCGCATCTCGCCGGATGCGAACACGGGCAGGCCCAGATCGAGCCGGCCGCTACCGCTGACGACCACCATCAGCGGCGGCCCGCGCTTGCCCAGCGTCGTGCGCAGTCGGCGATATTCGTCGGCGAGGCCGGGGAAAATGCGTTCGGCCGTCCAGACGTGATGACGATCGACCCCCAGCGTGCCTGCGCCGACGATCACCACGTCGGCGATGGCGCGCAGCAGGCCCATCACCATGCGATCCTGGGCGCTGAATCCGCTGATGTCGCCGCCGCTGGCGTGTCCCTTTTTGTTGAGCGAAACGACGCCGTCCAGCGTGGTCACGAAATTGCTGATGACGTACGGGCGTGCACGCGTGAGCGGCATGCGCAGTCGTCCGTACAGGCGCGCCAGCCTGGGAGGCAACGGCAGCGCCTTGCCGCGTCTTGTTTCGTAAAGCGTTTCGAGGGGTGCGAGAGCGGGTTTCATGCAACCCAGATCATACGGTCCGCCCAACAAGTGCCTGCGGGCCCGGGTTCGCGTCTGCAGGAGCGGCCTGTAGCCCTTTGAATCTGCGGGGTTAGCGGGTCGGGAAGCGAAAACTCGTATGCAGCTTCCCAAGCTGCATACGAGGGTTCGATTCCCTTCACCTGCTCCGGTACCTTCTGCGCGCCCGCGCCGACGGGCGGTGCACGATGAAGGCCTGCGCTAAGATAGGCGACGCATTGCAGTTCCCAGTTCCGTTCCCGAGAGAGGAGACCTGTTCCATGAAACGCAGATCATTTCTTAAGAAGGCTGCCGCCGGCCTGGCCGTCGGCACGGTCGCCGCGCCGGCCATCGCGCAGACGAGCCCGACCGTCAATTGGCGCCTGGCGGCGAGCTGGCCCAAGAGCCTGGATACCCTGTTCGGCGGCGCCGAGCTGGTGGCCAAGCGGGTCGGCGAGATGACCGACGGCAAGTTCCAGATCCGCGCCTTTGCGGCCGGCGAAATCGTGCCCGCGTTGCAGGTGCTGGATGCGGTCCAGGCGGGCACGGTCGAGATGGGCCATACCGCCATGTACTACTACTTCGGCAAGGATCCTGCCTTCGCGCTTGCCACCGCGGTGTGCTTCGGCATGAATACCCGGCAGCAGACCGCGTGGTGGCACTTCGGCGGCGGCGCGGAGTCGATGGCGCCGTTGTTCAAGGACTACGGCTGCGTCGCGCTCCTCGCCGGGAATACCGGCTGCCAGATGGGCGGCTGGTTCCGCAAGGAAATCAAGACGCTCGCCGATATGAAAGGCGTCAAGTTCCGCATTGGCGGGATGGCGGGCCTCATCATGGCCAAGCTCGGCGCCGTGCCGCAGCAGCTCGGCGCACCGGACATCTATCCGGCGCTCGAAAAAGGCACCATTGACGCGGCCGAGTGGGTCGGCCCCTACGACGACGAGAAGCTCGGCTTCAACAAGGTCGCCAAGTTCTACTACTACCCGGGTTTCTGGGAAGGCGGGCCGATGCTGATGTCGCTCATCAACGAAAAGAAATGGAATGAGCTTCCCAAGCATTACCAGGCTGCGCTGACCGCGGCTTGCGGCGAAGCCAATGCCTGGATGCCGGCGAAATACGACGCGCAGAATCCCCCGGCACTGCGCCGGCTGGTGGCGAGCGGCACCCAGTTGCGGCCGTTTCCGCGCGCGGTGCTGGAAGCGGCGGAGAAAGCGTCGTACGAGGTGTACGAGGAGATGGGCGCGAAAAGCGCGCACTTCAAGCGCATCTATCCAGAGTGGAAGAAGTTCCGCGACGAGCAGTTCCTCTGGTTCCGCGTCGCCGAATCCACCTACGACAACTACGCGTTCAACTCCAAGATCGGCATGGGAGGGGCGCCGGTCAAGAAATAATGCGGCCGGCCAGCTTCAAGAAAAACCCCGCCGCGGCGGGGTTTTTTATTTCCTGGCCGGGGCGCTGAAGTCGGGCGGCGCTTCGTTTTCCTGTTCCTTGCGGTCCTCATCCGACTGCTGTACCTCGATATTCACCTTGGATGGATCCACCACGTTCTTCTCCAGGCTGCTGGTCACCAACTGAGGGAATACGATCAGGACACCGACCATGATGACCTGGATCACGACGAACGGCACCGCGCCCCAGTAGATCTGGCCGGTGGTGACCGGCGGCGTCAGCTTGCCGGATATCTTGTCGGCGTACTCCTTGACCGGGGCGACGCTGCGCAGGTAAAAAAGCGCGAAGCCGAACGGCGGATGCATGAACGAGGTCTGCATGTTGACCCCGAGCAGAACGCCGAACCAGATCAGGTCGATGCCGAGCTTGTCGGCCACCGGCGCGAGCAGCGGCACGATGATGAACGCGAGCTCGAAGAAATCGAGGAAGAACGCGAGCAGGAAAACGAGGATGTTCACCATGATCAGGAAGCCGATCGCGCCGCCCGGCATGCCGGTGAGCAGGCGCTCGACCCACAGGTCACCGTTGACGCCCCGGAACGTGAGGCTGAACACGGTCGCGCCCACGAGGATGAACACCACGAACGAAGTGAGTTTCGCGGTCGAGTTCATCGCCTGCCGCGTCAGCGACCAGGTAAGGCGCCGGTTGATGAGCGCGAGCACCAGCGCGCCGGTTGCGCCCATGGCGCCGCCTTCGGTCGGCGTCGCGATGCCGAGGAAAATGGTGCCGAGCACCAGAAAGATGAGCGCCAGCGGCGGGATCAGCACGAATGCGACGCGGTAGAGCAGCTTCCATCCACGCAACAGACGGGCCTCAGGGGGTAGCGCGGGAGTCGCCTTCGGATATATCATCGAGACGCCGAAGACGTAGAGCACATACATGCCGGTGAGGCACAGGCCCGGCATGATGGCGCCCGCGTACATGTCGCCGACCGAGCGCCCGAGCTGGTCGGCAAGCACGATCAGCACCAGGCTGGGCGGGATGATCTGGGCCAGCGTGCCGGAGGCAGCGATCACGCCGCTCGCGAAGCGGCGGTCGTAGCCGTAGCGCAGCATGATCGGCAGCGAGATCAGGCCCATCGAGATCACGGAGGCGGCCACGACGCCGGTGGTCGCCGCGAGCAGCGCGCCGACGAAGATCACGGCGTAGGCGAGGCCGCCGCGAATCGGCCCGAACAGCTGCCCGATAGTGTCGAGGAGATCTTCGGCCATCCCGCTGCGCTCCAGGATCAGCCCCATGAAGGTGAAAAAGGGTACGGCGAGCAGGGTGTCGTTGGACATGATGCCGAAAATCCGCTCGGGCAGCGCCTGGTACAGCGCCGGGGTCAGCAGCCCGAGCTCGATGCCGATAAAGCCGAACGCAAGTCCGAGGGCGGCGAGCGCAAAGGCGACCGGGAAGCCCACCAGCATGAAGACCACCAGCGTCGCAAACATCAGCGGCGCGATGTAGGCGGTGATGAACGCGCTCATTTTGCCGGCCCCTCGTCGACATGCAGCTGCTCGAGCGCGGGGTCCTCATGCTTCTCGACGCTGTCGGGAATCAATCCCATCAGGCTGGCACTGCGCTTGATCAGCTCGGAAATGCCCTGCAGCGTGAGCAGGAAGAATCCTGCGGGGACCAGCAGCCGCGCGGGCCAGCGGATCAGACCGCCGGCGCTCGCAGAAACCTCCCCGCTGTTCCAGGCGTTCATGAAGATCGGCCAGGATGACCAGAGCATGTACAGCGACAGCGGCAGCAAGAAGAACACCATCCCGAACACGTCGATCCAGAGCTGCGTGCGGCGTGAAAATCGCGACGCGATCACGTCGATGCGGATGTGCTCGTTGTGCAGCAGGGTGTAGCCCGAGCACAGCAGGAACACCGCAGCGAACAGGTACCACTGCAGCTCGAGCCAGGCGTTCGACGCGATATTCAGGGCGTAGCGTGAGGTGGCGTTCGCGGAGCTGACCAGCACCATGATCAGCACGCACCAGTACATCAGCCGCCCGACATGCTCGTTCACCCAGTCGACGGCGCGCGAAAACGCAAGCAGGGGTCTCATCATCGGGTCCTCACTCCTCCGGGCTACGGTGCGCCACGCTGCAAGGCCCGGCGATTTTCGCTGATCGTGGCAACGCTGGCAAAGAGTATTCGCTCCCTTGCGGGCGGTGAAAGGCGCCCTGCGGCCGCCGCCCGCGGGGAACCCGGAGGGGAACTGACTTAGAATCGCCCTTCGGGCGCGCGTCGCAAGCGGTCCGACCAGCACAGGCGAATCAGGCTATGCCCGTTTCCTTTGAAGGCAAGCTCGTCGTGGCGATCTCCTCGCGGGCGCTGTTCGACTTCGAGGAGGAGAATCGCGTGTTCGAGCGCGACGGCGAGGGCGCCTACGTCGCGCTGCAGCTCGGGCGCATCGACGTGCCGGCAAAGCAGGGGGTCGCCTTCCCGCTGGTGAAGAAGCTCCTCGCCTTCAACGCGCCCGACGCGCAGCCGTGGAAGTGGTGATCCTGTCCAAGAACGACCCGGTGAGCGGGCTGCGGGTGTTCCGCTCGGCGCAGCGCGCCGGGCTGCGCGTGGAGCGCGGGGTGTTCACCCGCGGCCGCCACATATCATTCGATTCTTCAAAGAGCACGACTTACTGGGTTCGTTCGATAGAGCTCACGTCGCGCCGCTCTACGAATTCGTCGAGACTTGGGACAACGCCGCACATTCGTTCATAGATCAGAAGCTTGAAGGTGCAAGAAGAAATGTTTATTCCGCCGCAAGTAACTTGGCAAATGCAATCGTCACATACACAACGCCTCGGAATGGGAATTGGCTTTCGGTAAAGCCGGAAAACCTTCCGGATGGTGCCACGCCACAGTGGGTATTGGACGACGGGAAGAAAATAAACGAGGCTTCGCCACCATTTGTTAGGGAGCACGAAGCATTCGTCAAGCTTGGTCGTAAGCGCTTATTTGCCAAATGACATCCAGCACACCCACACCTCTCTAAGCTGTTGGCGTACCTCCCAGGGCACCGGGAATTCAGGGCGTTACCAACGGGACAGTCGGACCGGTACGACTTCTAGGCCAGGTTGACCGAGATTCCAATGGTGGATTGGTGGACGTAGATCAGCTCAGGACGAGCTTGGGGGCTCGTAGAAAACCACTCCGGAAAATCAGTCCCCTTCGGGGACCTCAGTAAAAGTCTACGACCTCCACCCATATACGACTTTTACTGAGGCTGGGGCGGGACGTTGAGGGCGGTGGTGGAGCGGGCAGCGGGAATTGAACCCGCGTCTTGAGCATGGGAAGCTCAGGTACTGCCACTGTACGATGCCCGCGTAAAGGCTAATGATGCCAGACCTGCGTCGATCCTTGGCGAGCTGGCCGTTGGAGTCCGTTAGAGACCGCTGAGCCCGCTGCTTGCTCGGTGTCCGGGTGTAGGCACAACGGCTGAACGGCAGCTTGGGAAGCTGCCGTTCTGCCATTGAACTACACCCGCGGGTTGTGCGCGAGTGTATCATTACTCCTTATGATTCAAGTGATTGTGAATGGCGCGCAGCACCGCTTCGAGCGTCCGTTGGACGTTGCGGCACTGGTCGCTCGCCTCGAGCTCTCCGGCAAGAGGATTGCCGTCGAGAGGAACGGGGAGATTGTGCCGAGGAGCGCGCACGGCGCGACGCTGGTGGCGGACGGCGACCGGCTGGAAATCGTGGTTGCGGTGGGGGGCGGATGAGCGACCCGTTCGTCGTTGCCGGGAAGTCGTTTTCGTCCCGCCTGCTGATCGGCACCGGCAAGTACAAGGACTTCGCCCAGACGCGCGCCGCCGTGGAAGCCTCCGGCGCGGAGATCGTCACGGTGGCGATCCGGCGCACCAACATCGGCCAGAACGCCAACGAGCCGAGCCTGCTCGAAGCGCTGCCGCCCTCCAAGTACACCTACCTGCCGAACACCGCAGGCTGCTACAGCGCGGAAGACGCGGTGCGCACGCTGCGCCTCGCGCGCGAGTTGCTGGACGGCCACGACCTGGTGAAGCTCGAAGTGCTCGGCGACCCGCACACCCTCTACCCGAACATGCCGGAAACGTTGAAGGCGACGGAGGAGCTGGTGAAAGACGGCTTCAAGGTGATGGTGTACTGCTCCGACGACCCGATCCAGGCGAAGATGCTCGAGGACCTCGGCTGCGTCGCCATCATGCCGCTCGCTTCGCTCATCGGCTCGGGCATGGGGATCCTCAATCCGTGGAACGTGCAATTGGTGATCGGCGCGGTAGACCTGCCGGTGATCGTGGACGCGGGCGTTGGCACTGCCTCCGACGCCGCCGTCGCCATGGAGCTGGGCTGCGACGGCGTGCTGATGAATACCGCGGTGGCGGCGGCGAGAGACCCGGTGCTGATGGCGCGCGCGATGAAAAAGGCCGTGGAAGCGGGCCGCGAGGCCTTCCTCGCCGGCCGCATGCCGAAGAAGCTCTACAGCGCCGCGCCCTCCTCCCCCACTGACGGCAAGATCGCGCCTTCCCGCAGCAAAGCCGCGTGACGCGCACGGTCCGCAGTTACGTGCTCCGCCAGGGGCGCGTGACCGCCGGGCAGGAACGCGCACTTGCGGACCTGATGCCGGTATACGGCATCGAATTCCAGGAGCAAATGCTGCGGCCCCAGGCGGTCTTCGGCCGCACCGCGCCCCTGGTGCTGGAAATCGGTTCGGGCATGGGCGAGACCAGCGCGAGAATCGCGGCAGAGCGCCCGGACACCGATTTCATCGCCGTCGAAGTACACGGGCCCGGCGTCGGCGGCTTGTTGAAGCTCGTCGACCGGGAGCAGCTGAAAAACGTCCGCGTCATCCGCCACGACGCGCTCGAAGTGCTGGAAAAGATGATCCCCGACGGCGCGCTCGCCGGCATCCACCTCTTCTTCCCGGACCCCTGGCCGAAGAAGCGCCATCACAAGCGGCGCCTGGTGCAGCCGGCCTTCGCCGCGCTCGCGGCGCGCAAGCTCGCCCCCGGAGGCACGCTGCACGCGGCGACCGACTGGCAGGACTACGCCGACCACATGCTCGCCGTGCTTTCGGCCGAACCCGGGCTGGAGCGCGTCGAGGGCGCTGCCGCGCGTCCATCGACCAAATTCGAACTTCGCGGCCTGAAGCTAGGTCATAAGGTGCGCGACTTCCTCTTCCGCAGGCGCTCGTAAGAGAATCGGGCTCTGACCCCGATTTCTAGTCCAGGAACAGTTGCAGCAGTTCGTTGAGGAACAGCCGCCCGCGGCGCGTCGGGCGGATGCGCAGCGCGTCGTCCTCGAGCAAGCCCTTGTCCCGCGCCGCCTGCAGCTTGCGCAGGATCGTCGAGCCGGGCAGCCCGGTGCGCGCCGCGTAGAGTTCCGCCGGTACCCCCTCCACCAGCCGCAGCGCGTTCAGCATGAACTCGAACGGGAGCTCGCGCGGCGCGATCACCTTCTCGTGCACCGTGCCCGCCGACGCCATGTACTCGCGCGGCTGCTTCGCCCGTTCATGGCGCGTCACGCGGTCGGCGAAGGTGAGCTTGCCGTGCGCGCCCGCGCCGATGCCCAGGTAGTCGCCGAACTCCCAGTAGTTGAGGTTGTGGCGGCAGCGCCGTCCGGGCCGCGCGAAAGCGGAAGTCTCGTAGTGCTCGAAACCGGCCGCGGCGGCCAGCTCCTCGACCGCCAGCTGCATGTCGGCGCAGGCATCG
>JBGQFF010000005.1:0-53137 GCA_041496745.1 Gammaproteobacteria bacterium
TCACGCCAGGCACTGCTCCAGCCCGGCGATGAACAGGTCCTTGGGCAGCTTCTTGCCGATGAACACGAGCGTGGAGCACTTCTTCTCGCCCTTCGCCCAGGGCTTGCCCATGTCGCCGCCCATCATCATGTGCACGCCCTGGAACACCACGCGCTGCGGTTTGCCCTTCATCCACAGCACCCCTTTGTATCGAAGAAGGTCCGGGCCGTAGACCTGGATCATGCCGGAGAGGAACTGCTCCAGCTTGTCGCCGTCGAAGGGCTTGTCCGAGCGAAAGACGAAGGACGCGACCTCGTCGTGGTGCTCGTGGTGCGTGTCGGCGAGGAATTCGGGGTCGAGCTCGAGGATCGCGTTCAGGTTGAAGCCGCGGATGTCGAGCACTTCCGCGATCGGCGCGTCGCCGAAGTGCACCTTCTTCACCGGCGCGCGCGGGTTCATTCTCTTCACCCGCGCGGTCAGCTTCTGCACCTCGTCCTCGGACACCAGGTCGGTCTTCGACAGGAGGATGCGGTCGGCGAAGCCCACCTGCTCCTGCGCCTCGTGGAACTCGTCGAGTTGCCGGGACGCGTGCTTGGCGTCCACCACCGTGAGGATGGAATCGAGCAGGTAGTAGTTGCCGATGTCCTCGTCGGTGAAGAAGGTCTGCGCCACCGGGCCCGGGTCGGCCATGCCGGTGGTCTCGATCACCACGCGGTCGAACTTCAATTCGCCCTTCTTGCGCCGGTCCTTCAGCGTGCCGAGGATCTTGATCAGGTCGCCGCGCACCGTGCAGCAGATGCAGCCGTTGTTCATCTCGACGATCTGCTCGTCGGAGTTCTCGATGATCTCGCTGTCCACGCCGACCTCGCCGAACTCGTTCTCGATCACGGCGATCCTGTGGCCGTGGTCTTCCTTGAGGATGCGGTTCAGCAGCGTGGTCTTGCCGCTGCCGAGAAAACCGGTGAGGATGGTCACCGGGACCATCTGTTCCTGTTGCATGGGGACTCCTTGCGAAGCGCCGGATTCTACTCCCTGAGCAGCAGCAGTCCCTTCAGGTAATCCCCTTCCGGGAACTCCAGCGCCACCGGGTGGTCGGCGGCGGCGTGGAAACGCTCGATGATCTTCGCCCCGACACCGGCATCCAGCGCCGCCCCGGCGACGATGGACTGGAACAGTTCCGCCCCCACTCCGCCCGAGCATGAGAACGTCGCCAGCAAGCCGCCTGGCGCGAGCAGCTTGAAGGCGAGCAGGTTGATGTCCTTGTAGGCGCGCGCGGCATTCCTCGCGTGCGCCGCGGTGGGCGCAAACTTCGGCGGGTCGAGCACCACCAAGCCGAATTTCCGGCCGGCGTCGCGCAGCACGCGCAGGTGCGCGAACACGTCGGCCTGTGCGAACTCGATTTTCGACGCGTCCAGCGGGTTGGCGGCCAGGTTCTCGCGCGCCACTTCCAGCGCCGGCGCCGAGCTCTCCACCGCGAGCACGCGCGCAGCGCCGCCCGCCAGCGCCGCAATCGCGAAACCGCCGGTGTAGCAGAAGCCGTCGAGCACTTCGCGGCCTGCGGCGAGCTCGCGCACGCGCTGCCGGTTCTCGCGCTGGTCGAGGAAGAAGCCGGTCTTCTGCCCCTGCTCCACGTCCACGCGGAAATGCAGCCCGTACTCCGTGATCGGGCAGCGCGAAGCATTGCGATTGCCACGTGCAAATCCGACCCGCGGCGCAAGGCCTTCGAGCTTGCGCACCTCGGCGTCCGACCTTTCGAACACTGCTTCGCAGTGGGTCGTCTCCACCAGGGCATCGAGGATCGCCTCGCGCCAACGATCTGCCCCCGCGGAGAGGAACTGGACTACAAGTACATCGGCATACCGGTCGACAATCAACCCGGGCAAACCATCCGCTTCCCCATGCACCAGCCGCAACGCGTTCGTATGCTTCGACGCAGGCAGCGCCGCACGCAGCGCAACAGCCTGCTTTACCCTCCGGTTGAAATACTCGGCGTTGGTCGTGGCCTTCGCATCGAAACTCCACACCCGCGCGCGGATCTGCGAGTCCGGGCTGTAGGCGGCCATCGCCAGCGTTGCGCCGTCGGCCGAGCGCACTTCGACCGTGTCGCCCGCTTTGGGTTTCCCGACCACCCGCTCGATCGCCCCGGAGAAGATCCAGGGATGGCGGCGCTTGAGCGACTTCTCGCGCCCTTTCTTCAGCACCAGGGCGTTCATTTCTTCCGCGCGCGCGGATGCGCCGCGTCGTAGACCTTGGCGAGCGACTGGTAGTCGAGGTGCGTGTAGACCTGCGTCGTGGAAATGCTGGCGTGGCCGAGCATCTCCTGCACCGCGCGCAGGTCCTGCGAGGACTGCAGCACGTGGCTGGCGAAGGAATGGCGCAGCATGTGCGGATGCAGCTTGCCCTGCACGCCCTGGCGCGCGCCCCAGGCGCGCAACTGTCTCTCAACAACGCCAGGCGCGATGCGCCGCCCGCGCGCGCCGACAAAGAGCGCCTTCTCTTCCGGCGCGGCGACCTGCGCGCGCGCCGCCAGCCAGGACTGCAGCGCCTGCCTGGCGCGCGCGCCCACCGGCACCGTGCGCGTCTTGCTGCCCTTGCCGGTGACCGTGACTTCGCCTTCCTTCAGGTCGAGCCGGCCGTCGCCGACATCCAGCGCCACCAGCTCCGCGAGGCGCAGCCCCGAGGAGTACAGCAGCTCGAACATCGCACGGTCACGCGCCAGCGCCGGCGTATCACCCGGTGCGGCTTCCAGCAGCCGCTGCACCTGCTCGACGGACAGCGCCTTGGGCAGCCGCTTGGGGGGCTTGGGCGCGCGCACGCCCTCCACGGGGTTCGCCTTGTAGCCGCGGTGCCGCGCGAGCCAGCGGTACAGGCCGCGCCAGGCCGACAGCAGGCTGGCGAGCGACCGGGGCGCGAGCCCGCGCGCGTGCAGCTGCGCGACGAAGCGCCGCACCTGCACCGGCTCCAGCGACTCGAGCCGCCCAGCGCCGAGCAGTTGCAGCAGCGCCGACAGGTTGGCGCGGTAGATCTCGAGGCTGCGCGGCGCGAGGCGCCGCTGGTGCTCGAGCGCGCCGAGATACTCCCGGACCGTTGCCTCGTCCGGATTCGTGGCCGGGCTCCTACAGCCGCGCGGCGAGGGCGGCCGCGGTCAGCTCGCCGATGCGGCGCAGGTACAGCGTGCCCATTTCGGCGTAGAAGCGCTGCGCGTCCTCGCTGCCCAGCGCGAGCAGGCCGAAGCTGCGCGTCTGCCCGAGCGGCACGAGCGCGACCGAGCGCACATGCTCCCTGGCGTCGCCAAACCAGGGCAGGAATGGATTGCCCGCGGCGGCGCCGCACTGCGGCGCGCCCATGGTCTCGACCCGCGCGCGCAGCTCGTCGCTCACCGGCGAGCCCTCCAGCGTGCCCTCGAGCAGGGGCTTGTCCCAGACGCGCAACGCCACGTGCGGCACCGAGAAATCCTCGCGCAGGTGGAAGTGCAGCGCCTGCGCGGTGGCGGCGAAGTCGCGCGCGCCGAGCAGCGCCGTGCTCAAGCGATGCACCTTTTCGCCGATGGCGTCGTTCTCCTCGCCGAACCGGATCAGCTCGCCGAGCTTGCCCTCGAGCAGCTTCACCTTGTCGCGCAGCGCGAGGATCTGGCGCTCCGACAGCGGGATGGCGCGGCCGCCGTAGGGGTGCGGCACGAAGATCGATTCGAGGAGCTCGGGGTGCTGGTCGAAGAACTGCGGGTGGGTCCTGAAGAACTGGGCGACTTCTTCTGCGGTCATGGGCGGCCTTGTTCTGCGCTGCTACAGTTCGATGCTTCCCTCGAACACCGTCTTCGCGGGGCCTTTCATCCAGACGGCATTGTCGCCGCCCGTCCAAGCGATGGTCAACGTTCCGCCGCGCGTGTGCACGCGCACCGGCGAGTCGAGCAGGCCGCGCGCGATGCCGGACACCACCGCGGCGCAGGCGCCGGTGCCGCAGGCGAGGGTCTCGCCCGCGCCACGCTCGAACACGCGCAGCTTGATCGAGTCCCGGTCCACGACCTGCATGTAGCCCGCGTTCACACGCTGCGGGAAGCGCTTGTGCCGCTCGAGCAGCGGGCCCTGTGTCGCCACCGGCGCCGCCTCCACGTCCGCGACCAGCTGCACCGCGTGGGGATTGCCCATGGAGAGGATCGCCAGCTCGACGCGCGTCCCGTCCACTTCCAGCGGCTGCACCAGCGGCGATTCCAGCGTCGGCGGCCCCATGTCCACGCTCACCTCGCCGTCGTCCTCCAGGCGCGGCGCGATCATGCCGCCCAGCGTCTCGACGCGGATCTCGCGCTTTTGCGTGAGCCCCTGCTGGTGCACGAACTTCACGAAGCAGCGCGCGCCGTTGCCGCACTGCTCCACCTCGCCGCCGTCCGCGTTGAAGATGCGGTAGCGGAAGTCCGCGTCGGGCCGCGTCGCGCGCTCCACCACCAGCGCCTGGTCACAGCCGACGCCGAAGTGGCGGTCGGCCAGGCGCCGCAGCTGCTCGCGCGAGAGGGCGAAGGGCTCGCGCGTGGCGTCGAGTACGACGAAGTCGTTGCCCGCGCCTTCCATCTTGGTGAAGGCGATCAGAGGCAAGCGCGCAAGGTCCCGGCGATGCGGCGCAGCTGCTCGCCCGTGAGCTGCGGGTAGATGGGCAGCGACAGCACTTCGCGCGCCGCCGCCTCGCAGGCAGGCAGCGAAAGCCTGCCGAACTCCTTCTCGAACACCGGCTGGCGGTGCAGCGGGATCGGGTAGTAGACGCCGCTGGCGATGCCGGCATCGGCGAGCGCCTGCTTCGCCGCGTCGCGGCGCTCGAGCCGCACGGTGAACTGGTGGTAGATGTGCGTGCCGCGCCCGTGTTCGGCGGGCAGCGCGAGCTTCGCGCCCGCGAGCAACTCGCGGTAGCGCGCGGCGTGCGCGCGCCGCGCGGCGGTGAAGCGCGCCAGGTGCTTCAGCTTCACGCGCAGGATCGCCGCCTGCATCTCGTCCAGACGGCTGTTCAGGCCGATCACCTCGTGCAGGTAGGTCTGCCTGCTGCCATGGTGGCGCAGCATGCGCAGCATGGCGTCGTGTTTCGCCTCGCGCGTGGTCACCAGGCCGGCGTCGCCGTAGGCGCCGAGGTTCTTGGTCGGGTAGAACGAATAGCAGCCGAAATCGCCCCAGGCGCCGGCCTGCGTGCCGGCCCAGTCGGCGCCGATCGCCTGCGCGCAGTCCTCGACCAGCACCAGGCCGCGCCGTTTGCACAAGTCAGAGATAGGGGGCATCTCGGCGCACTGGCCGAACAGGTGCACCACGATCACCGCGCGCGTGCGTGGGGTGAGGGTCTTCTCCAACGTGGCCGCCGTCATGTTGAAGGTGGCACCGTCCACATCGGCGAACGCGGGCTTCGCGCCCACGTAGGCGATCGCCTCCGCCGTGGCGATGAAGGTGAAGGCCGGGGTCACCACCTCGTCGCCGGGGCCGATGCCCGCGGCGCGCAGCGCGAGGTGCAGGGCGTCGGTGCCCGAATTGCAGGCCACCGCGTACGGCACGCCGACCAGCGCCGCGATTTCCTTCTCCAGCGCCGCGCCTTCGGGACCGAGGATGAAATGGCCCGAGACGAGCACGCGCTCGAGCGCGGCGCGCACCTCCCCGCCCACCTCGCGCAGGTCCGCCGCCAGGTCGAGGAGCGGAATTTTCATCGCGCCACCGCCGCGAACCGCTCCAGGCGCGCGCGCACCAGGCGCGATACTTCCAGCGCCAGCGCCAGCGCCTTGCGCCCGTCCCCGCCGGTCACCAGCGGCGGCCGGCCGCTGCGCACCGCGGCGACGAAGTTTTCGATCTCGGCGCGCAGCGCGTCGCGGTCGTCGAAGCCGGACTCGTCCTGCGTGATCGCGCCGCCGCGTGCGTCGCGCCTCACGACTCGCAGCTTTCCTGCCTGCAGGTCGGCGGAGGCGTACTGGTCGGTCTGGAACACGCGCAGTTTCCTCACCGGCGACTGGCTGACGCGGCTGGCGGAAAGGTTCGCCACGCAGCCGCTGGCGAACTCGATCCTGACGTTGGCGATGTCGATCGAGTCGGTCATCACCTGGAAGCCGCAGGCGCTCACCTGGCCGATTTCGCTTCGCGCCATCGACAGCACGAGGTCGAGGTCGTGGATCATCAGGTCGAGCACCACGTCCACGTCGATGCCGCGCTGCTTGAAGCCCGAGAGCCGCTCGCAGTCGATGAACAGCGGCCGCTCCAGGGTCGCGGCCAGCGCGCGGAATGCCGGATTGAAACGCTCGAGGTGCCCCACCGCGAGCAGCACCCCCTTCGCGCGCGCCGCGCCGAGCAGCGCGTCGGCCTCATCCAGCGTGCGCGTGATCGGCTTCTCCACCAGCACGTGCACGCCCGCGTCGAGGAATGCGAGCGCCACCTGGTGGTGGTGCTCTGTGGGCACCGCAACGCTTACCAGGTCCACTTCCCCGAGCAGCGTGCGCGGGTCCGTGCGCGCCGCGCAGCCCAACTTCGCCGCGATCTGCTTCGCGCGCGCGGCATCGGCATCGGCCACCGCGACCAGCTCCACGTCCTTCAGCGCGGCGAGCTTTTCGGCGTGGAACTGCCCGAGGTAGCCGACGCCGATCACCGCTGCGCGAAGTTTCTTTCCGCTCATGGCCGCATTCTAGTCAGTAGAACCCCGCCTCGCCCTCGGGACGGGTCTTGAAGCGCTTGTGCATCCACAGGTACTGCTCCGGCATGCGCAGCGCCTCCTGCTCGATGTACCGGTTCATACGCAGCGTGTCGGCGGCCACGTCCTCGCTCGGGAAACGGTCCCAAGGCGGCTCAATGCGCACCACGTAGCCCGCGCCCCCGGGCAGCATCTGCGTCACGCAAGGCAGCACCCGGGCGCCGGCGAGCCGCGCGATGCGCGACAGCCCCGGCACCGTGGCCGCCGGCACGCCGAAGAAGGGCACGAACAGCGCGTCGCGCGCGCCGTAGTCCTGGTCGGGCAGGTAGTAAAACGGCCGGTCCTCGCGCACCATGGCGCGGATTGCTGCGCGCACCCCCTCCTGGCGCGACACCTGGCGCTGGTCGCCGAAGCGGCCTCGGCCCTGCAGCAGCAGCGCGCTGAAGCGGGGGTCCTTCTGCCGCGCGTAGATGCCCACCATGTCGAGCTCGCAGGTGAGCCGCGTGGCGCCGGCGTCCAAGCCGATGAAATGCGGCACGAACAGGATCACCGGCGTGCCGCGCAGCGCGCGCACGTGCTCGATGCCCTCGACGCGGATCAGGCGCTCGATGCGCTCGCGTGGCGCCCACCACAGCAGCGCGTGCTCGATGAAGCTGCGGCAGAAGGCGCGGAAGTGCGCGCGCGCCAGCCGCTCGCGCGCCTGCGGCGCCATCTGCGGGAAGCATTTCTCCAGGTTGATGCGCGTCACGCGACGCCGCTCCGGGATCAGCCAGTAGAGGGCGCGGCCGAGCCCATTGCCGAAAGCGGCGAGCGCGCCGAGCGGCAGGAAATGCAGTATCCAGAGCAATCCGATGAGGAGGCCCGTCACGGCGGCGGCCCCGCGCCTTCCGGAGTCTTGTAGCGGTTGTAGCCCCACAGGTACTGCGCGGGGATCATCCGCACCACGGACTCGATGGCGCGGTTCATGTGGCGCGGCCCCGACTCGCCCGGCAATGCCGGCGGCATCGGCCGCAACCGCATCACGTAGCCTGCGCCGCGCGGCAGGCGCTCGCCCACCACCAGCAGGCAGGCGACGTCGGGGCGCCGCGCAAGCTTCGCCGCCAGCGTCATGGTGTAAGCGGGCCGGCCAAAGAACTCGGCCCACTCGCCTTCGCCCACACCCGGCACCTGGTCGGGCAGGATACCCACCGCCTCGCGGCGCTTGAGCGCGGCGAGGAGCAACCGCACGCCCGCGAGGTCCGCGCTCGCCAGGCTCACGCCCGGCTGTGCGCGGCCGCGGTCCATGATCGGCTGCAGCCAGGAGTGCTTGGACGGGCGGAACAGCACGGTGATCGGGTAGCGCTCGGCGAAGGCCTGCGCGCAGATCTCGAAGCAGCCGATATGCGGCGTGAGCAGCACGACGGCCTTGCCTGCGGCGCGTGCCGCGTCGTAGTGCTGCAGGCCGTCGGTTTCGCGCAGCAGGGCGAGGGACTCGGCGCGCGGCCGCAGCCACACCTTGGGCGCCTCGACCAGCATCTTGCCGGCCTCGGCGATCGCCGCGCGGCGCAGGCGCGCTCCGCGGTAGCCGGCGAGCGCCAGGTTCTCCCGCAAGTGACGCCGGTAGGTGGGAGACATCGCGTAAATTCCCCAGCCAAGGATGCTTCCCAACGCGTGCAGAACGCGCAGCGGGAGGCGCGCCAGCAGCTGCATCATCTGCTATCCTTGCAGCCTTTTTTCAGGCGAGCCCCATGAGCGAATTTCTCTTTACATCCGAATCGGTTTCCGAGGGACATCCGGACAAGGTAGCGGACCAGATTTCCGACGCGGTCCTCGACGCGATTCTAAAGCAGGACAAGACCTCGCGCGTCGCCGCCGAGACGCTGGTCAAGGACAACCTGGTGGTGCTGGCCGGCGAGATCACCACCGGCGCGCGGGTCGACTACCAGAACGTCGTGCGCAAGACCATCAAGCGCATCGGCTACGACGACCCGGTGATCGGCTTCGACACGCACACCTGCACGGTGATCGTGGCCTACGGCGAGCAGTCCAAGGACATCGCGCAGGGCGTGGACCGCGAGGTCGACATGGACCAGGGCGCGGGCGACCAGGGGCTGATGTTCGGCTACGCCTGCGACGAGACGCCGAGCCTGATGCCGCTCCCCATCTACCTCGCGCACCGCCTGGTCGAGCGCCAGTCGGAGCTGCGGCGCGACGGTCGGCTCCCCTGGCTGCGCCCTGACGCGAAGTCGCAGGTCACCATCCGCTACGTCAACGGCAAACCCGATTCGATCGACACCGTGGTGCTCTCCACGCAGCACAAGCCCGGCCTGACCCACCAGCAGATCGAGGAAGCGGTGGTGGAGCAGGTGATCAAGCCGGTGCTGCCCAAGAACCTGCTAAAGGGCAAGGTGAAGTACCTGGTGAACCCCACCGGCAGCTTCGAGATCGGCGGGCCGAAAGGCGATTGCGGGCTCACCGGCCGCAAGATCATCGTCGACACCTACGGCGGCTCCGCGCCGCACGGCGGCGGCGCTTTCTCCGGCAAGGATCCCTCGAAGGTGGATCGTTCAGCCGCGTATGCGGCTCGTTATGTGGCGAAGAACATCGTCGCCGCCGGCCTCGCCTCGAAATGCCTGGTGCAGCTGTCCTACGCCATCGGCGTGGCGCAGCCCACCAGCGTGATGGTCACCACGCAGGGCACCGGCAAGATCCCGGACGACAAGCTGTCGCAGCTGGTGCTCGCCAACTTCGACCTGCGGCCCAAGGGCATCATCCAGATGCTGGACCTGCTGCGCCCGATCTACGAGAAGACCGCCGCCTATGGCCACTTCGGCCGCGAGGAGCCGGAATTCACCTGGGAAGCGACCGACAAGGCGCTGGCCCTCAAGCAAGCCGCGTAGGTCGGGCCCCGGCCCGACAACTGCGGGCCCCGGTCCGACAATGGTGGGCCTGGGCCCACCCTACATTCACGCAAAAGCGATGTAGCTCCCGGCTAGCGCCGCAGCCAGCGCCGCCGCGAACAGCAGGCGCGGCCCGGCATCTCTCCTCACCCGGCGCAGGAATCCGACCGCGCGCGGCGCGCGCCCGAAGCGCTGCCTGTCGCGCCGCGACGGCGCCGTGAGGCGCCCGAGCGCCTTCGAGGAATCGAACTGCCGCGACAGCGGCAGGCGCGTGTCGGTCGCGATCGCGCCCGCCGCCGGCGCGAGCGGCCCCTTGTCGGCAGTGTTCGCGTCCAGCTTCAGCGTCCTGGTCGAGTCGCCGTCGCCCGACCGGTCCCTCGCTGGCGCGCGGCCGCCCAATTCCGCCAGCGCGTCGCGCAGGTCGGCGCACAACTCGTACGCGTCCTGGTAGCGCACCGCCGGATCCTTCTTCAGCGCCCGCGCCACCACGAAGTCGAGCATGGAGGGCACCTCCGGATTCACGCGCGAAGGCGGCAAGTGCTCGACGTTGGCGACGTTGTGCGCGATCTGGTTCACGTCCTCGCCCGCGAAGAGCGACGAGCGTGTCAGCATCTCATGCAGCACGATGCCGAGCGAGAAGATGTCCGAGCGCTGGTCCACCGGCTGGCCGGTAATCTGCTCGGGCGACATGTAGCGCGGGGTGCCCAGCACCATGCCGGTGCTGGTCTTGTGGTCGGCGGAGCGCATGCGCGCGATGCCGAAATCCATGATCTTCACCGGCCCGCGCTCGAGCAGCATGATGTTGCCCGGCTTGATGTCGCGATGCACGACGCCGTGCTCGTGCGCGAAGGCGAGGCCCTCGGCGACCTGCAGCGCGATGTCCACCGCCTCCGCCGTGGAAATCTCGCCCACTCGCATGCGCGTGCGCAACTCCGAGCCTTCCAGCAGCTCCATCGCCATGTAGGCGAGGCCGTCTTCCTCGCCGAAGTCGTAGGTGGTGACGATGTTGGGATGGGTGAGCTTGCCCGCCGCCTTGGCCTCGAGGAAGAAGCGCTTCTGGTAGTCCTTGCGCCCCTGCGCATCGTCCTCCAGCACGATGGTTTTCAGCGCCACGACACGGTCGAGCGCCGGGTCCTCGGCCTTGTAGACGACGCCCATCGCGCCCCGGCCCAGCTCGCCGAGGATCTTGTAGCGGCCGATCTGTTTGGGCTTCTTCGCGGCCATCAGAACTTCGCCTTGTCCAGGAGCGAGCGCAGCCAGCGTTCGCCCTGTGCCGTCGCGCCGCGGACCGCCGCCGCCATCCGGTCGGTGAAGTGCTGCTGGCCCTCCGTCGCAACGCGCAGCGCCAGGCCCCCGCCGATCAGGGCGAGCATGACCGCGGCGCTCGCCACGAGGTAGCGCAGGTCCCGGCGGTGCGGCGCATTGCGGTCGCGACCGAACACTTCGTGCGCGCGCAGCCCGGCATCCTTGTGCGAGCCCGCGGCCGCCAGTCCCGCCTCGCGCCCGGGCGCCGCCTCGGCCAGCGCGTCGCGGAACGCGCGCGTCGCCAGGAGCCGCCCCGGCACTGCGAATTGCGCCACGCTCGCCGCGACGGCGATGCCGTCGCCGGCCAGGCCGTCGCCCGCCACCTGCACGGCGCCGTGGTTGACCCCGGCGCAAAGGGGCAGCCCGGCCGCGCCCGCGCTCAGCGCGTGCTCCGCCAGGCGCAGGGCGCCTTGCGGATCCCCGAGCACGACGATCGCGGCGCCGTCGGCGGCGTCGAGCACGATGCGGTCGCTCGCCGCCACCTCGGCCGCCGTCACCGCCACCACCGCCTCGAGCTGCGCGCGCAGCCGCGCCTGCTCGCTCACTGGCCGGCGCGCGAACTCCTGCACCCTGAGGAGGACCACGCTTGCATAGAGGGAAGTCGCGCGAGGTGCTGTCATGCGCGAAGCATGAAGGGTTTGGCGGTCTTTTAAAAGCAGGCCGTAGGCATTACAATGCCGCCCGCTGAGGAGCGTTGCGTCCCCGAAGGGCATCCGAGGGGGTCAGGCTCAGCTTAATTCAACGGCGCTCGCACGGGAAACGGTGCGGGCGCTTTTGCTTTCTGGAGACTGGAAAAATGAATCCTGCCGTGATGCATGCCAAGGCCAACGACTACCGCGTGGCCGACCTGAAACTGGCCGACTGGGGCCGCAAGGAAATCGCCATCGCCGAGTCCGAGATGCCGGCGCTGATGGCGATCCGCGCGGAGTACGCTGCGGCGAAGCCGCTCAAGGGCGCACGCATCACCGGGTCGCTGCACATGACCATCCAGACCGCGGTGCTGATCGAGACGCTGAGGGCGCTCGGCGCCGACGTGCGCTGGGCCTCCTGCAACATCTTCTCGACCCAGGACCATGCGGCGGCGGCGATCGCCGCGGGCGGCACGCCGGTGTTCGCCTACAAGGGCGAGTCGCTCGACGAGTACTGGGAATTCACGCACAGAATTTTCGAGTTCGGAGACAAAGGTCCGAACATGATTCTTGATGACGGCGGGGATGCGACTCTTTTGGTTCACTTAGGAAAAAAAGCGGAACAAGATGCATCCGTGCTGGCCAACCCGACCAGCGAAGAAGAGATTTCGCTCTTCAATGCCATCAAGAAGAAGCTCGCCGCGCAGCCCGGCTGGTATACGAAGGTCGGCAAGGAGATCAAGGGGGTCACCGAGGAGACCACCACCGGCGTGCACCGCCTGTACGAGATGGCGAGGGACAAGCGCCTCTTGTTCCCGGCGATCAACGTCAACGACTCGGTGACCAAGTCGAAGTTCGATAACCTGTACGGCTGCCGCGAGTCGCTGGTGGACGGCATCAAGAGGGCGACTGACGTGATGGTGGCGGGCAAGGTCGCAGTGGTGGCCGGCTACGGCGACGTGGGCAAGGGTTCGGCGCAGGCGCTGCGCGCGCTCTCGGCGCAGGTGTGGGTGACCGAGATCGACCCGATCTGCGCGCTGCAGGCGGCGATGGAGGGCTACCGCGTGGTGACCATGGACTACGCCGCCGACAAGGCCGACATCTTCGTCACCGCCACCGGCAATTTCCACGTGATCGCGCACGAGCACATGCAGAAGATGAAGGACCAGGCCATCGTCTGCAACATCGGCCACTTCGACAACGAGATCGACGTCGCTTCGCTCTCCAAGTACCAGTGGGAGGAGATCAAGCCGCAGGTGGACCACGTGATCTTCCCCGACGGCAAGCGCATCATCCTGCTCGCCAGGGGCCGCCTGGTGAACCTGGGCTGCGGCACCGGGCATCCGTCCTACGTGATGAGCTCGTCCTTCGCCAACCAGACCATCGCGCAGATCGAGCTGTACACCAACACCGCGAAATACCCGTTGGGCGTGCACACCCTGCCCAAGCACCTCGACGAGAAGGTGGCGCGGCTGCAGCTGAAGAAGCTCAACGCGACGCTGACCGAGCTCACCGACACGCAGGCGAGGTACATCGGCGTGCCGAAGCACGGTCCCTACAAGAGCGACCACTACCGCTACTAGAAAACAGGGACAGACCCCATTCTTATGATCAAGCTCCTCATCGTCTGGCTGATTAACGCGCTGGCGCTCCTCACGGTGGCCTATGTCATGCCGGGAATCGCCGTGGCGAGCTTCGCCACCGCGCTGGTCGCGGCGCTGGTGCTCGGCCTGGTGAATACCGTGATCCGGCCGGTCCTGATCCTGCTCACGCTGCCCGCGACGCTGCTGACACTGGGACTGTTCATCTTCGTGATCAACGGGCTGCTGTTCTGGTTCGTCGGTTCCTTCATCCAGGGGTTTGTCGTGAGCGGCTTCTGGGCCGGCGTGGGCGGCGCGATCGTCTACAGCATCGTCTCCTGGGCACTGGCCTCGGTGCTCCTGCCGGCGCGGCGCGAAAGTGCGCAATAGGCCATGCGCATCGCCGTAATGGGCGCGGGAGGCGTCGGCGGCTATTTCGGCGGCCGGCTGGCGCAGGCGGGGCACGACGTGGTGTTCATCGCCCGCGGCCGGCATCTGCAGGCAATGCAGAACGACGGCCTCACCCTCAAGAGCCCGCTTGGCGACGCCAAGCTGAAAGTGAAAGCCGTGGGCAATGCGGCCGAGGCCGGCCAGGCCGAGATCGTCCTGTTCGCGGTCAAGCTCTGGGACACCGAAGGCGCCGCCGAGCAGCTGCGGCCCGTCATCGGCAAGGACGGTTTCGTCATTCCCTTCCAGAACGGCGTCGAATCCACCGAGCGCATCGGCGCCATCCTCGGGCGCGAGCGCGTGATGGGCGGCGCCGCCTACATCGCCGGGCGCATCGCCGAGCCCGGCGTGATCGTGCAGACCGGCACCATGGCGCGCCTGCGCTTCGGGCCGGTGCTGCCGGCGCAGCGCAAGGCCGCCGAGGCGTTCCTCGCCGCCTGCCGCGACGCGAAGATCGACGCCGAGCTCACCGACGAAATAGTTCGGGTGCTTTGGGAAAAGTTCGTGCTGCTGGTGGCGCTCTCCGCCACGACCACCATGACGCGCAAGCCCATCGGCGTGGTGCGCGCCGATCCGGACTTGCGCTGGCTGCTCGAATCGGTGATGCGCGAAACCTGGGCCGTGGGCAGGACGCGCGGCATCGCGCTGCCGGATGACTTCGTGGCGAAGACGCTCGCCTTCGTCGACGCACTGCCGGCGGAGATGCGGGCCTCGATGGCCGCGGACCTCGAAGCCGGGAGCAAGCTCGAGGCGCCGTGGCTCTCCGGCGCGGTGGCGCGCATGGCGCGCGAAGCGGGGGTCGAGGCTCCGGTGAACCGCGCGGTGTACGCCGCGCTCAAGCCCTACGTCGAAGGCCGGTGAGCCGCCTCAAGGAAGCGCTACTCGATCCCGGCAAGACGCTTCTGCTGTACGGGACGACGCCGCCGCGCACCGGCTCGAGCGAGGAAGTGGTGCGCAACGCCGCGGAGAAACTCGCGCTGCGCGTTGCCGCCCTGCCCCTCGACGGCGTGGTGGTCTACGACATCCAGGACGAATCGGGGCGCACCGCGAACCCGCGGCCCTTCGCCTTCAGCGGCACGGTAGACCCGCGCGCCTACTCGAAGCTGCTGCGCGACCTGACCGGCAAGCCGGCCATCACCTACAAGTGCGTCGGCACCCACGACGAATCCTCCTGGAACGACTGGCTCTCCGGCACCGGCTGCTACGGTATCGAGTTCCTGTCCATCGTCGGCCGCCCGACTTCGGGCGTGCGCTATCCGTTGTCGCTGTCGCGCGCGATCCGGCTCGCTGCCGCGCATCCGGCCGGCTTCACGGTCGGCGGCGTGGTGATCGCCGAGCGCCACACCGCCGAGCGCAGCGAGGCCGCGCGCATGCTTGCCAAGGGCATCGAAGGCTGCGGCTACTTCATCTCGCAAACCGTCTACCACCCGGGCGCCAGCGAGCGCCTGCTCGCCGACTATGCGCGCGACTGCCGCGGCGCCGGCGTGGAGCCGCGCCGGGTCGTGCTCACCTTCTCGCCGGCCGGGCGCGACAAGACCATGGCCTTCCTCAGGTGGCTGGGCGTCAACCTGCCGGCGGAAACGGAACGCGCGATCCTCGGTGCGTCGAACCCGCTCGCCAAATCCATCGACATCTGCCGCGAGAACCTGCGCCGCATCCTGGCGCACGATTACGCGCATTCCATCCCGCTCGGCGTCAACGTGGAGAGCGTGTCGATCAACAAGGACGAGATTGACGCCTCGATCGACCTGTTCCACGCGCTGGCCGAGGTGCTCGCGGAGCGGCGATGAAATCGGGGTCAGAGCCCGATTTATTTTCGCAGAGGAAATCGGGCTCTCAAGGGAAATCGGGCTCTGACCCCGATTTCAGGCCGCGCGCTTTTTCCTCTGCGCGTCCTTGACGTGCATCTGCGCGTACGCGCCGTGCGCCGCCGCTTCGGCGTCGCCGACGTGCACCGGCAGGCCCATGTCCGAGAGCACCGAGCCGAGCGCCGACAGGCACAGCATCACGTTGTCGGGGCGGCAGCTGTAGCCCATCAGGCCGAAGCGCCAGATCTTGCCCTTCAAGGGTCCTAGGCCCGCGCCGATCTCCAGGCCGAATTCGGAGAGCAGCCGCGAGCGTACCTGCGCCTCGTCCACGCCCTCGGGGCACAGCACCGCGTTCATTTGCGGCAGCTGATACTCCTCCTTCACCAGGAACTTGAGGCCCATCGCCTCCAGGCCCGCCTTGAGCGCCAGGTGGTGGCGCTCATGGCGCGCCCAGCAGTTCTCCAGGCCTTCCTCGCGGATCAGCAGCAAGGCTTCGTGCAGGGCAAATAGCGAATTCGTCGGCGCCGTGTGGTGATAGGTGCGCGTGCCGGCATTCCAGTAACCGAGCAGCAGGTTCATGTCCATGAACCAGCTGCGGATCTTGTCCTTGCGCTTCTTCACGCGCTCGACCACGCGCTCGGAGAACGACACCGGCGACAGGCCTGGCGTGCACGACAGGCATTTCTGGCTCGCCGAGTAGATGGCGTCGATCTCCCACTCGTCCACTTTCACCGGCGTGCCGGCGAGCGAGGTGACGGCGTCGACGATCACCAGCGCGCCGTGCTTGTGCGCGATGCGCGTCAGCTCTTTCGCGTCGGACTGCACGCCGGTGGAGGTTTCCGCATGCACGAAAGCCACCACACCCGCGCCCTTGCTCTTCTTCAGCGCGTCCTCGACCTTCTGCGGGTCGACTGGCTCGCCCCACTTGTCCTCGACCACGATCGGCGTGCCGCCGGCGCGCACCACGTTCTCCAGCATACGGCCGCCGAACACCCCGTTCTGGCACACGATCACCTTGTCGCCGGGCGCCACCATGTTGACGAAGCAGAACTCCATGCCCACCGAGCCGGGCCCGGAGAGCGGGAAGGTGAGCGGGTTCTTCGTCTGGTACACGTAGCGCAGCAGCGACTTCAGCTCCTCCATCATCTCGACGAAGACGGGATCGAGGTAGCCGATCGCCGGCTGGCTCATGGTGGTGAGCACGCGCGGATGGATCTCCGTCGGCCCCGGGCCCATCAGCGTGCGCTGCGGCGGATGGAAGGAGGTGATGCGCTTCGCGGGGGCGTACTGGGTCATGGCGGGGTTCTCCTGGGGAATGCCGAAGGGCGCGTCGTCCGGGCGCGATTTCACGCGCACCGGGTTCTTGGCGCTCGCTTCGTTGACGATATCGACCGCGCTGATCTGGCCGCGGGTGACGCGCTCGACCTCGCCGGCCCAGCGTACCGGCACGTAGCCGGTCTTCACCCAGTTGTGCACGACCGCGCGGTCGAGCTGGAACGCGCGCGCGACATCCGCCTGGCTGCCAAACAACTCGACGAGTCGCTCCGCGCAGTTCATTTCGACTCGACGGAAAGTCTAGTCTGTCAAACTGACCTTGACAACCCCCGGGGCGTAGCATCGCGCCGATGCAACCCGGCCACCCCGTCAGCTTCCAGCCTGAGACCGCGGCCGAGGCTTACCTCGGACTGCTCGCTTCCCGCGGCGTCGAGTACCTGTTCGCCAACGGCGGCACCGACTTCGCGCCGATCGTGGAGGCCTACGCCAGGGGCCGGTCGCTCGGCTGGCGCATGCCGCAGCCGGTGATCGTGCCGCACGAGAACATGGGCGTCGCCATGGCGCACGGCACCACCATGGTGAGTGGTAGAACGCAGGCCATGATGGTGCACGTCGGCATGGGCACCGCGAACTCGATCAACGGTCTGATCAACGCGGCGCGCATGAACATCCCGCTGCTGTTCACCGCCGGGCGCACGCCGCTCACCGAGTCGGGCGCGGTGCCCGGCGCGAGGAACAACTACATCCACTGGGCGCAGGAGCACTTCGACCAGGGCGCGATGCTGCGCGAGTTCATGAAGTGGGACTACGAACTGAAGCACGCCGAGCAGGTCGAGACCGCGGTGGACCGCGCGCTGGCGATCGCGAACAGCGAGCCGCAGGGGCCGGTGTACCTGACGCTGCCGCGCGAGATCCTCGCCTCGCCGTTCCAAGGCAAGACTTCTTCCGGCGCTACGCAGGTTTCAGCGTCTCCACCGACGGTGGACGCGGACGCCCTCGAGGAGGCAGCCCGCCTTCTGGGGCGCGCGCAACGACCCCTGTTGATCACCGCGAATGGCGGAAGGACAGCTGAAGCATCGAAAGCGATCGCTCACCTCGCTGACGCTTTTGGTATCCCGGTGGTTCACTACCGGCCACGCTACCTCGCGCTTTCGACCGAGCACCCGATGAACGCGGGCTGGGAGCCGCATGCGCTCCTGAAGGACGCGGACTTCGTCCTGTGCGTCGAATGCGACGTGCCGTGGATCCCCGCGCAGGGCGGGCCGAAACCGGAAGCGAAAGTGGTGCACATCGGCCCGGACCCGCTCTACGCGCGCTATCCGATGCGCGGCTTCCGCACCGATATTGCCCTCACCGGTCTCGTCGCGCCGACGCTCCTGCAGCTTGCTGAGCGCGCGCAGAAGCACGCGCCCTCGGCGGCGAAGCTCAAGGCGCGCTTCGACGAAGTCGCGAAGCGCTCCGAAGCCGAGCGCCGCAAGGCGCGCGGCGCTACAGCCGGCATGAGCGCGAAGTACGCCTCGGCCTGCGTCAACAAGCTGCTCGACGACGACACCCTCGTCGTCAACGAGTACCCGCTGGTGCTCGAGGAAATGCAGATCCGCTCGCCCTGCCGCTACTACGCCAGCGCGCCCGCCGGCGGCCTGGGCTGGGGCCTGGGCGCCGTGCTTGGCGCGAAGCTCGCCTCGCCGGACAAGACCGTCATCTGCTGCGTCGGCGACGGCGCCTACATGTTCGGCAATCCCACCGCCTCGCACTTCGTGTCCGAGGCCATGAAGCTGCCGGCGTTGTTCGTGGTATTCAACAACGCGCGCTGGGCGGCGGTGCACCGCTCGACGCTCGCAATGTACCCGCAGGGCGTCGCCGCCGGCATGAAGGAGCCGCCCTTCGCCACGCTGGAACCCTCGCCGCGCTTCGAGAAGACGGTGGAGGCGAGTGGGGGCTACGGCGTGCGCGTCAGCGACGCGAAGGAGTTGATGCCGGCGCTGGAGCGCGCGCTGAAGGTCGTGAGGGAGGAGAAGCGCCAGGCGCTGGTGAACGTGCGCCTGGAAGCCAGCTACGTGAAGACGAGCTGACCATAACCGCGCAAACCCGCAGTTATCTCGCCGTCGCGCTCGCCGCCGGCGCCATCTTTGCCCTCGGCCTGGGCGTGCGGCAGGCACAGCCGCTCTTCATCGGCCCGATCAACTCCGCCACCGGCATCGGCTACGCGGCAATCAGCCTCGCGTTCGCCGTGGGCCAGCTCATGTGGGGCATCGCGCAGCCGGTCGCGGGTGCGGCCGCCGACCGCTGGGGGCCGCGGCCGGTGATGCTGGCCGGCGCGTTGCTGGTCGCGGCCGCGACCGCGGCGACCCCGCTCGCGCAGTCGGCCGCCATGCTGATCCTGCTGATCGGCGTGCTCTGCGCCATCGGCGCGGGCGCGATCGGGCCGGCGCTGCTTATCTCTTCTTCCAGCCGCTGGATTCCGGAAGCGAAGCGCAATTCCGTCAACGGCATCATCAACGCCGGCGGTTCCTTCGGCCAGTTCACGGTGATCCCGCTGGCGCAGCTGTTCATCGGCCTGGCGGGCTGGCAGCCGGCAATGGTGATCCTGGGGGTGATCGGCCTCGCCGCCGTTCCGCTCCTTCTCTGGATCACGCAAGGCCACGCCGAACATGCCGCGACGGCGGCAAAGGCCGCGCCGGGAACCTTGAAGAAGCAGCTCGGCGAAGCCTCGCGCGATCCAAGCTACCTGCTCCTCAACGCAGGCTTCTTCACGTGCGGCTTCCACGTCGCCTTCATCGCCACGCACCTGCCCGGCGTGGTGGCGAGCTGCGAACTGCCGGCCACCGTGAGCGCCTGGTCGCTGGCGGTCATCGGCCTGTTCAACATCTTCGGCAGCCTGTGGATCGGGAAAGTGATCACGCACCGGCGCATGAAGATGGCGCTCGCCTGGATTTACCTGTCGCGCGCGGCGCTGATCGTCGCCTTCTTCTTCGCGCCGAAGACCACGCTGACCTTCCTGCTCTTTGCAGCCGGCATCGGATTCACCTACTTGTCCACCGTGCCGCCCACCGTGGGCCTGGTGATCAAGTTTTTCGGCCCGCGCTACATGGCGACGCTGTTCGGCGTGGTGATGCTGTCGCACCAGGTCGGCGCCTTCCTCGGCGCGTACCTGGGCGGCAAGGCCTTCGAGGCGAGCGGCAACTACGACTGGATGTGGGCTGCCGACGTGGCGCTGTGCCTGATGGCCGCGGCGGTGCACCTGCCGATCAGGGAGACGGTGCCGCCCCGATCCGCCCAAGCATCGGCAGCTTGATCGCCGGCGGCCAGGGGTCCAGGCCGAAAGTCAGCCCGAGCAGGTTCAACTCGAGTCCCTCGACGCTGCTCGCCGTGAGGCCAAGCACGCCCACTACCGAGAACTGCACGCCGCTGCCGCTCGGCGCCGCCGCGAAGACGCTGTTGCCGAGGTAATCCTTGCCGATGGCGGTCGGCGGCAGGTCCGCGCGCAGCTCCGGCACCTCGCGCGTCACCCACGCCGTGAACGTATTGGAATTCGGCCCCGGCCAGGCGCGGTACTCGTCCGCGTAGGGATAGGACTTCGCGGCCTTGTCGATGCGCGGGATCAGTGCTTCGGCCTCGGCGCCGCGCTTCTCCGCCAGCAGCTGCGGCGCGTTGCCGTACCAGCGCGCGTCCGCGTCGCGCTCGGCGATCGACACCGCGGTGTCGTCCCAGCGCAGCTTCCAGCCGATCAATTCGTACACAGTGTAGGCCTTGGCGCGCGGCGGCTTGACCGCCACCCACGTGTGCACGCCGAATGCGCCGCGCCAGCCGAAGGCGCGCGCGGCGTAGACCTGCACCATGGCCTCGGGATGCGTCGCCGGATCGGGCGCGAGGCCCACCGGCGCGCGGGTCGCGGTGCGCCAGTCGCTGTTGACGCGCGCGTAGGCGGCCGCGGCGACCGCCACGGCGCAGGCGAGCAGGCCGAGCCCCAGGATGCGGCCGCGCTTCAGGCGCGGTCCTTCGCCTCGCGCCAGATGTCGAGCTTCTCCTGGATCACGCGGTCGGAATAGATGAACAGCACCGCCTCCTCCGAGGCCTGGTGCGTGTGCGCCATCCAGCTCGGCGCGACGAAGATGTCGTGCTTGCCCCAATCGAAGGTTTCGCCGTCGACAGTGGAACGGCCGCGCCCCTCCACCACCGTGTACACCGCGCTGTCGGTGGAGCGGTAGGGCGCGGACTTGAAGCCCTTTGGCATGAGCTGCATCCAGGTGGACATGGTGGGCATCGCCCAGCCGCCGTTCACCGGGTTGATGAACTTCATCTTGTGCGCGTGCCAGGGATCCGGGTCGCGCATGCGCGCCAGCGCGTCGAGCGACTCGCGCGACTTGCGGTAGGGATAGTTGAAGATCGGCGAGGTCTGCGAGCGGTGCGAGAGGTCCACCGGCAGCAGGTTGTTGCCGAACTCCGCCGGCGCCGCACCCTCGGGGCGCTCCAACTTGTGCGCCCTGCCGCCCAGGTCCTCGCGGAAGCTCGCCGCCAGCATGTTGATGACGTGCATGTCCAGGCCGTCGAGCCACACCATCGGGCCGCTGCCCTCGTTGCCGTGGTCGTGCCAGGTCCAGGACGGCGTGATGACGAAGTCGCCCGGCTGCATCATCGTGCGCTCGCCCGCCACCGCGGTGAACGCGTCCTTGCCCTCGATGATGAAGCGAAGGGCGGAGGCCACGTGGCGGTGCGCCGGCGCGATTTCACCCGGCAGGATGATCTGCAGCCCGGCGAACAGGCTCTGCGTGATGCGCGATTGGCCGGCGAGGCCGGGGTTCTCCAGCACCATCACGCGGCGTTCGGCTTCCGCCGCGCCGATCAGCTTGCAGGCCTCCATCAGGTAGGGGCGTATCTCCTGGTAGTGCCAGATCGCCGGCACGCAGCGCGTGACCGGCTTGTCCGTGACCAGCCCGTGCAGCACGCGCCACAGCGGCGCGAGGTTCTGCTTCTTCGCGCGCCCGTAGAAATCCTTGCGTCCCTCCTCCGCCGCGAGGTTCACGGTGGGCACGATGCCCTCGAGTTCCTGCGCCTGCCTGGTGGCGCCTTCGACTGGTTTCATGTCGTCACTCCGGCTTGATCCCGGCCTTGTCGCGCACGCTGCCCCAGCGCGCGATCTCGGCCCGCATGTGCGCCGCGAGTTGCTCGGGCGTGTTCTCGCCAGGCAGGAATGCGGCATTGAACATCAGCTTCTGCACGTCTTCGCGCGCAAGAGCGGTGTGCAGCGCGGCGCGCGTCTTCTCCACGATGGCGGACGGCGTCCCTGCCGGGAACACCAGCGCGTACCAGGTGGTGACGTCGTAGCCCGGCAGCCCGGCTTCCGCCGCCGTGGGCACGTTGGGCAGTCCAGGGAATCGCGTGCTTGAAGTCACCGCCAGGGCGGTCAGCGCGCCGCCGCGGATCTGCCCGATCACCGGCGCCGCCACCTCGACTAGCAACTGCGTCTCGTTGGACGTCGTCGCCATAATCGCGTTGGGCGTGCCCTTGTAAGGCACGTGCACCAGCTGGATGCCGGCCGACTGGAACAACAATTCGCCGGCGAAGTGCTGCGTGCTGCCGATGCCGACCGACGCGAGGTTGAGCTTGCCGGGATTGAGCCGCGCCACCTCGATCAGCCCCTGCAGGCTGCCGAAGCCGGCGCGCGACCCGGCGAGGATGAACAGGGGCATGGTGGCGACCATCGACACCGGCTGGAAGTCCGCCACCGGATCGTAGGGCAGCGAGCGGATCATCACCGCCGACACCGCATGGCCGTTGTTCAGCAGGAAAGCGGTGTAGCCGTCGGGCGCGGACTTGGCCACCACGTTGGCCGCGATCGAACCGCCGGCCCCGGGCCGGTTCTCGATCACCACCGGCTGGCCCAGCGCCGCGCCCATCGCCGGCGCGACGATGCGCGCGAGGATGTCGGTGCCGCCGCCCGCGCCGAAGCCGACCAGCATGCGCAGCGGCCGTTGCGGCCAGTCCTGGGCGGATGCCTGCCCCGCCAGGGCGGCGAGCAGCAATGCGGTGAGCCATCTCATGATTTCAAGCCCGAGAAATCGAACAGTTTGCGATCCAGCAGGTGCGAAGGCCGCACGTCGGTGAGCGAGCGCAGGATGGATTCTACGCGCCCCGGGAACTGCTTTTCCCATTGCCCCAGCTGCTCGCGCACCTGGCGCCGCTGCAGGTGCTCCTGCGAGCCGCACAGATTGCAGGGGATGATCGGGAAGCCCTTCTCCTCGGCATAGGCCGCGAGGTCATCTTCCTTCACGTAGGCGAGCGGGCGGATGACGATGTGCTTGCCGTCGTCCGACTTGAGCTTGGGCGGCATGGCCTTGAGTTTCCCGCCGAAGAACAGGTTGAGGAAAAAGGTCGCCAGGATGTCGTCGCGGTGATGCCCCAGCGCGATCTTGGTGGCGCCGAGTTCGCCCGCCACGCGGTACAGCACGCCGCGGCGCAGCCTGGAACACAATGAACACAGGGTCTTGCCCTCGGGCAGCACGCGCTTCACCACCGAGTAGGTGTCCTGCTCCACGATGCGGAACGGCACGCCCAGCCCGGAGAGGTAGTCCGGCAGTACGTGCGCCGGAAACCCGGGCTGCTTCTGGTCGAGGTTGACGGCGACGAGGTCGAAGGCCACCGGCGCCTTCTCGCGCAGCGCCATCAGCACGTCGAGCATGGCGTAGCTGTCCTTGCCGCCGGAGAGGCACACCATGACCTTGTCGCCCTCTTCGATCATGCCGAAGTCGGCGATCGCCTCGCCCACCTGGCGGCGCAGCCGCTTGGCGAGCTTGCCCGCCTCGTAGTCCGCCTTGCGCGGATCCCGGTGCAGTCTGACGACGTTCATTTCGGCTTCAAAGGAAGATGGAGCGCCCGCCGTCCACCGCCAGGACCTGGCCGGTGACGAAAGGCGCGGTACAGAGGAAGTGTACCGCCTGCGCGATCTCATCGGGGTTGCCGATCCGCCGCAGCGGCGTGGTGGCGATGATGCGTTCGCGCTCGCCGGGCTCGAACTGCCCGTCCTCCGGCCAGGCGATGGCGCCCGGTGCCACCGCGTTCACACGCACGCCGGGTGCGAGCTCGAGCGCGAGTGAGCGCGTCAGCGCGACGAGCCCGGCCTTGGCGAGGCTGTACACGACGTAGCCCTTCAACGGCCGCTCGGCGTGGATGTCGGCGATGTTGACGATGGCGCCCCCGGCGAGCGCGAGTTGCGGCGCCGCCGCCTGCGAGAGGAACAGCGGCGCGCGCAGGTTGGAGCCGATCAGCTCCTCCCAGTGGCCGAGCTCGATTTCGCCCACCGCGGTCGGATAGAACGCGGATGCGTTGTTCACCAGGATGTCGAGCCGCGCGAAGCGCTGCAGTGCGGCGTCCACCAGCACCTTCGGCGCGACCGGCGCGAGCAGGTCGCCCTTCACCTTCACGGCGCTGCCGGCGCGCGCGGCGTTCAGTTCCTTCTCCAGCAGCGCGGCCTCGGCGTCCGCGCCGCGGTAGTGCAGCACCACATTCGCGCCGGCGGCGTGCAGGCGGCGCGCGATCGCCGCGCCCACGCGCCGCGCCGCGCCCGTCACCAGCGCCACCTTGCTTTCGAGGGATGCGTCCGTCACCGAGGGGATTCTAGGTTAAATTCACCGCATGCTGCCCGAACCCGAGGCCGACGCGCTCGCCGTGAGCACCGCGCTCCTCGAGCGCATCCGCGCCGAGTTGCAGGCCAACGGCAACTGGATCGGCTTCGCGCGCTACATGGAGCTCGCGCTCCACGAGCCGGGACTGGGCTACTACGCGGGAGGATCGGCCAAGCTCGGCGCCCCGGGCGATTTCACCACCGCCCCGGAAATGGGCACGCTCTTCGCGCGGACGCTCGCGCGCCAGGTGGCGGAGTTGCTGCAGCCCGGGGAGGCGATCCTCGAGTTCGGCGCGGGCAGCGGCGCGCTCGCCGAGGCGCTGATCGGGGAACTCGCGCCCGAGAACTATCTCATCCTCGAGACCAGCGCCGAGTTGCGCGCGCGGCAGGAAGCTCGTCTTGGCAAGCGCGCGCAATGGATCGAGCGGCTGCCGGAGCGTTTCCGCGGGGTGATGCTGGCGAACGAAGTCGCCGACGCCATGCCGGTGCATGCGCTCGCCTGGCGCACGAACGGCATCATGGAACGTGGTGTCAACGACAAGCTCTCCTGGGCCGAGCGCCCCGCCTCGGGCGAACTGCTCGCGGCGGCGCGTCGCATCGAAGTACCGTTGCCTTACGAAAGCGAGATCGGGCTGGTGGCGCGCGCGTGGATGACGCTGCTTGCCGCGCGCCTGGAACGCGGCGCGCTCCTCGTCATCGACTACGGTTTCCCGCGGCGCGAGTACTACCACCCGCAGCGCACGATGGGCACGCTGATGTGCCATTACCGCCACCGCTCGCACGGCGACGTGTTCTTCCATCCTGGGCTGCAGGACATCACCGCGCACGTGGACTTCAGTGCGCTTGCCCAGGCGGCGCGCGAGGGCGGGCTGGAGGTACTGGGCTACGCCAACCAGGCGCAGTTTCTGATCAACTGCGGCATCACCGCGGTGCTCGAGCGCGAGGACGCCGCGGATATCGCGCGCTATGCGCCGCGTGCTGCGGAAGCGCAGAAGCTGCTTTCTCCTGCGGAAATGGGGGAACTGTTCAAGGTGCTTGCTGTGGGGCGTGCAGTTTCACGTCCTTTGCTGGGCTTTGCGCGCGGCGATCGTTCGCATACGCTCTAGCCAAATGCGCTTGCTCATCGCCCTGCTCGCCTTTCCGCTCTTCGCGTTCGGCGACGAAATCGCGGAAGCGAAGAAGCGCTGGTCGGAAAGCCCCCATGGGCCGCTGCTCGAGCGCATCTTGCCCCCGACCTTCGACGCGAACAAGCTTCCCGAGCCGAGGTCGCGCGGCGCACGCCTCACCGTGCAGTACTGCGTGCAGTGCCACAACCTGCCCAACCCGGCGATGCACCACGCCGCCAAGTGGCGCAGCGTCGTCGAGCGGATGGTGCCGAGGATGGAAGGCAAGGGGAACATGGGCACGCTGATGGCCGACATGATGGCGGGCGTGAAAGCGCCGACCGCGGAAGAGGTGAAGATCATCGTCGCCTACCTGCGCAAGCACGCGCAGAAGCCGCTCGATCCGAAGAAGTACCCGGAGGCGTTCACTGCGGCGGGCGAACCGTTTCGCCTCGCCTGCAACCAGTGCCACGTGCTGCCCGACCCGCAGCGCTATACCGCGAAGCAATGGCCCGCGGTGGTGGCGCGCATGCAGGAGAACATGGAGTGGATGAACCGGGTGGTCGGTACGAAGCCGGTTCCCGGCGAGCCGCAGCTGAAAATCGAGGACATCAACGCTTTCCTTGCAAAGTACGCAAGAAAAGCGAACTGACTTACTGCGGCGGCGTCGGCACCGCCATGCCGCGCGCCACCCAGGGAACAGTCGCGATGTCGGCGATCGAGTACTCGTCGGCGAGGAACGCGGGCCGGAACTGCTCGCCCTTGCCGATCTTCACCGCAAACACGCGGTACGGCAAGCCGCATTCCTCCAGCATCACGGAGACCTTGCGGCCGTTGGGCGTGCTCCAGGTGTGCAGGTCGATCATGCTTCGATTCCTCGATGGCGGTGCAGGGCGCGCGAGTTTATCCTGCAGGCGATCATGATCAAGTGGCTGGTCACCGTTTTCCTCGCCCTCGCGGTGCTCGCCGTCGCCACGCCCTGGCTCGAGCGCCTGGGCGTGGGACGCCTGCCCGGCGACCTGAAAGTCAGCATACGGGGGCGCGTCTATTTCCTGCCGCTTGCCAGCACGCTGATCTTTTGCCTCGTCGCCTGGGCGATCGGGCGAGTGATCTGAGCTAGAGGACCTTCGCGATCGCCTGCCGGCGCGCCTCGTCCAGGCGCGCCGGGATGTCCGCGGGCGCGGCGCGCGCGATGGCGCCCGCATCCACCGCCGCCGCTGCGTCCAGCGCCCTCTCCACGCGCCGCAGGTCGATTTCCAGCTGCGCAAGCCTTGCCGCCCGCAGCAGCTGCCCGAAGCGATCGCGCCGCCGGAATGCATCGCCGCGCTTGAACAATTGCAGCAGCTGCTGCGGCGCCGCCGCCACGAGCAGGGGCCTGCAGCGGCAGGCCGTCAGCGCCAGTTCGCGCTCTTCATTCGGCACCTTGAGCCGCTCGCACAGCGATTCGATTGCCGCCTCCGGCAGTCCCCAGGTCAGCACCGCGAAGCGCACCATGAGCGGCGCGTTCGCCTGGGCCGCGCGCTCCAGCGCCGCCGTGTCCGCCTTCAGTTCCGGCATCACGCGCGCCCTGAGCCCGCATCGCTCGAGCACCTCCAGCATGCTCGCGGGATGCTTCTCCATCAGGCCACTCGAAAACTCCTGCCACACGCGCTCGGCGACGAGGTGATCCGCCTCGCCGAGATCTACCATGCGCCGCATCAGCGCCTCGGTCTCGGGCGCGATGCGAAAGCCGAAGCGCGCGACGAAGCGCGCCACGCGCAGAATCCTCACCGGGTCTTCCTCGAAGGCCTCGCTCACGTGGCGCAGCACGCCCTCGCGCAGGTCCCGCTCACCGCCGAAGGGGTCGATCAGTCGCCCAAGCTCGTCCTTCGCCATCGCGTTGATGGTGAGGTCGCGGCGCCTGAGGTCGTCCTCCAGTGTCACGTCCGGCGCAGCGTACACGGTGAAGCCCTTGTAGCCGCGCCCGCTCTTTCGCTCGGTGCGCGCGAGCGCGTACTCCTCGTGGGTTTCGGGATGCAGAAACACGGGAAAGTCCTTCCCCACCGGGCGGAAACCTGCGCGCGCCATGTCCTCCGGCGTCGCACCCACCACCACCCAGTCGCGGTCGGCCACCGGCAGCCCGAGCAGCTCGTCGCGCACGGCGCCGCCGACGACAAAGACTTTCACGCGTACTGGTGCGGAGCCATCAGCGCCTGGCGTGAGTACGCAGCGCCGGGTAGCGCTCGCGCGGCCCGACCGGCGCGAGCCAGGAAGGCGCCAGCGCTTCCAGCGCCGCGGGCTCGATGCCGAAGGGAAACGGCGTGCTGCAGACGCTCGGCACCTGCATCGAGCGGACGTTGTCGCGCGTCAGCAGCTTGACGGGCAGCAGTTCCAGCATGCGCGCCTGCACCATCGACAAGCGCTCGCCCAGCCCGACGATGAGGCGCCTGCGCCCGGTGATGGCGCATACCGTCTCGACCAGCTCGCGCAGCGTGTACTGCTTCGGCCCGCCGAGGTTGTAGCGCTTGCCTCGCGCCTCGCGCTCCTCCAGCGAGGCGAGGAACGCCTGCACCACGTCACCGACGTACACCGGCTGGAAGCGCGCCTGCGGGCAGGCGAGCACGATCACCGGGAGGAACTTCGTCAGCATCGCGAACAGGTTGAGGAACGAATCCTCCGGTCCGAAGATCACCGACGGCCGGAACACGGTGACCGCCAGGTCCTCCGCGGCCAGCGCCGCGCGCTCGGCGATGCCCTTGGAGCGCAGGTACTCGGAAGGCGCTTTCGGGTCGGCGCCGAGCGCGCTCATGTGCAGCAGGCACTTCACGCCCGCGGCGCGGCAGGCGTTGACCACCGCCTGCGCAAGCTCGACATGCACCTGCGCGAAATCGGGGCCGTAGTCGTTGGGGCCGCGCTCGTCGCGCCGCCCGCGGCGGCTGTGCAGCACGCCAGCAAGGTTGATCACCGTGTCGCACCCCGCGGTGAGCCGCGCCAGCACGCCCGGACGGTTGACGTCGGCCTCGACCACCTCGACTGTGGGCAGCAGGAACAGGTGCTTGGCGCGCTCGCGGCGACGCGCGGGTACGGTGACGCGGCAGCCGCGCGCAGCGAGCGCCGCGACCAGGTGCCGGCCGACGAAGCCGGAGCCGCCGACCACCAGCACGTTGCTGGCGGTCACGGGATCTCCTCGAGCACCGGCTCGTCCGCGGACCGGCCGGGGACCACGCCCATGCGCTGCTTGAGGGACGCACTGCCGCCTTCCAGCAGCAGGGCGTAGTGCACGGTGTTAGCCATCACGCGCTTCACGTACTCGCGCGTCTCGTTATAGGGGATGGTCTCGACGAACACCGCACCTTCCATCGCGCGCGCGGGAATCCAGCGCCGCGCCCGGTTCGGTCCGGCGTTGTAGGCCGCGGAGGCGAGCAACGGGTGGCCGGTGGCGTCGAGCACGAACTTGAGGTAGCGCGTGCCGAGCGTGATATTGGGTTCGACCTCCGCCACGCGCTTGGCGGAGTAGCCGCGGTAGCCGATTTTCTGCGCGACCCAGCGCGCGGTATGCGGCAGCAGCTGCATCAGGCCGGTAGCGCCGGCCCCGGAGCGCGCCTCGACGATGAAGCGGCTTTCCTGGCGCACTACGCCGAGCACCCAGGCTTCCTCCAGGTTGTAGGCGCCAGCGTAGGCGGTGAACACCTCGCGGAACGGCGCGAGATACCGCATGCGGTAGTCGTGCAGCCGCTCGGTGCGGCTGGCGGTGCCGATGGCGCGGTCGTACACCGCGGCGCGGCGCGCCAGCTCCGCGGCGGCGAGCAGCTCGCGGTCCTCCATGCCGCGCACGGCGAACATCCATTCCTTGGTCGCCTCCGCCCGCAGGCCGAGGCGGAACAGCTCGAGCGCGCGAGAGAGTTCCGGATGGCGGCGCGCCGCGTCCACCTCTTCCTCGGAAGGCACGTGGAATGGCTGCGGGATGCTCGCTTCCTGCCCCAGTTCCTCGGAGGCGAGCAGGCTGTAGTAATAGGGCTGCCCGGCGATGCGCAGGTAGTAGGCGCGCGCGCCCTCCGGGTCGCCCTGCGCGGCGTGCGCGCGGCCGTACCAGTAGGTCCAGGCCGGGTCCTGACGCGCCAGGATCGACATCGGATCGATCGCGTCGCGCACTGTTTTCCACTTCCCCGCGCGCAGCGCCGCGCGCGCCTTCCAGGCGAGTTGCTCGTCAGCAAGCGGCGCCTCGCCCGCGCGCGCAAACCAGTCGAGCGCCTCGGGCATGTGCTCCATCGCCCCTTGCGTGGCGACGTGCAACCACAGGTGGCCGCGCTCCTGCGCGGAAAGCCGTTGCCCGAGCGCGCCCTCCAGCACCGCGGCGGCCGCGCGCGCGTCGCTGCGCGCAAGCCGCGTCACGGCGAACAGCAGCATCTCGCGCGTGGCGCGGCGCTCCAGGTTCTTCGGCGGTTGGGCAAGGAGCTTTTGCGGTGCGACGGCCGCCTGCGTGAGCAGGCCCTCGTCGGGTTGTTCGCTGGACGGGAGATACCCGAGCGCGCGGCGCGCTGCGCTCACCTGGCCATTGTCCAGCAGCAGCCGCACGCGCTGCCAGATGCGCGCGTGGTCGATGTCGCCGGACTTCAGCAGCTTCTCGGTGAGCGGCACGCAACCGTCGGGCAATTCGCGCGGCTCGAGCCAGGCCGCGCGCGCTTGCGTGACCGCGTCGCCGTCGCCGCGCGCGAGCCGCGCCGACCAGCCGTAGCAGCGCAGCTCGAGATCCTCCTGCGCCAGCGGGCCGAGCTCGTGCTCGAAGGCCTGCCATTCCCCACGGCGGCCGAGTTCCCTCAGCCAGTCGCCGCGCAGCAGCTCGGCGAGATAGGCGCCCTCGTGGCGCGCGAGAAAGCGCTGCACGTCGGCCGACTTCGCCTCCTCGAGGCGCAGTCGCAGCCGCCAGTAATCCGCCCAGGGCTCGAGCACGTGGCCCTGCAGCGCGCTGGCGTGGCGCGCGAGCTTGTCCGGATCGCCAGCGCGGAACGCCGCGTACGCGCCGAGCACCGCTTCGTCGCTTCCCAGCGCCGTTCCCGCTGCGAGTGCCGCGCAGAGCGGTGCTATAGTCAGGAAACGCCTATAAATCATGCACTAAGCATAACACGCGAAATGCGTCCCGAAGAGCTGAAAGCCTGGCGCAAGGCCGAGCGCGAACGACTGGTCGCGGCGCGTGAAGCGCTCGATGCACGTGCCGTGGATGACCTCCGGCGCCAGATCGACGCCCACGTGGAGCGGGCATTTCCCGGACTGAAGGCGATTGCCTTCGCTTTCTGCTGGCCGATCCGCAACGAGTACGACGCGCGCCACCTCGCGAGAACGCTGCGCGAGGCCGGCGCGTTGACCGCGCTGCCGGTGGTGGTGGCGCCAAAGACGCCCCTCGTGTTCCGCGAATGGCATCCGGGGGTGGAGCTCGCCGAGGGCCCGCTCGGCATCCCCTACCCGGTTGGCTCGCGCGAAGTGACGCCGCGCGCGGTGCTGCTGCCGATGAACGGCTGGGACGCGCAGGGCTATCGCCTAGGTTACGGCGCCGGCTTTTTCGATCGCACCCTCGCCAGCCTGAAGGAAAAACCGCTGGTGATCGGGGTGAGCTACGAGTTGGCGCGCATGGCGACGATCCACCCGCAGCCCTGGGACATCCCGATGGACTACGTGGTCACCGAGCGCGGCGTGTACCGGCGCGACGGGGAGGAACTCGTTTTCCTCGGCGTACCCGGCCCGACGAGCGAGCTCGCCTCGCCGGTGTGCTACGCGGACGAGCGAATCGTGCGGGGCGACTAGCGCTTCAGCGCCAGGCTAAGGCCATCGCCGACGGGCACCAGCGCGATGTCCACGCGCCGGTCGCGCAGGAGCTTGCGGTTGAACGCGCGGATCGCGCGCGTGTCCACCGTCTTGTTGCGCGGATCGACCACGCTGCCGCCCCACAGGGTGTTGTCCACCGCGATGAGGCCGCCACGGCGCACCAGTTTCAGGCAGCGCGCGTAATAGTTCGCGTAGTTCGCCTTGTCCGCGTCGATGAAAGCGAAATCGAACTTGCCGGCCTTGCCCTGCTTGAGCAGCGCATCGAGCGTCTCGAGCGCCGGCGCGATGCGCAGGTCGATCTTCCCCGCCACGCCCGCCTTCTTCCAGTAGCGGCGCGCGATCGTAGTCCACTCCTCGCTCACGTCGCAGCAGACGATGCGGCCGTCCTTCGGCAGCGCGAGCGCCACCGCGAGCGCGGAATAGCCGGTGAAGGTGCCGATCTCGAGGCAGCGCCGCGCGCCCATCACGCGCACCAGCACCTGCAGCAGCGCGCCCTGTACCGCGCCGATCTGCATGCTCGCGCGCGGCATTCGCTGCGTGACGCGCCGCAGCTCGCGCTGCAGCGCGGTCTCGCGCGCGCCGTGCGCCACGACGTAGCGCTGCAGCCGGTCGTCCAGCGGCAGTGTGCGCGCGGTCACCTGAGGAACAGGCGATACGCCGGATTGCGCGTCTCGTCGCTCGCCGGATAGCCCAGGCGCGCGAGGAAGCGCCCGAAGTCCCCCATCTCGCGCGGCGGCACCTGGATGCCGACCAGGATCGAACCGTAGTCGGCGCCGTGGTTGCGGTAGTGGAACAGGCTGATGTTCCAGGTCGGGTTCATCGCCGTGAGGAACTTCATCAGCGCGCCCGGGCGCTCCGGGAACTCGAAGCGGTACAGCAGCTCGTGGCGCGCGAGCGGCGAGTGGCCGCCCACCATGTGGCGCACGTGCGCCTTGGCTACCTCGTTGTTGGAGAGATCGGAGGTCTGGAAGCCGGCGCGGCGCAGGCTCCGCACCAAGCGCGCGGTCTCCGCGCGCCCGCGCGACTCCACGCCGACGAAGATGTGCGCGCTGTCGGCGTCGGCCATGCGGTAGTTGAACTCGGTGATGCTGCGCGCGCCGATCACGCCGCAGAAGCGCCGGAAGCTGCCGCGGCGCTCCGGGATGGTCACCGCCAGCACCGCCTCGCGGTGCTCGCCCACCTCGGCGCGCTCCGCGACGAAGCGCAGGCGGTCGAAGTTGGTGTTGGCGCCGCTGGCCACCGCCACCAGGGTCTTGCCGCGCGCGCGGTGGCGCTCGACCCAGGCCTTGGCGCCGGCGATGGCCAGTGCCCCCGCGGGCTCGAGCACCACGCGCGTGTCCTCGAACACGTCCTTGATGGCGGCGCAGATCTCATCCGTATCCACCAGCACCATCTCGTCGACGAGCTTGCGGCACAGGCGAAAGGTCTCCTTGCCCACTTCCTTCACGGCGACGCCGTCGGCAAACAGGCCCACGTGGTCGAGTTTCACCCGGCGTCCCGCTTTCAGCGAGCGCGCCATCGCATCGGCGTCGGCGGGCTCCACGCCGATCACCTTAATGCCCGGGCTGAGATGCTTGAGGTAGGCGGCAATGCCGGAGATGAGGCCGCCGCCGCCCACGGGGACGAACACGGCGTCGATCGGGCGCGTGCTCTGGCGCAGAATCTCCATGCCGATGGTGCCCTGCCCCGCGATCACTTCCGGGTCGTCGTAGGGATGCACGAAAATAAGGCCAAGCCGGCGCTTGAGTTTCATGGCCTGCGCGTAGGCCTCGTCGTAGGAGTCCCCGTGCAGCACCACGCGCGCGCCGCGCGCCGCCACCGCGTCCACCTTGATCTTCGGCGTGGTCACCGGCATCACGATGGTGGCGCGGCAGCCGAGCTTCTGCGCGGCGAGCGCCACGCCCTGCGCGTGGTTGCCCGCGCTTGCCGCGATCACGCCGCGCGCGAGCTTCCGGCGCGGCAGATTGACCATTTTGTTGTAGGCACCGCGCAGCTTGAACGAGAAAACCGGCTGCAGGTCCTCGCGCTTGAGCAGCAGGCGGTTGTGCAAACGCTTGGACAGCGCCGGCGCGAGCTCCAGCGGCGACTCGATCGCCACGTCGTAAACCCGCGCGCGCAGGATGCGCTCGAGATAATCTTCGCGTTTCATCGCGAAAAGCCTAGCACACCGCTCCGTGGAGCTGACGTAGGGTGGGCCTTCAGGCCCACCATGTGGTGGGCCTGAAGGCCCACCCTACGCCGCCTGAAGCTTGGCGACGCTCACCGCCAGCCACTTCACGCCCTGGCGGCCGAAGTTGACCTGCACGCGCGCGTCGCTGCCCTGGCCCTCGGCATCGACGATCACGCCGGTGCCGAATTTGGCGTGGATCACGTTCTGGCCGACGCGAAAGGCGCCCGCCACGCCGCCGGTGCCGGCCGGCGCGCCGCCGAAGCGCGGGTCGCGCTTGGGCGCGCGCGTAAACGAGCCGGCGGTGAAGTGCGACACCACCGGCTTGCGCTTCTCGGCGAAGCGCGGCGTGAGCCACTTCAGCAAGCCTTGGGGAATCTCGTCCAGGAAGCGCGACGGCAGGTTGTAGCGCGTCTGGCCATGCAGCAGCCGCGTCTGCGCAAAAGACAGGTACAGGCGCTTCCTCGCGCGCGTGAGGGCGACGTACATCAGGCGGCGCTCTTCCTCCGGGCCGTCCTTCTCCAGCAGGCTCTGCTCGTGCGGGAAGAGCCCTTCCTCCAGGCCGCTGACGAACACCGCGTCGAACTCCAGTCCCTTGGCCGAATGCATGGTCATCAGCTGCAAGGCGTCCTGGCCTTCGCCCGCCTGGTGCTCGCCCGCTTCCAGCGCGGCGTGGGTGAGGAAAGCGGTGAGCGCATCCATCTCCTCGCCCGCATCCGTGTCGCGCTCCTCCGAGGTGAATGCCGCGGCGGCGTTCACCATCTCGTTCAGGTTCTCGATGCGCTCCGCGCCTTCGCGCTCGGTCTTGTAGTGCTCCAGCAGCCCGCTCTTCGCCACGACGTGCTCGACCCTCTCGGCGAGCGTCAGGCCCTCGGTCTCCTGGCGCATGGACTCGATCAGCGCCACGAAGGGCGCGACCTTGCCGGGCGTCGCCAATGCCGTCTCGTACAGGTTGTGGCCGGCGGCCTTGGCGGCGTCCTGCAGCGCCTCGACGGTGCGCGCGCCGATGCCGCGCGCCGGGAAATTCACCACGCGCAGGAACGCGTTGTCGTCGGCAGGGGAAGCGATGAGGCGCAGGTAGGCGAGCGCGTGCTTCACTTCCGCACGTTCGAAAAAGCGCAGGCCCCCGTACACCCGGTAGGGCAGCGCCGCGGTGAAAAGCGCATGCTCCAGCACGCGCGACTGCGCGTTGGAGCGGTACAGCACCGCGATCTGGTCGAGGCGCGAGCCCTCGCGCTGCAAAGCCTTGATCTCCTCCACCATCCAGCGCGCCTCATCCGCGTCCGACTGTCCCTCGAACACGCGCAGCAGTTCGCCCGCGCCGATCGAGGTCCACAGGTTCTTGCCCAGGCGGTTCTTGTTGTGGGCGATGAGCGCGTTCGCCGCGTCGAGGATGTTGCCCTGGGAGCGGTAGTTCTGCTCCAGGCGAATTACTTTTCCCACCTGGTAGTCGCGCTCGAAGTCGGCCATGTTGCCGACGTTGGCGCCGCGGAAGGCGTAGATCGACTGGTCGTCGTCGCCCACCGCGAACAGGCTCGCGCCCTGCCCGGCGAGCAGCTTCAGCCAGCGGTACTGCAGCCTGTTGGTGTCCTGGAACTCGTCCACCAGGATGTGCCGGAAGCGCGCGCGGTAGTGCTCGCGCAGCGGCTCGTTGCGCGAGAGCAGCTCGTAGCTGCGCAGCAGCAGCTCGGCGAAGTCCACCACCCCTTCGCGCTGGCACTGCTCGTCGTAGGCAGCGTAGAACTCCACGTTGCGGCGCGTGGTGTCGTCGGCGAGCGGCACGTCGCGCGCGCGCAGGCCTTCTTCCTTCTTGCGCATGATGAAGTACTGCACCTCGCGCGGCGGGAAGCGGTCCTCGTCCGCGTTCAGCGAGCGCAGCAGGCGCTTCACCGCGGCGAGCTGGTCCTGCGTGTCGAGAATCTGGAACTCGCGCGGCAGCCCGGCTTCCTGGTGGTGCGCGCGCAGCATGCGGTTGCACAGGCCGTGGAAGGTGCCGATCCACATGCCGCGCGGGTTCAGCGCGAGCATCCCGGCGAGGCGCGTGACCATCTCGCGCGCCGCCTTGTTGGTGAACGTCACCGCCAGCACGGCCGAGGGAGAAACCGCGCCCGCCTTGAGCAGCCAGGCAATGCGCGTGGTGAGCACGCGCGTCTTGCCGCTGCCCGCGCCGGCGAGGATCAGCGCATGCCCTTCGGGCAGCGTGACGGCGGCGAGCTGTTCGGGATTGAGGTGTTCGAGGTGGAGCGACAAGACGCGCGCATTATAAGTCCCCAATGCGCGGTTTGGCGGACGCAGCTAAAGTCAAGCCGGTTTTTTGCCCCGCAAGACGACGGTATGCGCGCCGAATTCCTGCGCAGCACGGCGCGTGTCGGCACTCACGCTGCCGGCAAAGTAATCGAGGCGCCCGATCACTTCGACCTCGAGACCCGCGGCGCGCAGCATGTCGACGTAATTGCCTTCGAGAACCGCGCCGACCACGCATTCCGCCCACAACTTGGGATCGGCGCGCGCTTTATCGGAAACCGGCTTGGCCAACGCGATGTCGGAGATCTGTAGTCGGCCGCCCGGCTTGAGGACGCGCGCGATCTCGGCGAAAGCGCGCGGCTTGTCCGGAACCAGGTTGAGGACGCCATTGCTGGTAACGACGTCCACCGCCGCATCGCCGAGGGGAATCTCCTCGGCGTTGCCTTCGATCACCTTGACATTCGCCGCGTTCATGGCAACAACGTTGCGCCGCAACTTTTCGAGCATCGCCTGCGTCATGTCGAGCCCGCAGACCTTGCCGCCCGATCCCGTCAGCATGCTGGAAATGAGCGTGTCGGTGCCGGCGCCGGAGCCGATATCGAGGACGATGTCTCCCTTGCGGATGACACCGGCCGCGAAGGGATAACCGACACCTGCGAACGATTCGACCGCGGTCGCGGGAACGAGGTCAAGCTGGGCGGCCGGATAGCCGACGAACAGGCACGCGAGCCTGCCAGTGGGGAAATGAAACGTCTTGGCTGGATGCTGAGCGACGTCCGTATACATGTCGGACACCGCTTTGAGGATGAACTCCTTCTTATCGCTGAAGATCGCGACCATTTCCCCCTCTCCTGCCGCCGGCGCTAGAAGGTCTTCAGCAGCCGGGTGATGCGCATGCGCACCTCCGGCACTTCCTGTTCTTCGCGCAATCCACCGACTTTCTCCTTGAGGCGGCGTTCAAACTCCGCGCGAGAGAAGCAGCTCTTGCAGGTATGCAAGTGCCTTTGCATCGCTTCTCGCTCGCTGCCGCCGAGCTCGTGATCGATGAACTGGAAAATCTTCCGCAGCGCTTGCTCGCAATCAATTTCGTGTTTCGTCACCTTAGGTTTCCTTTGCTGATGCGCCGGCTGGAATGCCGGTTGCCGGGCCTTCCGGGGACAGCGGTCCGCTTTTCGCGGCATCGCCGCGAATCCCGTGCGCCTCCGCCTGCTGCCACAGCAGCTTCTGCAGCGCGCCGCGGGCCCTTGCCAGCCGCGAACGCACCGTGCCCACCGGAACGCCGAGCGTTTCGGCGATCTCCCGGTAGTTGAACTCCTCGAGGTCGGCCAGGATCACGACGACGCGATGGTGTTCCGGCAACGTCGCCAGCGCCCGCTCGAGATCCTCGCGCAGCAGCCGGTCGAGAAACTCCTGCTCGGGATTGCTGAACCAGAGCAGGAACGGCTGGTGCATTCGCTCGAAGATCGAGAACGCGGGTTCCGCGTCATCGGGGGCCTCGTCCTCGATCGGGTCGCACTGCGGCCGGGCGTTGGCGCGGCGCCTCTCGCTGACGAAGGTGTTATGCAGAATGCGGAAAATCCAGGCGCGGAACGCCGCGTCGGACTCCAGCGAGTCGAGAGCCTTCCAGGCGCGCGCCACGCTCTCCGCCACCAGATCCTCGGCGTCGGTATCGTTGCCGGTGAGCCGGCGGGCTACGCCCTGCAGGCTGCCCACCAGCGCAAGCACCTGTTTCCCAAATGCTTCCCTCGATATCGCCATCCCCGCCTCTTGTACGACGCAAACCATCGCGATTCGGTTCCATGCAGCATAACCGGGAACCCTTTCCGGCGGAAGCGCGTCTTGGGCAGCGAGGACCGCTGCATTCGCATCCGGTCCGAACATGAAAGGCGGCTGCCATGGCAAGCATAGCGACCAGTGAGAAGCGGGTAGATGGCGTTGCGCTCGAAGAGAAAGTGAAGGCAATGTATCGCGCGGTCGCCCTGCAGCCCGAAGGCGATTTCCATTTCGAGATGGGCCGCGCACTGGCCGAACGGCTCGGCTACGCGCCCTCGGACCTGAACGCCATCCCGCCCCAGGCCATCCAGTCGTTCGCCGGAGTCGGCTACTACTTCGACCTCGCCCGCCTCGAGCCCGGCGAGACGGTCGTGGATCTTGGCAGCGGCTCGGGAATGGACAGTTTCATCGCCGCGCTCAAGGTCGGCGCTGCCGGAGCGGTGGTCGGCGTCGACATGACGGACGAGCAGCTCGACAAGGCCGAGACGCTGCGCCTGGCGGCCGCCGTTGCCAACCTTTCCTACCGGAAGGCCTACATTCAATCCACCGGCCTCGGCCACGGGTTCTGCGACGCCGTCATCAGCAACGGTGTCATCAACCTTGCCCTGAGCAAAGCGGCGGTGTTCCGCGAGGCGGCCCGCATTCTGAAACCGGGTGGACGGCTGGCGCTTGCCGACATCGTCACCGATTCGCAGTTACCCGACGGCATCACCTGCGACGCCACGCTGTGGGCGGCTTGTATCGGCGGTGCCATGCAGGTCGACGACTACGTCGCCGCCATCGAGTCGGCGGGGCTGCGCGTCAGGCAACTTCGGGACAACCCGCAATATCAGTTCATTTCAAGCAACGCCCAAGGCGCTGCGCGCAAATATGGCGTCAAAAGCGTTTCCCTGGTCGCAGTCAGGAACTGATCGCAGTCCTTCAATGGAGGAGTCAGGCTGCCATGCTCAGGGCTCCATGGCAGCGCGCCAGATCACTGAGCCTAAAAACCAGTCAAGGAGAACAAATGAATATTTTGCGAATGGCTCTGCTATCTGCAGCGTTCACGTTGAGCACCTCTTTCGCGCAGGTCGTCTCGGCGCAACAGCCCGGCGCTCAGAAATCCCTTTATGACCGGTTGGGCGGCCTGAAAGGCATCACGGTCGTCGTCGATGACTTCATCAACCGGCTCGTGGCGAATAAGGAGCTAAACAAGAATCGCGCCATTGACGCCGGGCGGAAAAGCTCTCCGGCGCCTTACCTTAAGTTCCAGGTATCCCAGATGGTCTGTGGGGTGACCGGTGGGCCATGCAAGTACACCGGAAAGGCGATGAAGGAATCCCACGTTCATTTGAACATCAACGAGAAAGAATGGAGCGTGATGGCCAAGGAGTTTAAGAAATCCCTAGAAAAATTCAAGGTTCCGGCGGCTGAGCAGAAGGAGCTGTTTGATATCGTCGGCACGACGAAAGCCGACATCGTCGTCAGGAAGTAGGAGTAAAGGCGCCGCAAGACGCGCAAAAAACATGAGGGCCTCCGCAGAGGCCCCATCCTGGCAGCACAAAAGCGAAGCCGCCTAGCCGGAAACCTTCGGCTCCTCGACCCCGTGCTTGCCGCGCAGCTGCGCGGCGAGCGCCTCGGCGTCGGCTTTCGTCGGCAACCGTGAGATGCGCACCACGTAGATGCGCTTCTCGCCCGCCTTCACCGGGTGGATCTCGGCGGCATAGCCGGCGGTGCGCAGCTGGTCGTAAACGGACAGCGCCTCGCTCTGGGTGTTGACGCTCGCCAGCGTCACGCGCCACTTGCCGCCGCGGAGCACGGCGCCCTGGCCGTCCGCGATCTCGGTTTCCTGCGCCCACTGCGCGAGCTGCGTCGGCTCGACGAAACCCAGCGGCATGGTCTGGCCCTTGTCGCGCCGGTAGAACTGGCGCTCCTGGTCCATGGTCACCGGCGCTTCGCCCTCGGCGCCGACTTCGATCTTGCCCTCGATCAGGCAGACGGTCTGGCGGTCGGCGCGGTCGGACTTGCCCCACAGGTCAGTGCCGCGGATGCCGGCAGTCACGGTGGCGACGCGGATGCTGACCTCGCGGCGCCGCTCCTTGGCGAGCACGTCGGTGGTGAAGCGGAACGCGCCTTCCAGCACGTTCAGCGCCGCCTTGAAGAAGCCGCCGCGGTCGGGTTGCAGGTCGAGCAGCCGCAGCGAGGCGTTCTCGCCCAGCTTCAGCAGGCTGCCCTCGGCGAGCTTGATGTACAGGCGCGAGCCGGCGCCGGTCTTCACTTCGTCACCGCCGCGCAGCTCCATGCCGGGCGCGAGCGGGATGCGGCGGATCCCGCCGATGACGGCGCGCTCCACCCAGGCGGGCATCTGCACGCCCTCGACCACCGCGGCGGGTGCGGCCGCGGCCTGCGAGGCGGCGAGCGAGACAAGCGCAGCGAACAGAATCTGAAGAATGCGGTTCATGGGTTCTCCCCTTGCAATGATGCCGGGTTATACGGGGGATCGCGTGGGGTGGATGCGCTAGAATCCGCGGTTTCCGCGCAATTCGTCACACATGCAGCCTCAATACCATCCGCGCAGCGTCGAACAGGAAGCACAGGCTTTCTGGGCGGAGAGGAAATCATTCCGCTCCATCGAGGACTCGGCCAAGCCGAAGTTCTACTGCCTGTCCATGTTTCCCTACCCCTCGGGGAAGCTGCACATGGGGCACGTGAGGAACTATACCATCGGCGACGTCCTCACCCGCTGCTACCGCATGCGCGGCTACAACGTGCTGCAACCGATGGGCTGGGACGCGTTCGGCCTGCCCGCCGAAAACGCGGCGATGGCCAACACGGTGCCGCCGGCGAAGTGGACCTACGACAACATCGCCACCATGAAGCGCCAGCTGCAGGGGCTGGGCTTCGCGCTCGACTGGGAGCGCGAGCTCGCCACCTGCCGGCCCGAGTACTACAAGTGGAACCAGTGGCTGTTCACGCGCCTGTTCAGGAAGGGCCTCGCCTACAAGAAGACCGGTATCGTGAACTGGGATCCCGCGGACCAGACGGTGCTGGCGAATGAGCAGGTGATCGACGGCCGCGGCTGGCGCACCGGCGCGCTGGTGGAGAAGCGCGAGATCCCGATGTACTTCTTCCGCATCACGGCGTACGCCGAGGAACTGCTCGCCGAGCTCGACAAGATGGACGGCTGGCCCGAGCAGGTGAAGCTGATGCAGAAGAACTGGATCGGGCGTTCCGAGGGCGTGCGCGTCGCCTTTCCCTATGCACTGGGCGGCGAGACGAAGCTGCTGTGGGTGTTCACCACGCGCGCCGACACGCTGATGGGTACGACCTTCTGCGCGGTCGCCGCCGAGCATCCGATAGCGGTTCATGCGTCGAAAACGAATAAGCAACTGGCCGCCTTCGTCGAGGAATGCAAGCGCGGCGCGGTCACCGAGGCCGAATTTGCGCAAATGGAAAAGACGGGCATGTCCACCGGCCTTTACTGCACGCACCCGATCTCGGGCGAGAAGCTGCCAGTGTGGGTCGGCAACTACGTGCTGATGGGCTACGGCGAGGGTGCGGTGATGGGCGTGCCGGCGCACGACGAGCGCGACTACGCCTTCGCGCTGAAGTACGGCCTGCCGATCAAGGGCGTGATCCGCCACCCGGCGGGCGACAGCGTGCCCAAACCCTGGAAGCCTGCGTACGCCGAATACGGCACCTGCATCAATTCGGGCAAGTACGACGGCCTCGGTTACCAGCAGGCGGTGGACGCGATCGCCGCCGACCTCAAGGCGAAGGGCCTGGGCGAGAAGCAGGTGCATTGGCGCCTGCGCGACTGGGGCATCTCGCGCCAGCGCTACTGGGGCTGCCCGATCCCCATCGTGCATTGCCCGTCCTGCGGCGACGTGCCGGTGCCGGACGACCAGCTGCCGGTGAAGCTGCCCGAGCACCTGGTGCCGGACGGCACGGGCAATCCGCTGGCGAAAATGCCGGAGTTCTACGAGACCCGGTGCCCGTCCTGCGGCAAGCCGGCGAAGCGCGAAACCGACACCATGGACACCTTCGTGGATTCGTCGTGGTACTTCGCGCGCTTCGCCTGCCCCGATAACGACCGCGCGATGCTGGATGCGCGCGCGAAGTACTGGATGCCGGTGGACCAGTACATCGGCGGCATCGAGCATGCCATCCTGCACCTGCTGTACTCCAGGTTCTTCGCGCGAGCGATGAAGGCCGAAGGGCTGCTCGACGTGGACGAGCCCTTCACCAACCTGCTCACCCAGGGCATGGTGCTGGCGGAGTCCTACTACAGCGACGCGCAGGGCCGGCGCGAATGGATCAACCCGGCCGACGTGGAAGTGACGCGCGACGCGAAGGGCAAGATCCTCGGCGGCAAGACACGCGACGGCCGCGAAGTCGTGTACGACGGCATCGGCACCATGTCCAAGTCGAAAAACAACGGCGTGGACCCGCAGGCGCTGATCGACAAGTACGGCGCCGACACCGCGCGCTTCTACATCATCTTCGCTTCGCCGCCGACCAATACGCTGGAGTGGAGCGACGAGAGCGTCGAAGGCTCGTTCCGCTTCCTCAGGCGCCTGTGGGCTTATTGCGCGAAGTTCGACAATCCCGGTCCCAAGATGGCAGATGGGTTGGCCAAAGCGACGCGCTTCGAAATCCACTCGGTGCTCAAGCAGGCGAACTTCGATCTCGGCAAACACCAGTTCAACACCGTCGCCTCGGCCGCCATGAAAATATTGAATGCGCTCGACAATTTCTCCGGTGGGAGGAACACGGTTACGCAGGACGGCCTGTCGATCCTGCTGCGGCTGCTCGCACCCATCACACCGCACGTCTGCCACCACCTCTGGCGCGAGCTGGGTTTTGGCGAGGACGTGATGACCGCGCCCTGGCCGGAGCCCGACCCGGCGGCCCTGCAACAAGACGACATCGAATACGTGGTGCAGGTGAACGGCAAGACGCGCGGCAGCCTGACGCTGCCGAAATCCGCCGATCGCAAGCAGATCGAGGGCAGCGCGGCGCTGTCGATGCAGAAATACGTCGCCGGCCAGATCATCAAGAAAGTCGTCATTGTTCCGGGCCGCTTGATCAATATCGTGGTGTGATGCGCGCGCCAGTCGCATTGCTTTTGCTCCTGCTCGCCGCCTGCGGCTTCCAGCTGCGCAGCACGGCAACCCTGCCGTTCGAGACGATCTACGTGCCCAACGCGACCAGCGGCATCGCGCTCGACCTCAAGCGCAACATCCGCTTCGGCACCAACACGCGCGTGCTGGACGAGGCGAAGGGCGCCGAGGCGCTGCTGCAGTTCAGCGAGGAGACGCGGCAGAAGGAGATCCTGTCGCTGACCGGGGGGGGGCGCGTGAGCGAATACCGCCTGATCTACCGCGTCGGCTTTCGCGTCAGCGACGGCAAGGGCGTCGATTTCCTGCCGCCGAGCACGGTCACGCTGACGCGCGACATGACCTACGACGACTCCCAGGTGCTGGCCAAGGAAGGCGAGGAGCAGCTGCTGTTCCGCGACATGCAGTCCGACATGGTGCAGCAGATCATGCGGCGCATCGCCACCGCGCAAAAGCCCAGGACCTAGCCCCGATGCAACTGCGCGCCGAGCAGCTCGAAGGCCACCTGTCGAAGTCGCTGGCGCCGCTCTACGTGATCCACGGCGACGAGCCGCTGCTCGCGCTGGAGGCGGCGGACGCCGTGCGCGCCGCGGCGCGCACGCGCGGCTACGCCGAGCGCGAGGTGTTCATCGCCGAGCGCGGCTTCGACTGGAGCGAACTCGCGCACGCCGGCGCCAGCCGGTCCCTCTTCGGCGCCAGCAAGATCATCGAGTTGCGGCTACCCACCGGCAAGCCCGGCACCGAGGGCGCGCAAACGCTCCTCGCCTACTGCGCGCGGCTGGATGGCGAAGTGCTGACGCTGGTCACGCTGCCGCGCCTGGACCGCGCCGGGCAATCCTCCGCCTGGTTCGGCGCGCTCGCCGCGGCGGGCGTGGTGGTGGAGGTATGGCCGGTGGAGCGCACGCGTCTGCCGGAATGGATCGGCGCGCGCCTCGCGCGCCAGAGCCAGAAGGCCTCGCGCGCGGTGCTCGAGTTCCTCGCCGACCGCGTCGAGGGAAACCTGCTCGCCGCGCAGCAAGAGGTACTGAAGCTGGCGCTGCTCGCACCGCCGGGCGAGCTCGAGCTGGAGACGGTGGAGGACGCCGTCGCGTCGGTGGCGCGCTACGACCCCTACGCCGCCGCCGAGGCGCTGGTGGCGGGAGACCTCGCGCGTTACGTGCGAGTGCTTGAAGGGCTGCGCGGCGAGGGCGAGGCGCCGACCTTCGTGCTGTTCGCCGTGTCGAGCGCGCTGTTCGTGCTGCGCGGCGTGGCCGAAGGCAAGCCGGCCGAGCGCCTGTTCGGCGAGCAGCGCCTGTTCAACAAGTCGCTGCAGCGCGCGGTGCAGGCCGCGGCGCGCCGCTACACGCGCGCCGCGCTCGATACGGCGCTCGCGCAGGCCGCGCTGATCGACCGCGTGGCCAAGGGCGTGGCCAAGGGCGACGCCTGGGATCAGTTCGTCGCCCTCGGGTTAAGATTGGCCGGTGGATCAAAAGCTTGACGTGAAAGCCTACCTCCGCGGGCTGGGCCAGGCGGCGCGCGCCGCGGCGCGGGTGCTGGCGCGCGCCGAACCCGCCGCCAAGAACCGCGCGCTCGCCGCGATGGCCGCCGAGATCCGCGCCCGCCAGGGCGAGTTGCTCGCCGCCAACCGCGCAGACGTCGAGCAGGCGAAAAAGGACGGACGCGACGCCGCCTTCGTGGACCGCCTCACGCTTACGCCGAAACTGGTCGAGCAGATGGCCGAAGGACTGGAGCAGGTGGCAAAGCTGCCCGATCCCGTCGGCCAGGTGAGCGAGCGCGTGAAGCGCCCCAGCGGCATCGAAGTGGCGCGCATGCGCGTGCCCATCGGCGTCATCGGCATCATCTACGAATCGCGCCCCAACGTGACCGCCGATGCGGCCGGCCTGTGCGTGAAAGCGGGCAATGCCTGCATCCTGCGCGGCGGCTCGGAGGCCCTGCATTCCAACCAGGCCATTGCCGCCTGCGTGCGCGCGGGCCTGAAGGCCGCCGGCCTGCCCGAGGCCGCGGTGCAGATGGTCGAGATCACCGACCGCGCCGCGGTGGGCGAGCTGATCACGCTGCACGAGTACGTGGACCTCATCGTGCCGCGCGGCGGCAAGGACCTGATCGCGCGCCTGATGCGCGAGTCGCGCATCCCGATGCTCAAGCACCTCGACGGCGTGTGCCACGTGTACGTGGACGACCGCGCCGACCCGGCGATGGCGGTGAGGATCGCCGACAACGCCAAGACGCAGCGCTACGGCACCTGCAACACCATGGAGACGCTGCTGGTGGCGGAGGGCATCGCGGCCAAAGTGCTGCCCGAGATCGGCAAGATCTTCCGCGCCAAGCAGGTCGAGATGCGCGCCGACGAGGCGGCGCGCAAGCTCCTGCCGGACGCCAAGCCCGCCACCGAGCAGGACTACCACACCGAGTGGCTCGCGCCGGTCGTCTCGATCCGCGTGGTGCAGGACCTCGACCAGGCCATCGAGCACATCGCCAAGTACGGCTCGCAGCACACCGACGCCATCGTCACCGGGGACCAGGCGCGCGCCGAGCGCTTCCTGCGCGAGGTGGACTCGAGCTCGGTGCTGGTTAACGCCTCCACGCGCTTTGCCGATGGCTACGAATTCGGCCTGGGCGCCGAGATCGGCATCTCCACCGACAAGCTGCACGCGCGCGGTCCGGTCGGGCTGGAAGGCCTCACCACGCAGAAGTTCGTGGTGCTCGGCCACGGAGAGATCCGCCAGTAGTGGCGACCGTCGGTATCCTGGGTGGCACGTTCGATCCGGTTCACAACGCGCACCTGGCGATCGCGCGCGCCGCGCTCGACAAGCTGCAGCTCGAGCGCATCCTCTGGATGCCGACCGGCTCGCCCAAGTACCGCGAACCCGCGCGCACTTCCGCCGCGCACCGCGTCGCCATGCTGAATCTCGCCATCGAGGGCGAGCCGCTCTGCGCAATCGACGAGCGCGAGCTCGCGCCCGGCCATTCCGGCTACACCGTGGACACCCTGAAGAGCCTGGGCGGCAGGCCGGTGCTGCTGCTCGGCGCCGACCAGTACGCGAAGTTCGAGACCTGGCACCGATGGCGCGAGATCCTCGGGCTGGCGAGCATCGCGGTGTTCGCCCGCCCGGGCTGGTCCGCGCCCGACGCCAGGGCGCAGTTCGTCCCCATGCAGCCGCTCGACATCTCGGCCTCCGACATCCGCGCACGCCTCGCGCGCGGCGAGGACGTCTCGGCCCTGGTCCCCGCCAGGGTGCTCGACTACATCCGGCGGCACGGCCTGTACCGCTGATGGACATCCGCAAGAAGCAGCGCGCCGTGGTCGAAGCCCTCGAGGACGTAAAAGGCCGCGACATCGTGGTGTTCAACGTCGGGCGCCTTTCGCCCTTCTTCGAGCGCGTGGTGATCGCCAGCGGCGATTCCAGCCGCCAGGTGAGGGCGCTGGCCGACAGCGTGCAGGACAAGCTGCGCGCCATGGGCGCGCGGGTGTACGGCGTCGAGGGCGAGGCGAGCGGCGAGTGGGTGCTGGTGGACCTCGGCGACATCGTGGTGCACGTGATGCACCCGGCGGTGCGCAGTCACTACAACCTGGAAGAGATCTGGGGCGGCAAGCAGGTGAAGATGGCCGGCCCAGTGAAAATAGCGCGTGGCAAAGCTGCTGCTCGTCGCGCACGGCGCTAGGCTGCGCGGCTGGGCGCTCGAGGCGCGCGACGACTACCTGCGCCGCATGCCGCGCGGCTACGCGGTGGATTGCGTGCCGCGCGTGCCGAAAGGCGCGCACATCGTGGCGCTGGACGAGCGCGGGCGCGACCTCACGACCGTGCAGCTGGCGGCGCAGCTCGGCAGATGGATCGGCGAGGCGGCGCCCACCGCCTTCGTCGTCGGCGGCCCCGACGGGCTGGACCTGCAGACAAGAAAGGACGCCGCGCTGCTGCTGCGCCTTTCATCGCTGACGCTGCCGCATGCACTGGCGCAGGTGCTGCTCGCCGAGCAGCTGTACCGCGCGGCGACGCTGCTCACCGGGCATCCGTATCACCGCGAGTAGCTTTGCTACACTGCGCCGCTCGGCGCAGCCATGGCACAACCGCTCGACCGCAGCATCTATCTCGCCTCGCGCAGCCCGCGCCGGCGCGAGCTGCTCGGGCACATCGGCGTCAAGTTCCACCTGCTGCTGTTCCGCAACCGGCCCGGCGCCGCGCCGGATGTGAACGAGGACCCGTTGCCCGACGAAGCGCCGCGCGACTACGTGCTGCGCGTGGCGCGCGCCAAGGCCGCGGTCGGCTGGAAGCGCATGCGCGAGCGCAACCTGCCGCGCCACCCCGTGCTCGCCGCCGACACCACGGTGGCGCTGGGCATGCGCATCTTCGGCAAGCCCTCCAGCCGCCGCGACGCCGAAACCATGCTCGCCGAGCTCTCCGGCAAGCGCCACGAGGTGCTCACCGCCGTGGTGGTGCAGTACGACGATCAAGTGGAAACGGCCCTGTCGGCGTCCGAGGTCCAGTTCCGCGAGCTCACGCCGCAGGAGATCCAGGAGTACGTCGCCACCGGCGAATCCGACGACAAGGCGGGCGCCTACGCCATCCAGGGCCGCGCGGCCCTCTTCGTCGCCGAAATCCGCGGCAGCCAGTCCGGCATCGTCGGGCTGCCGCTGTACGAGACGGCGCAACTGCTGCAGAGGATGGGGGCTTCGCGTGAGCGAAGAGGTGCTCGTTAACATCACGCCGCAGGAGACGCGCGTCGCCGTGATCCAGGCCGGCGCCGTACAGGAGCTGCTCATCGAGCGCGCGGCGAACCGCGGGCTGGTGGGCAACGTCTACATGGGGCGCGTGGCGCGCGTGCTGCCGGGCATGCAGTCGGCGTTCGTCGAAGTCGGCCTGGAGCGCGCGGCGTTCCTGCACGTCGCCGACATCTGGGAGCAGAGAAAACCCAACGGCGAAGCCGCCAGGCCCATCGAGAGGATCCTCGCCGAGGGCCAGCCGGTGCTGGTGCAGGTGGTCAAGGACCCGATCGGCACCAAGGGCGCGCGCCTGTCCACGCAGATCTCGATCGCCGGGCGCATGCTGGTCTACCTGCCGCAGGATCCGCACATCGGCATCTCGCAGAAGATCGAAGACGAGAGCGGCCGCCAGGCGCTGCGCGAGAAGCTCAAGGCCCTGCTGAGCACCGAGGAGAAGGGCGGCTTCATCATCCGCACGCTGGCCGAAGGCGCGGCCGACGACGAGCTGCGAACCGACGTCGAGTACCTGCGCCACCTGTGGGCCGACATCCGCGAACGCTCGCTGGGCGCGGAGCCTCCCAAGCTCCTGTACCAGGACCTGTCGCTCGCGCAGCGCGTGCTGCGCGACATGGTGACCGAGGACACCTCCGCGGTGAAAGTGGACTCGCGCGAGAACTTCGAGAAGCTCGTCGCCTTCGCTCAGACCTATACGCCCAAGGTGCGCGGCAAGCTCGAGCACTACACCGGCGAGCGGCCGCTGTTCGAGCTGTACAACGTCGAGCCGGAGATCGAGAAAGCGCTGTCGCGGCGCGTGGACCTGAAGTCCGGCGGCACCCTGTTCATCGACCAGACCGAGGCGCTGACCACCATCGACGTCAACACCGGCGGCTTCGTCGGGCAGCGCAACTTCGACGACACGGTGTTCAAGACCAACCTCGAGGCGGCGCAGGCCATCGCGCGCCAGCTGCGGCTGCGAAACCTCGGCGGTATCATCATCACCGACTTCATCGACATGCAGTCGGAGGAGCACCGCGCCGCGGTGCTGGAGGAGCTGAAGAAGGCGCTGGCGCGCGACCGCACGCGCATGACGGTGAACGGCTTCACCCAGCTCGGCCTGGTGGAGATGACGCGCAAGCGCACGCGCGAATCGCTCGCCCACGTGCTGTGCGAGCCCTGCCCGACCTGCGACGGCAGGGGCGAAGTGAAGACCGCGCGCACCGTGTGCTACGAAATACTGCGCGAAATCCTGAGGGAAGCGCGCGCCTTCAACGCGCGCGAGTTCCGCGTGCTCGGCGCGCAGGCGGTGATCGACCTGCTGCAGGAGGAGGAGTCCGGCTCGGTCGCCATGCTGTCGGACTTCGTCGGCAAGCAGATTTCGCTGCAGGTGGAGCCGGGCTATACCCAGGAGCAGTTCGACATCGTGCTCATGTGATGGACCTCTGTTTCGCCTCTGCCAGGAAACTCGCCCGCCTGATCCGCACGCGCAAGCTCTCGGCCGCCGAGGTGATGCGCGCGTTCATCGCGCAGATCGAGCGCGTCAATCCCAGGGTCAACGCCATCGTCACCTTCCTGCCCGAGGAGGCGCTGAAACAGGCCAAAGCGCTGGACCGGACGCAAGCCTCGCCCGGCTCGCTCGCCGGCCTGCCGATCGCTTACAAGGATCTGCTTTCAACCAAGGGCGTCCGCACCACCTTCGGCTCCCTCGTTTACAAGGACAACGTGCCCGCGGAAGACGCGCTGATCGTCGCACGGCTGAAAGCCGCGGGCGCCATCACACTAGGCAAGACCAACACGCCGGAGTTCGGCGCCGGCAGCAACACTTTCAACAAGGTGTTCGGCGCGACGCGCAATCCCTACGACCTCACGAAAACCTCCGGGGGCTCCTCTGGCGGTGCGGGCGCCGCGGTGGCCTGCGGCATGCTGCCCTTCGCCGACGGCTCGGACCTCGCCGCGAGCCTGCGCAACCCGGGCAACTACTGCAACGTGGTCGGCTTTCGCCCCTCGCCCGGTCGTGTTCCCACGTACCCGGCGGCGAACGCCTGGGACACGCAGCCGGTGCTCGGGCCGATCGCGCGCACGGTGGAAGACGCGGCGTTCCTGCTTTCGGCGATGGCGGGGCCCGATCCGCGGGCGCCGGTGTCCATCAGCGAGCCGGGCGGCATCTTCGCGAGATCGCTGAAGCGACGCTTCAGGAAAGTCCGCGTCGCCTGGACGCGAGATTTCGGCGGCCTGCCGGTGGATCCTCGAGTCACCTCCGTTCTGGAAAAGCAACGGAAGGTATTCGACTCGCTCGGCTGCATCGTGGAGGAAGGCTGCCCGGATTTCACCGGCGCCACCGAAGCCTTTGAGACACTGCGCGCGGTGTCCTTCGCGCAGCGCTTCGCGCCGCTGCTGAAGACTCACCGCGCGCTGCTCAAGGACACCGTGATCTGGAACATCGAGCAGGGCCTCGCGCTCGATGGCGCGAGAATCGGCCGCGCCGAGGGGCTGCGCACCGAGCTGTTCCACCGGATGCGCAGGTTTCTCGAGAAATACGAGTTCCTGCTCGCGCCGGTAAACCAGCTGCCGCCCTTCCCGGTGGACACCGAGTACCCGACCGAGATCGCGGGCGTGAAGCTCGGCAACTATCTCGACTGGATGAAGAGCTGCTACTACGTGACCATCACCAGCCACCCGGCGATCTCGGTGCCGGCGGGCTTCACCCCCGAGGGACTGCCGGTCGGGCTGCAGATCGTCGGCCGCTACCGCGACGATTTTGGCGTGCTGCAGTTGGCGCACGCTTTCGAGCAGGCGAATGAAGTCTGGAAGCGTCGTCCGCCGCTAGCAGCCTAGGCGGTTGCATCTGCTTATGGATGCTTCTAGCATGATTTGCATGCCGTTCAATCAATAGTTCGGCATCGTCCAGGGTGAGTCAATGACTGGCACTTACGTACATGGTTACGATCCGAGAGAAAATCTGCGGTTGCGAGATCAGGCATCTACGCTCGTGGAGCTATTGCATTCGGATACGGCCTACCCGGAAGGAAGCAGCGTTTTGGAGGCTGGGTGCGGGGTCGGCGCGCAAACAGTTACCCTGGCAACCAATAGCCCAAAGGCGCTAATAACGTCCATAGATGTGTCCGAAGCATCGGTCGTCGAGGCCAGAAAGGCTGTTCAGGCGGCAGGCATCAATAATGTGACGCTACGGCAGGCGGACATCTTCCATGTACCGTTTCCGCCCGAGTCATTCGATCATGTCTTCCTGTGCTTCGTCCTTGAACATCTGGCCCAGCCCGTAGAGGCGCTGAGAGCACTGAAACACGTCTTGAAGCCCGGTGGAACCATCACGGTGATTGAAGGCGATCATGGCTCCACCTACTTCTATCCGGACAGCGATTATGCGCGCAGGGCTGTTCGTTGCCAGGTGGAATTGCAAGCAAGAGCAGGGGGAAATGCGTTGATAGGCAGGGCGCTTTACCCCCTGCTAACAGAAGCTGGTTTTGGCGAGGTTCATGTCTCTCCGCGAATGGTCTACGTCGACTCCAGCAAGCCCGATCTGGTCGAAGGATTCACAAGGAAAACTTTTACCGCAATGATCGAGGGTATGCGGAAGTCCTCCCTTGAATCGGGGATCATGACCGAGGCCGACTTCGATAAGGCCATTGCCGATTTGTACAGAACTGCGGAAGCGGACGGCGTCTTTTGCTACACGTTTTTCAAGGCGGGTGCTGTTAAGAATTGATCCAATGTCCTGGCTGATGGCCGCGGTCTACGACCGCTTCACGCGCGGGAGCAACGAAGCCTGCCTCGACCTGTGGCGCGCAGAGCTGCTGCGCGATCTCTCGGGCGAAGTGCTTGAAGTTGGGGCCGGCACCGGCGCCACCCTGCCCCGCTACCCGAAAACAGTGACGCGGCTGGTGCTCTGCGAGCCCGATCCCCACATGCGGCGAAAGCTGCAGGCAAAGCGCGACGCCGCGGGAGCGCAACACGTCGAGATTTCAGGCGCCTCGCTCGAGGCCTTGCCGGCAACCCCAGCCTCGCTCGACGCGGTGGTGTGTTCGCTGGTGCTTTGCTCGGTTCCCGACCAGCAAGCCGCCCTCAAGGAGATTCGGCGCGTGCTCAAGCCCGGCGGCAAGCTGGTGTTCCTAGAGCACGTCGCCGCGGACAGCAAGCCGAACCGCCTGAAGTGGCAGAAACGCATCGAGCCGGTGTGGAAGCACCTGATGGGCAACTGCCACCTGACGCGGCGCACCGAAGCCGCGATCACTGCGGCAGGATTCAGGATCGAGCGCATCGAGCGCGAGAGCATCCGCAAGGCCCTGCCCATCGTGCGACCCAGCATCCGCGGGGTTGCGCGCAAAGGCGGCTAATTCAGGCGGCGTGAAAGCCTACTTCTCCCTCGCCACGCGCCCCATCAGGTAGAACTCGTCATTGGGCCGCATGCTGGTGACGTTCGCCATGCGGTTGGAAAGCGCGAAGAAAGCGGCAATCGCAGCGATGTCCCAGATGTCGTCCTCGGAAAAGCCGTGCGCGCGCAGCGCTTCGAAGTCGCGCTCGCCGACAGCGGCCGCCTCGAGCGCCACCTGCATGGCGAAATCGAGCATCGCCTTCTGCCGCGGCGTGATGTCGGCCTTGCGGTAGTTGATCGCCACCTGGTCGGCGACCCGCGGATCCTTCGCGCGCACGCGCAGGATCGCGCCGTGCGCCACTACGCAATACTGGCACTTGTTCGCGCCGGAGGTCGCCACCACGATCATCTCGCGCTCGGCCTTGGTCAGGCCGCCCTGCTTGTCCATCAGCGCATCGTGATAGGCGAAGAACGCACGGAACTCCTCCGGGCGGTGGGCGAGGGCGAGGAACACGTTCGGCACGAAGCCGGACTTCTCCTGCACCGCAAGGATGCGCGCGCGCACGTCCTCCGGCAGGTCTTCGAGCCTGGGGACGGGGAAGCGGCTGATCGGCGCGGTTGTCATGAGACCCGGGTCAATCGGCGTAGACCCCCGCTTTCTTGATCAGCGGGCCCCACTTCTCGATCTCCGCCTTGAGGTGCGCGCGCAGCGCCGCCGGCGTTGCCTTGTCGAGCGCGATCGGGTCGGTGCCGAGGTCGTTGAAGCGCGTCTTCACCAGCGGGTCCTTGAGCGCCGCCTGCAGCGAGGACACCAGCTTGTCGATCACGGGTTTCGGCGTGCCTTTCGGCACGTACATGCCGTGCCATACGCCGACCTCGAACCCCTTCAGGCCCTGCTCGTCGAGCGTGGGCACGTTGGGCAGCGAGGCCACGCGCTTCTTGGTGGTCACGCCGTAGACCTTGATCTTGCCGCCGCGGATCTGGCCGGTTGTGTTGGTGGTCTGGTCGCACATGAAGTCCACCTGCCCGCCGATCAGGTCGTTCATCGCCGGCGCCGTGCCCTTGTAGGAAATGGTGGTGAAGTCCGTTTCTATCGCGCTCATGAACAGCATGCCGCACAGGTGCGAGGCGGCGCCCAGGCCCGCGTTGGCGTAGTTGATCTTCCCGCTGTTGGCCTTGATGTAGGAAAGGAACTCCTTGAAGTCCTTCGCCGGGAAATTGCCGCGCGCCACCAGCGTCATTGGCACCTCGTTGATCAGGCCGATCGGCTCGAGGTCCTCCATCGGCTTGAAGGGCAGCGTGCGATAGAGCGCCGGCGCGGTGGCCATGCCGATGTGGTAGATGAGCGTGGTGTAGCCGTCGGGCGCCGCCTTGGCCACCGCATTGACGCCGATCGTGCCGCCTGCCCCGACCTTGTTCTCCACGAGCATCGTCTGCCCCATGGGTTTCTGCATGGCCTGAGCCATGACGCGCGCCACCGTGTCGGTGGGCCCGCCCGCGGAAAAGGGCACCACGATCGTGACGGGCTTGTTGGGGTACTGGGCGATAGCGGCGCTCGCGAACGCGAGCAGGCCAGCCGCAATAAGGGTTCTGCCTGACATGGCGCTTCCTTGGTGAGGGATGATCTGGCGCGCCCGGCGGGATTCGAACCCACGACCCTTGGCTTCGGAGGCCAATACTCTGATCCGCTGAGCTACGGGCGCTTTCAAGTTAAAATCATACCTTTATCCCCAGCCCCCGGCCACGCGTATGAGCGAGCACGAA